>CACWWZ010000031.1 GCA_902764705.1 uncultured Prevotellaceae bacterium | reverse complement strand
CGAGACTCGTCACAAATGTGGTTCAAAACAACATGTATTACGGGGACTGTCACTCTGTGAGGTCCGATAATCCATCAAGGGCTTGCTTCACACCACGCGGAGCAGGCCCTTATTCATTGCCTAATATACTATGATACACTAAATGGCATGGCATAAAAAAACCGGGCTGACCTTTAAAGCCAGTCCGATTTTTGTTGTCAAAAGCGTAAACTTTTTTCAATCCTCAAAATGTGTGTGTGTTTAGAGATGTCTGTTGCGGAGTGTGACCATCAGGATGCGCATGTAATCGCGGAACTGTTTGTCGTTGAGCACCTGGCGCATCTGTGCTGCATCCTTTCTTACTGCCTGGTGAATGCGGAACCTTTGCTGAGGGCCCTTCAGCGTGGTTAACGACTGCATCTCGTTGCTAAAGTCGTCTAGAATGGCTTCTACTGCATCCATTTGGCGTTCGTCCAGGTCGAGTACGACTGAGAGTCGATAGATGTCGCAACTCATGTCGAAGCGCTTGTCGGTTTCATTACTCTTTGCAAAGCTGCAAGTTACTGCCATCATGGCAACCAATGTTAAAACAATCTTTTTCATGTTCTTTTCTTTTTTTTGTTAGTTATCCTGTTTGTTAAAATTTTGTTCGTTACCTGGATTGTTATCCTGTTTTCTGATTCTTTGACGCTGGAGGTTGGAAAAGGTTTAAAGGAAATGGGAAATTTTGTTTGAAAAGTAAGTTAAAAACTATAAACGAATGCGAATGAATGGAAGAAAATGCCTATCTTTGCAAACCAATTGAATCAACGAAGAATGAAAAGACTGATACCGATAACTTTGTGGCTGGGCAGCCTGGTGGTGGTGGCCTTTGCCCTGTTGTTCTACGAAGCCGACCTGCTTTGGAAGGTGCAGCAACATACTGTTTTTCTGAACTCGACGCTGTTTTTCGAGCAGCAGATGGTGGTGCCGGGCGGCATGCTGTCGTATCTGGGAGCATGGCTGAGCCAGCATTTCTATTATCCGTGGCTGGGCGTCGTCGTGCTGTGTGGCGTGTGGCTGCTGCTGATGTGGCTGACGAAGCGGGCATTCCGCATTCCGGAGAAATGGCTTGTGTTGACGGTGGTGCCAGTAGCCATTCTATTGCTGGCAAACATGCAGCTGGGCTACTGGGTGTATATCATCAAGCTGCGCGGATTCTTCTGTGTGGCTACCTTGGGCGTGACGGCAGGAACGGCCCTGCTGTGGGCATTCCGCAAATTACCGGAGAAGCTTTGGCTGAAGACGATATTTATGGTGCTGACGGCACTGGCGGGCTATCCGCTGATGGGTGTCTATGCACTGGCTACGGTGGTATTGATGGGAATCATGACTTGGCGGCAGAGCGCAACGCTCACCACGCGCATCGCATTGAGTGGGGCGGCACTGCTGAGCGTCGTAGCCATACCGTTGCTGTACTACCGTTTCGTGTACTACGAGACGAACCTCGCGGATATCTACACCACTGCCCTGCCCGACTTCACCGTCAGCGACAGCTATCCTGAATACTTTTATCCCTACTATGTGCTGGCGGCATTCTATGTGCTGCTAAGCCTGCTATACCACGAAACGCAGGATGCCGCTCCCGCTGTTCAGAAAAAGGGTAAGCAGCAAAACAAAACGGCAAATCTCGTTCCTCTGGCCATCAATGCACTTCTGCTGGCGGCTGTCGCTTTCGGCGTCTATCATTTCTGGTATAAGGACAAGAACTTCCACCACGAGCTGCGCATGGAGCGCTGCGTGGAGCAAGCCGACTGGGAGGGTGTCTTGAAAGAAGGCGAAAAGCAGGACGAACAACCTACCCGCTCGATAGTCATGATGCACAATCTGGCGCTGAGCCGCTTGGGCCGTCAGTGTGAGGAGATGTACCGATTCCCCAAAGGTTCCTCGAAGCCCAACACGCCGCTGCCTATCTATATGTATCATGTGGCAGGACGCATGATGCTGTATCAGTACGGCATGATGAACGAGTGTCACCGCATCTGCATGGAGGACGGCGTGGAATACGGCTGGAACGTGGAACTGCTGAAATACATGGCGCGCTGTGCCATCTTCTGTGGCGAGCGGCAGGCAGCCAGAAAGTTCCTCGACATTCTCAGAGAGACCTGCTACTACGGGGCGTGGGCCGACCACATGGAGGCTTTGATGAACGACAAGCAGTTGATGGCCAATGACGCAGAGACGGGCCCCATAACCCACATGATGCACTACACAGACCGTCTGGACGCCGTGGAAGGCTGGGTGGAGAAATGCATTATGACCAACGTGGCAGAACACGACTCCAACGACCTGTACTTCCAGGAGCAGGCCGTGCTGGGAGCCATGTGGACCAGAGACCCCAACTTGTTCTGGCCGCGTTTCGAACATTATTACGAGATCAACAACGGCAAGCACATACCCCGCATCTTCCAGGAAGCAGCATGGCTCTTCGCCAATCTGGAGGGGCAGGAAGGCCTGGAAGACTGGCAGCTGGACAAAGGTGTCAAGGAGAGCTTCTACAAGTTCATGCAAATGATGGAGCAGCTGAGGAAAAATCCCCAGAACGGCCAGATCAAGTCGTTCCTGTATGACAATTACGGATCGACATACTATTTCGAATACTTCTTCTTAAAAAACATAACTTATTATTGATATGACAAAAATCAAGAAGGGTTTACCTTATATTATATTCAGCTGCGCAGTTGCGCTGATGGCGGCCTGTGGAGCGCAGATTCCTGATGAGTTCAGCGAGTCGAAGGAACTGCCTGCCATTTATCCCGACTACACGAACGTCACCGTGCCTGTCAACATCGCACCGCTGACTTTCGAGATGGACGGTAACGCCAGTGAGGTGGTGGCCCGACTGACTGCCGGCGACGAAGAACTGATTTGTGGCGGCAAGAAGGTGCAGCCCGATGCCGACGACTGGCATCGGCTGGCAGAGCGTGCCAAGGGTAATGCCATCCAAGTGGAAGTCTACGCGAAGGACGATGACGAGTGGACAAAGTATAAGCCCTTCGACATCTACGTCTCGCCCGACAGCATCGACGCATATATCAGCTATCGACTCATCTCGCCATCGTATGTCACCTACGAAGAGCTGACTATCAACCAGCGTTGTCTGGAGAACTACGACGAAAGTGTCATTTACGACAATATGCTCTGCACGGAAGGTGCAAACGGACAGTGCATCAACTGTCATAACTATCAGCAATACAATCCCGAAAGGATGCAGTTCCACGCTCGCCAGAACATGGGCGGCACGGTTATTGCCTACGACGGGAAGATCCGGAAAATCGGCATGAAGAACGACTCGATCCTGTCGGCAGGCGTCTATCCTGCGTGGCATCCCTGGCTCAAGCTCATCGTGTATTCCACGAATATGACGAGTCAGACGTTCCACTCCGTCGACCCCAATAAGATTGAGGTGTTCGATACCTGGAGCGACCTGATAGCCTATGACGTGGAGAAAAACGAGGTGACGAACATCGAGAACGACCCCGCGGAACTGGAGTGTTTCCCCTTCTGGGCACCCGACGGCAAGACGCTATACTATTGCAGCGCCCACTTCGAGTATCAAGACACCATTGATAACGGAAAAGAGCTGATAGCGCGTTCGGAAGAGGTGAAATACAAACTCTACAAGAAGCGTTTCGACCCCGAGACGCTCGAGTTCGGACCACGCGAACTGGTCTTTTCCGCCGACTCCCTCAACACTCAACAATCAATGAGTGCCACCTTGCCGCGTATTTCACCCGACGGCCGCTACCTGATGTTCACAATGGCCAAGTCGGGCGTCTTCCACATCTGGCACCACGACGCAGACCTTTGGTTGCTGGACCTGCAGACGGGCGAGGCACGCAACATGGAAGAAATCAACTCGCCCGACACCGAGAGCTACCATTCGTGGTCGAGCAACGGACGATGGGTGGTATTCAGCAGTCGCCGCTATGACGGCAACTATACGCGGCCGTTCATTGCCCACATCGACAAGGACGGACACGGCAGCAAGCCCTTCGAACTGCCCTGTGCAGACCCGGACTACCACCGTCAGTTCCTGAAATGCTACAACGTCCCTGAGTTCATGCGGGGAGCAGTGACCATCAAGCCGCAGCAATTTGCCGATGTCTTGAAGCAAGACGCTGAACCGGTGAAATATGTCGGACGACTGAAAAAATAACACGAAATATGGAATATATGTCACAAGAAGGCTACGACAAGCTCGTGGCCGAACTCCGTCAGTTGGAGAATGTAGACCTGCCGCAGGTCAGGGATGCTATTGCTGAAGCCCGCGATAAGGGCGACCTGAGCGAGAACTTCGAATATCACGCTGCCAAGCGCGAACAAGGGCGACTGCTGGGGCGCATCCGTTTTATGCAGAGGGTGCTGGAGAATGCCCGCGTCATTGACACGTCACGACTGTCAAGCGATACTATCGGCTTGCTCTGCAAAGTGCAAATGACAAATATGAAGACTCAGGCGCAGATGAGCTATACAATAGCCAGTCCGCACGAGGCCAATCTGCGGGAAGGAAAGATATCGATTAAATCACCCATCGCACAGGCCCTGCTAAACAAAAAGGTGGGCGACGTGGTGGAGGTAAAAGTTCCCGCCGGAGTGGTTCAGCTACGCATCGACAACATCATCGGTCCGTCAGGGGAGCACGAAACGGAATGACTCGAAGAGCTGCATGAACAGGATGTAGACAGGCAGCAACGGGGCACACTGGCGCAGGCCGTAGACCAGCGATTCGTAGACATCGGAGAGAGTCTGGAACGTGCCTGCCACGACACCATAGAGAATGGCAGCGAGAAGTATGCCAAAAGCGGTGATGGGTACCAGACTGGCCGAAAATGGGGACGGCCAAAGCACTCCGCTGGCGGAAAGCAATACGGCATGGGGGGAAACCGTCAGCAGCAATACTATAGCGACATAAACCGCCAAAAATCCAAGAGAAATGATGCGGGCGCGACTGGAACGATAGTTGTTGCCCTGCAAGTTGCCACGACACCGGACAACAGAGCCGTAGGCCATAGCACCAAGCAGAATCCAGACGAGGACGGGCGACGCCATGAGCTCGGCAAAGTGCCCCAGGAACCAGCGTATGCCCTCGCTGGAGAGCATGCTACGCACTCCACTGAGAGGCATAGCAGCACTCCACACCCACGAGGTGAGTATGAGCAACAGCTGGGCCAACGCCAACGCTAGGGCTATATAAGGCAAAATCCGTTTCATCAAAGGCGGCAGCAAATTCTTCATTTTTCACTCTTCATTCTTCATTCAGAGTCGGGAACGAGGTTATCGATATCGAGAATGCGCAGTTCAAGAGCACGAACCACAAGGCGCGTGGCATTGACACTCTCACCACCGGGGAACAGTTTCTTCACCAGCTCGTTCTGGCGTTTCTCCAGACTCTTCACACCAAAAGGCATGCCACGCAATGTGGTAATCTGTTCCTTGGTATAACCGAGGGCCAAATGACGCAGGAAACGTTCGTCATATTCGTCGATCTCGTAGTCGATGAGTGCCTCCTGACTGGCAAGTTGTGAAGAGACAGCCTGTTTGAAACGCTCGACGATACGCTCCAGGATGGGTTCGTTGAACACCAGCTGTTTGCCCTCCATCACGGAACGCACATCGTGACGGGTCAGCAGTTCACCACTCTTGAGAATAATGCCGTCAGCACCGGCATCGAGCACGTCAACCCACAGCTTCTCGTTTAGAATCTCGCCCGTAAAGATGAGTATCTTTACCTGAGGATACATCTCCTTGGTCTGTCGGCAGATTTCAACACCAACGGTAGTGGAACCGCCCAAGCCCAGGTCGAGCAGCACCAGGTCGGGCTGCTGTTTCTTGATGAGACGCCAGAACGACAGCTCGTCATCGGCAGTACCGATAACCTCTGCCTCGGGAATCTCGTTACGAACGATGCCTTCCGTGCCTTTGAGTTCGAGGGGCACGTCCTCGACGATAATAAGTTTAAACTTGTCCATTGTGATATGTTGGAAGTGTTAGTGTTATTGAGTTTAGAGATGAGAGATGAGAGTTTAGAGTGATGCCGCAGGCACGACGATGTGTGGCATCACCATGATCGCGCACAATCTGGCGGCAGCGCAGATAGTCGATTTCCGACAACGGCTCCTGGCGGGTAATGGTGAAGACGATATAGTGGTCATCCTTCTGTTGTGCCTCGACGGTCTGCGGTTTCAGGATGTCGGCCAAGTAACGCAGCATGTTGTCGTTGCCCAGAACCGGGTGCCCCAGGAACGTGGTTCGCGAGACGTGCATCTTGACCTGCTCGACCTGACGCATGGCCTGGGCACTAAGCATGCCGTAGAGTTCGCGGTAGTAGAGCGTCACCTCGGAGAGAGAACCGACGTCGCCCTTGTCGACCAGCTGGCGGATATGGGAAGGATAGTACATGGTTTCGTGCTTCAACGCCGACAGGCAGTTGTCGAGCACGCTATTCGCCACATGCAGTTTGGAGTCTTCAAGTTCTACGCGGTGCAGTTCATCGTCAGCCAATTCGAGATTATCGAGCTGCATGCGCTCACGACAATGGCGTTCGTACAGGCGGTGACGGTAGTAGAGCATGTAGTAGGCAGGCACGATGAGCAGCAGGATGACAACGAGCAGGATGATGGCGATGCGCTTGTTGGACTGCGACTGCTGCATGATGCGACAATAGTCCGTCAACGTATTATCAGCCGAAAGTTCCTTGAACAGCTGCGTATACACCTTATTATTATATGTATAGAGTTGCCACTCGTGGAGGGCAAGCGCCGCAACGGCACTCTCGTTGCGAATGTCGAGGATGACCTGGTAATTGATGTCGACACTGTCGTGAAGCCATTGTATCTCAGCAGGCAGGGGCGAGGTGTCGCCATTGGCCAGCATTAACTGTCGGCCATGGGGATGACGTTGCAGATAATACTGGTTCAGGCAATTTCGGCAGGAATCAGCAAACTGAAGGGTACGCTGGTATTGCCCGTTGACATTGCAGAAATAGGCTGAATCGGAATAAATATGCGCCTGGTTACGGTAGTCGACAGCCGCTGCCGGCACTGAACCTAACCAACCTAGTAACCCTACCAGACCTATAATACCTGCCCAAGCCCTCTTTATTCCCTTCGGCAGTCGGAAGAAGAAGCGCGAGCCCCTACCCTGCTGGCTTTCAGCCGACAATTGGCAGACGCTGAACAACTGGCTCATCTTACGATATTTCTCGATAATGCCCTTACAGTTCATCAGACCGAAACCATGATCGCCAATGACCTTATGGTCGAAAACACTGGCGAGCTGTTCGGGAGTCATGCCACAACCCGTATCCTGCACGCTGAGTTCGACATAATCGGGCTGTTCGGACGCAGAGACGATGACTTCCCCACCCCGGGGAGTGAACTTGCGGGCATTATCCGCCAGCGTGTTAATCATGAAGAGGGTCAACACTCGGTCGGCCTTGACGACAGCCTCTGTGGGGTTCACTGTCAGCGAGACTCCTTTGATTTCAAACGATGTACGGCCTCGTGCCACGATGTCGAACAACGGTTGCAGAGGAAAACTCTCGATATGAAGATTCAACTCGCCCTGACGCAACTGAATCCACTGCGTCAGCATATCGTTCTGTTCATTGATCTTATCGGTCAGTTCTCGGATGTAATCCAGACTTTCCTGAGAGTCGGCGGCATCAACTCGTCCGAGACGGCTGACCTCATGACGGATACGGTCTATGAGCGGCAGAACACTCATAACCATCGATACCTTGGCACGCTGGTCGAGATGGCGACGCTCGGATTTCTCAACACTCAGCCGGCGCATCTGAAGGTCTTCGGCTTTCTGCTCCAAAAGATCGACCAGCTGATGATCGTCCTTGCTGCGACGATTGAGATAGTTGAACAGCCACAACAGGAACACCAGCAACACAATGGCCCCGACAACGGCAATGAGCATCCAGTTGAGCTGTTCGGAAGCGATGTCGTACTGTGCCGCACGGGCCTCTAATTCCCGATCCTGACGGGTTTGTTCCTGGATGTCGAGATAAAGGTTGCGGTTAAAGTCACTGGCCGACTTGTCGTTCAAAGCGGCATAAACTACGCTGAGTTGTTCGCGAATACTGGCCACCAGATCAGGAGCCTGATTGATGGTAGTATCGGAGAGTGCCTTGTTAAGATGGTCAAGTGCCATCACATCGTCACCGATAGCGTGGTAGCAGGAAGCCAGTGTACGATGGGCACCGGCTATCTGGTAAATGTCGCCATAGTCTTCAAACAGATGAAGTGCCTCTTCGGCTAATTGCAGATCGCCAGTATGGTCGGCTAAGGCCTCTTTGGCCTGCGCCTCGAAATAAGGATAACGGAAACGCTGGGAGACGGTCAGACAACGCGTCAGGAAGTCCATCTCTTCCTGATAAATATCTTCGGGACTGCCTTCGGTGATAATACCGCCAGCGCCTACATTGTAAAGATAGTTCAGATACTGGGTGGTATCACGACGCACCTCGTTAGGGTCGATGGTCATCAGCGCATCGATAGACTGATTCTCAAGACCCACATAATAATAATAGGTGGAATTGACGATGGCAAACTCGGTCTCGGCATAGAGCAAGCGCTGTTGCTGGCGTTCATCCAACTGATTGCGTTCCTCGTCGATACGCTTCATACAAGTAATGGCACGTTCACGAAAATCGTGAAAGGCCTTATTGCGTGAACGACGCTGACAAAGACGCATCTGCTGAACATAGCAGACAAGCAGTTCTACCTGATTGTCAGTAAGTTCCGAAATGTCGTTCAAGGTAGACTCCGCCTGCTGGTAATCCATTTTTGCCATCTGAACAAAGGCCAAATGGTTTAATGCTTCCGCACGGCCGCTCGTATATGAGCCAGACATGTCTAGCACTTGGCGAACATATAGTGCAGTAGAGTCAAGGTTGCGATAATGACAGGCATAAGAATGGCTATTCAGCTTGTCCACCTCTGCCTTGTCAGACGGTTGGCATGCTGTTAAGAGTAATGTTGATATAATGAATAGCCAGAATCTCATGTAAATAAAGTTTCCCCTTCCGGCTATACCAGAAGGGGAAAAATAGAGTTAGTTATGCGCGAGCTTTAGCCACATAACCGAGTGCTTCCTTGCACTTGTCGGTCACATACTGCCAGTCGCCAGCCTTTACCTTGTCCGATGGGAACAGCTTCGAGCCCATGCCAACGCAGAATACGCCAGCCTTGAACCACGACTTCAGGTTCTCCTCCTCGGGAGCAACGCCGCCAGTAACCATGATCTTCGACCAAGGCATCGGAGCCTTCAGGCCTTTCACCATGTTCGGCCCAACGACATCGCCGGGGAACACCTTCGTCAGGTCGCAACCCAGTTCCTGAGCCTTACCAATTTCAGAAACGGTCATACAGCCCGGGCAGTAGGGAACGAGACGACGGTTGCAGACAGGAGCAATATCAGGGTTCAGCAGCGGACCTACTACGAAGCAGGCACCCAGCTGAATGTACATCGCAGCAGTAGGAGCATCAACGATAGAACCGATACCCAGAGCCAGTTCGGGGCATTCCTTGTCGGCCCACTTCACCAGTTCGCCGAAAATTTCCTGGGCGAAGTCACCACGGTTAGTAAACTCAAAAGCACGAACGCCGCCCTCATAACAGGCCTTTACAACATTCTTACAAGTATCAAGGTCCTTGTGATAGAATACGGGAACCATACCCGTTTCGCCGATTTTCTTCAGAACGGCTATCTTGTCAAACTTTGCCATAATTACTCTTTGTATTCACGTTTTAAATATAATCTACAATCGAACACAGCAACAAGTTCCCAACCTTCCATACCTAGCTTGTTCAGTTTCTTCTCCGTTCCAACGATAGACGAAAGTACTTTGTATTCAAACTGTTTCATATAGTTAATTATTTATGAGTTATCTCTGTACACGACCATTTGCATTACCGCCGGCCAGGCTCTCTACTTCGTCAGCGCCAACCAAGTTGAAGTCACCGTTGATGGTGTGCTTCAAGGCAGAAGCAGCCACAGCAAACTCAAGGGCCTCGCCCTGTGTCGGCTTCGTCAGCAGACCGTGAATCAGACCACCAGAGAATGAGTCGCCACCACCGACGCGGTCGATGATAGGATTGATCTCGTAACGCTTTGACTGATAGAATTCCTTACCGTCATAGATCAAAGCCTTCCAGCCATTGAATGTGGCGCTGTAGCTCTCACGCAGCGTAGAAACGACATACTTGAAACCGAATTCCTTCATCATCTGCTTGAAGATTCCCTCGTAACCGGCAGCATCAGTCTGGCCACCCTCTACGTCAGCATCGGGTTTGAAGCCCAGACAGAGCTCAGCATCTTCCTCATTGCCAATACAAACATCTACATATTTCATCAGCGGGCGCATGATAGAGATTGCCTTCTCTGAGGTCCACAGCTTCTTGCGGAAGTTCAGGTCGACAGATACTGTCACACCATGACGCTTGGCAGCCTCACAAGCCAACTTCGTCAGTTCAGCAGCCTTGTCGCTGATGGCGGGAGTAATACCGCTCCAGTGGAACCAGGAAGCACCCTGCATAATAGCATCGAAATCAAAATCAGAAGGAACGGCCTCAGCAATCGAGCTGTGAGCGCGGTCGTAAATAACCTTAGAAGGACGCATCGAAGCACCCGTCTCAGCATAATACAAACCTACGCGGTCACCACCACGGGCAATGAACTGCGTGTTAACACCATAACGACGGAGTGCATTCACTGCAATCTGACCAATCTCGTGCTTGGGCAGCTTTGATACGAAGTAAGCCTCGTGACCATAATTAGCCACACTGACAGCTACGTTAGCCTCACCACCACCAGGGATGATGCGGAATGATTCACTCTGGATGAAACGGTCGTTGCCCATGGGCGAAAGGCGAAGCATAATCTCACCTAATGTTACAATTTTTGCCATTTGTTTTAGTATTACGTTAATTTAATGTTTGAAATACGTTTTTACAATATTGGGGACAAAGTTACGACATTTTTCCGGAACTGCCAAAATATGAGTCAAAATAATGCAAAAAATCAACGTAAACGTTTTTTGTGAGTGTTTTCTTTTGCGGTTTAGCTTTATTTTTGTAATTTTGTAGCTCGAATATGGTTAAATTTGAATTCACCCCACAGGAAAAGGAAGAGACGTTGGCTCTTTACAGCGAAGTACGCGCATTATTAGGCGACGCCTTGAAGAAGGATGACGAGCAGTTGATGCGCCATCATCTGGTGAGAGCCATTGAGGAACAGCAGATGCACCGTAACGTTTTTGGTCTCAATCCCGTCCTATTTGGTTTTCAGACGGCCCAGCTAGTAGTCGAGGAGATCGGTCTTCGCCGGGATGCCGTCATTGCCATCTTGCTGCGCCCCAGCGTAGAAGAAGGTTATTTGTCCATCGACGACGTACAAAGTGATTTTGGCGAGTCTGTCGCCCGCATCCTGCGCGGTCTGCAGCGCATACAACAACTCTATAAGAAGAACCCGGTTATCGAAACAGAGAATTTCCGCAACCTGCTACTCTCCTTTGCAGAAGACATGCGCGTCATTTTGATTATGATTGCCGACCGCGTGAATCTGATGCGCCAAATTCGCGACACTGACCAAAAGGAAGCTAAACACAAAGTCAGCGAAGAAGCCGCCTATTTATATGCCCCGCTAGCCCACAAACTCGGTCTTTACAAACTGAAATCGGAGTTGGAGGACTTGTCGCTGAAATACATGGAGCACGACGCGTACTACCTCATCAAGGAAAAACTCAGCGAGACCAAAAAGAGTCGCGATGCCTATATTGAGAGTTTCATCAAGCCCATTGAGCAACGACTGGCGGACGCCGGACTGACCTTCCACATCAAAGGACGCACGAAATCGATACACTCCATCTGGCAGAAGATGAAAAAGCAGAAGTGTCCCTTCGAGGGTGTCTACGATCTCTTCGCCATCCGTGTTATTATTGAGGAGACAGGTGACAGGAGTCAGGAGTCAGAGAAGAAACTACACTCCCGTGAGGTTATGCAGTGCTGGCAGACTTTCGCCATCATTACATCTATGTATCAGCCTAATCCAAAACGTTTGCGAGACTGGATAAGTATTCCGAAATCAAATGGTTACGAAAGTCTTCACATCACCGTTCTGGGTCCCGAGCACAAATGGGTGGAAGTACAGATTCGCACCGAGCGCATGGACGAAGTGGCCGAACGCGGTGTCGCAGCCCACTGGCGCTATAAAGGTGTGAAGGGAGAGTCGGGACTGGACGAATGGCTCACCAACATCCGTTCGATGCTGGAGACCAGCGACGGCATGGAAGCGATGGATCAGTTCAAGATGGACCTCTACGAAGACGAAGTTTTTGTGTTCACGCCCAAGGGTGACCTGTATAAATTCCCCAAGGGTGCCACCGTGCTCGACTTTGCCTACCATATTCATTCCAAGCTGGGCAACTCCTGCACAGGAGCACGCATCAACGGACGCGTGGTAACCCTGCGCCAACAGTTACAGAGTGGCGACCAGGTAGAGATTATGACCTCGTCGAACCAAAAGCCCAAGCAGGACTGGCTGAACATTGTCAAGACATCGCGTGCGAAGTCGAAGGTCCGTCTGGCCCTCAAGGAGACGCAGGTCAAGGAAGGTCTTTTCGCCAAGGAGATGCTGGAGCGTAAGTTCAAGAATCGCAAGCTGGAGATGGACGAAAGCATCATGCAAGTCGTTATCCGTAAGCTGGGATTCAAGGAGGTCAGCGACTTCTACCGTCAGATTGCCAATGGTGAACTGGATGCCAACCACGTGCTGGACCGTTATGTAGAAATACAACAAGGCGACCAGCCGGTCACCGGAAACAACGTTGCCGAGAGTGCCGCCAAC
Organism: uncultured Prevotellaceae bacterium; assembly: GCA_902764705.1. GTDB lineage: Bacteria > Bacteroidota > Bacteroidia > Bacteroidales > Bacteroidaceae > Prevotella. The sequence goes on along the minus strand of CACWWZ010000031.1, from coordinate 18,140 downwards.
TTCGTGCTCGACGAGTCGCGTCTGGGGAATGCCCATGTACAAGACGACGTCTTGGTCATCGACAAAGACCTGAAAGGGCTCGACTATCAGCTGGCACGCTGCTGCCAGCCTATCTACGGCGATTCGGTATTCGGCTTCGTCACTATCAACGGTGGCATCAAGATTCATCGTACCGATTGTCCGAACGCCCCTGAACTGCGCAAGCGCTTCGGCTATCGCATAGTCAAGGCCAAATGGAGCGGCAAGGGAACCTCACAATATACCATTACGTTGCGAGTCATCGGGAACGACGACATCGGCATCGTCAACAACCTGACCAGCATCATCTCCAAAGAAGAGAAACTGGTGCTACGCTCCATTAACATCGATTCCAACGACGGACTCTTCAGCGGTAACATCACCATCATGATTGACGACAATACGCGTCTGGAAGCCCTGATGAAGAAACTGCGTACCGTCAAAGGTGTCAAACAAGTCAATAGAATTTAAAAACACAATTTAAACAATACTAACATGAAACAGTTTTTATCAATCTTAACCCTTTCGTTCATGATGGCTACATCGGCCCATGCGGACAAAGTAACAGGAACAATTCACGCCGACCAGGCAGGTGCAAAAATCAATAAGGAAATTTACGGCCAGTTCTCAGAACACCTAGGGTCGTGCATCTATGGCGGACTGTGGGTCGGTGAAAACTCGCCCATTCCCAACATCAACGGCTACCGCAAGGATGTCTTCGAAGCATTAAAGGCGCTGAAAGTGCCCGTGCTGCGCTGGCCGGGAGGATGTTTCGCCGACGACTATCACTGGATGGACGGCATCGGTCCCAAAGATCAGCGTCCCTCGCTGCGTAACAACAACTGGGGCGGCACCATTGAGGACAACTCGTTTGGTACCCACGAGTTTCTGAACCTTTGCGAGATGCTGGACTGCGAACCCTACATCAGCGGAAATGTAGGTTCCGGCACTGTGAAGGAAATGGCCCAATGGGTGGAATACATGACCAGTGACGGTGACACCCCTATGGCCCGTCTGCGTCGCGCTAATGGTCGCGACAAGGCCTGGAAAGTAAAGTATTTCGGCATAGGCAACGAGGCGTGGGGCTGTGGTGGCAACATGACGCCGCAATATTACTCCAACGAGTTCCGCAAGTTTAATACCTACCTGCGTGACTACACAGGCAACAAACTATACCGCATTGCCTCAGGTGCCAGTGACTACGATTACGACTGGACTGAGGTTTGTATGGATCAGATCGGCAACCGTATGCAAGGCATCTCACTGCACTACTATACTTGCTCGGGCTGGGAAGGACCTAAGGGTTCAGCTACCAAGTTCGACAACGACCAGTATTACTGGGCATTAGGAAAATGTCTGGAGATTGAGGAGGTCATCAAAAAACACAAAGCCATTATGGATGAAAAGGACCCGAAGAACACCATCGGCCTGCTCGTAGATGAGTGGGGCACCTGGTGGGACGAGGAACCTGGCACCATCGCAGGACACTTGTATCAACAGAACGCCCTGCGCGATGCCTTCGTCGCTGCGCTGAGTCTGAACGTGTTCCATAAGTATACCGACCGTGTGAAGATGGCTAACATCGCCCAGATTGTCAACGTATTGCAGTCGATGATCCTTACCGACCAGGAAGGCACTGGTCACATGGTACTCACACCGACCTACCACGTCTTCGAGATGTACACGCCATTCCAAGAGGCTACCTATGTGCCCGTCGACCTGACGAGCGACGTCGTTGCCGTCAGCAAGGCCTACTTCAAAGAGAAGGAGGGTGCCAAGGATGCTGGCTATCGCCCCTGTCCCCTACTCTCTGCCTCTGCGGCTAAGACCACTGACGGCAGCCTCGTGCTGGCTATTACCAACGTCAGCCTCGACAAGGACCAGACTATCGACTTTAAAATCGAGGGGTATCAGGCTAAAAACGTTAACGGCCGCATCCTTACCTCGAAGAACGTAGCCGACTACAATGACTTCCAGCACCCAGCAATTGTGGCTCCTGCAGACTTCAAGGGTGCCACACTGAAAAAGGGTGTACTCAGCGTAAACGTCCCCGCAAAATCAATCATCGTATTAAGCATCAAATAAAAAACTGAATATGAAAACAACAGCACCATTATCAAAAGTACAATATGGTCTCTATGTAGAGTGTGTTGCTCATCAGGGAGAGCCTTGTTACAACCTACCTTATTTATATGTGCTTGACGGAAGTTTGGACGAAGAACGGCTTCGCCAGGCTATAGAGACCGCTGTAGCTGCACACCCCACCCTCTTCACCCGTATAGAACTGAATGAACAGGGTGACCCCCTGCAGACTATCGACGATACTGAGACCTTTACGTTGAACGTAGAACACATTGATGACATCGAGGCCGAGAAGCAACGCATGATTGTGCCGTTCGATATCTACAAGGATAGGCTGTTCCATATTCGTCTGTTTAAGGATTCTGAGCATTTTTATTTCTTCCTTGATATTCACCATATCATTGGCGACGGTACGACGTTGAAAGTAATGCTGTCAGACCTTGAGAAAGCATACGCAGGCGAGAAGCTGGAACCCGAGGCCATGACAATGGCCGAAGTAGCCTTGGCCGAAGATGCACTGCGTAAGACTGCAGCCTTCGATGAGGGAAAGCAGTGGTATGCCCAGAACTTCGACTGCAGTGACTGCTTCACGCAGTTGATGCCAGACCTAGAAGAGCCTGAACACACAGAGGCCAGTATGGTGCGGACACTTGACGTGGATATGGCCGAAGTAGATGCATTCTGCAAGGAAAATGGCATTTTCAAGAGCAATTTCTTTACGACGGTCTATAGCTTCCTTTTGGCTAAATATAACAATGAACAGGAGTCGCTTTTCACAACCATTTACAACGGCCGTACCGACAAACGTTTCTTGCACTCTGTGGGTATGACGGTGAAGACGCTGCCCGTATATGCCAAGTTCGACAACGATACCAAGGTGCTCGACTATCTGAAAGCCGGCCAGGATCAGATGGGCGGAGTGCGCAAGCATGAGGCTTATGCCTACAGCGATGCACTGAACGATTTAGGATTACAGAGCAACTCAATGTTTGCCTGGCATGGAATGATGTTTGCTGACGAGCAACTATGCGGCAAACCAATGAAGACCATCCGACTCTGTAACAGTACGCTGGAAGCTTCGCTGTACCTGAAAGCATTTATACTGAACGGCAAGTATCAAGTCAAGGCAGAGTACAACAGCAACGAGTATTCCGAGGAAATTATCCGTCAATATCTGGAGAGCTACGAAGCAGTGGTGAAGGGCTTCCTTACCGAAGAATATCTGCGTAACATCAACATTACAACGGGAAAACAGATAGAAGTACTAGACAGTTTTAATCAGACTGATGTAGACTATGACGATACACAAACTATCGTTTCACTTTTCCGCCTTCAGGCCAAGGAGACTCCAGACAACATCGCTGTGGTGTTTAAGGATAAGCGATATACATATAAAGAGGTAGATGAGATAAGCGACCGTATAGCAGGAAGCATTGCTGCCAAAGGACTCGGGATCGAAGACGTTGTGTCGGTCTTAATTCCACGTTGCGAGTGGATGCCCATTGCTTCGCTTGGTGTGCTGAAGGCCGGCTGTGCTTATCAGCCTCTGGATCCTTCCTATCCGAAGGAACGCCTGAATTTCATGATGCAGGATGCCAATGCCAAGCTGCTTATTGCCGACGAGGAATTGTGCCCCATCGTAGATGAATATAAAGGTGATGTGCTACTGACAAAAGACATTATGAATCTTCCCTCCCTCACAGAGGAAGCTAATTCATCACTCTTTACACTTCACTCTTCACTAAAGCCATCGGCTCTCTTTATCCTCCTATATACCTCTGGTTCAACGGGTGTGCCTAAGGGCTGTCAGTTGACGCATGGCAACCTTGTCTGCTTCTGCCACTGGTATCAGCGTTATTATGACCTGAAGCCAGAACATAAGGTAGCAGCTTACGCCAGCTATGGATTCGATGCCTGCATGATGGATATGTACCCAGCTTTGACCTGTGGAGCTACACTTTACATCGTTCCAGAAGAACTGCGTCTCGACCTTGTGGCATTGAACGACTACTTCGAGAACGAGCACATCACCAATTCGTTCATGACGACACAAGTGGCTTATCAGTTTGCTACCAATATCGAAAACAACTCACTGAGCTATCTTTCTACCGGAGGTGAGAAATTAGCTGGTCTCACCCCACCGAAGGGGTATAAACTAGTTAATGTCTATGGTCCAACTGAGACCACGGTTCTCGTAACGGTCTATCCAGTAGAGCAAAAGAAACAGGATATACCCATTGGTGGTGTTATTGACAATATGCGCCTCTATGTCGTTGACCCGCAAGGGCACCGTCTGCCTGTTGGTGCTGCCGGCGAGCTTTGGATCAGCGGTCCACAGGTGAGTCGAGGCTATTTGAACCGTCCTGAGAAGACGGCAGAGGTGTATATTCAAAATCCTTTTACCGGAGATTCCGGATTATCCGGAGATTCCGGGAAATACGCCCGCTGCTATCGCACAGGCGACATTGTGCGCTACCTACCAGACGGTAATATCCAGTTCGTTGGACGCAAGGATGGACAGGTGAAGATTCGTGGCTTCCGCATTGAGTTGAAAGAAGTGGAAGCTGTTATCCGTGAATTCCCTGGCATCAAGGATGCTACGGTACAGGCATATGACGAGGAAGGAGGAAATGGAAAATTCATTGCCGCCTACATCGTCAGCGATCAGCAGATAGACATCGAGGCTCTGAACAACTTCATCCTCGACCAAAAACCACCGTATATGGTGCCTGCCGTAACAATGCAGATTGATGCCATTCCCCTCAACCAGAACCAGAAGGTGAACAAAAAGGCACTGCCGAAGCCAGAGAAGAAAGCTGTTGAGGTAGAAACCGTAAATGCACCCCTGAACGTACTGGAAGAGGAACTGCATGAGATGATTGCAGGTATCGTGAATACAAAGGACTTTGGAATTACCACCATTCTTGGCTATGTAGGACTAACCTCCATCTCTTCTATAAAACTGGCCGTACAGGTGAATAAGCGCTATGGTGTAACCTTAGATTCGAAGAGTCTAGCCAAGACGGGTACGCTACAAAGCATTGAGAATGAAATCTTGAAAGGTCTTATGGGGCAAGATTCAGGGTTAACGATTAATGCCACTAAGGCAGAAACCAATCCACCATCAACCAAGAATCAAGCACCATTAAGTTTCGCCCAGCAGGGTGTATTCGCCGAGTGTCAGGCCAATCCTGATGCGGTTCAGTACAATATACCTTTTGCACTCCGCTTCCCGAAAGAGATAAGCGAAGAGCAACTGGCCGATGCCGTACGCAAAGTGGTTGACGCACATCCGTACATCCTGTGCCACTTTGTAGCTGACGGAGAGAACGGAATCATCCAGGAGCCGATTCACGACTTCACACTCAACATACCCGTCAAGACCATGACGGCCGATGAGCTGGAGGCATATAAAAAGGAGTTTGTACGTCCCTTTGATTTAGAGAAAGGCCCCTGCGTGAGATTTGAGATTGTTAAGACCGACAAGCTGACGCTGCTGGCTGACACGCATCATCTGGTCAGCGATGGTGCTTCTGTTGACCTGCTCATCACGCAACTCACCCAGGTTCTCGACGGTGCTGCCGTCGAGCGCGAGAACTACACCTACTATGACTTTGTGCGTGACGAGGAAATTACCCCCGAGACAGAACAGTTCTTTGAGCACCAGATGGCAGAGGTCGAGGAACCTACACAGCTGATTCCTGACGTGTTTATACAGAACCTGCCGCATCTTCAGAAGAGCGTGTTTGCCCAGACAGACATTCAAGCTGTCAAGGCATTTGCTCAGAAAAACGGCATTACGCCTGCTGCTGTTTATCTCGGTGCATGCTTCATCACCTTCGGTCGCTTCGTTTGTGAGGATCTTGTTTCTATCGTTACCGTGTCAAACGGAAGGAGTAATATCAAGGTATGGAACACCATGGGAATGTTTGTCAATACACTACCACTCGTGACAACGCTCGACAATCATGAAAAGACGGCAGACTTCCTGCACCGTGTGTCGCAGAACTTCTCAGATACCATCGAGCATGAGAACTACCCATTTGCACGTATTGCCAGCCGTTACGACTTCCATCCTCAGATATCCTATACTTATCAGATCGGCGTTCTGAATGACTATCATACCAAGTACGGTGCTGTCGAGATGGAGGGACTAGCCCTTGAATTGGCAAAGCTCCCCGTCGCCGTATACATCGTTGGCACAGAAAATGACGCCCGCATTAAAGTAGACTACGACACAGCCCTGTTCAGTGAGCAGATGATGCTTGGTCTTGCCAAGAGCATCGACAACGTGGTTCGCACGCTGATGGAAAGCGACAACCTGTCACAGGTGAGCCTCACAGGAAAAGATGAATGGAAAGTCCTGGATAATTTCAACGCCGACTGGGATTTGGATTTCGATAAGGCAGACACTGTAGTGAGTGTCTTCCGTCGCAACGCTAAGACACTGCCCGACAAAGTGGCTGCTGTATTCAAGGACAAGGCTTATACATACAAAGAGCTGGACGAGCTGACCGACCGTTTGGCAGCAAAGCTGTATACTCGCGCATGTAAGGCAACGGGAAAGACGGTTCTTGCTGAGGAAGTGGTTTCCATCCTCCTCAACCGCAACGAGAATGTGTTCATACTGCCGCTGGCTGCTGTCAAGGCAGGATTGGCATACGAGCCGTTAGACCCCAGCTATCCCAAGGAACGTCTCAACTTCATGGTGAAGGATGCTGGTGCCTGCCTGCTTGTGGCTGAGGAAAGTCTGCTAGGGTTGGTAGATGAATATGAAGGCCCGACGGTGACGGTAGAGACACTATATGGGGAAAACTGTAAAACAGAGGTACCGCAAGGTCCTTCGCCATCGGATTTGCTCATCATGCTTTACACCTCTGGTTCTACAGGTCTGCCAAAGGGTTGCCAGATAGAGCACCGCAACATGGTGGCATACGCACATGGTGTGCGTAACAATTTCTATAGGAGAGATGACAGAATAGCGGCTTACGCCTCGTTCGGCTTCGACGTGAACATGTCCGACGTATTCTGTACCCTGCTCAACGGCGGTACAGTATATCTGATTCCAGAGGAAATCCGTATGAACTTGGATGCACTGGCCAATTATTTCGACGAAGCAGGAATCACAGCCCTGCTGCTAACCACTCAGGTGGGAGTGCAGTTCCTACAGAATTATCCGCAGCTGAAAACATTGCGCATGTTGGTGATGGGTGGCGAGAAGTTGCCTGCCGTGGATCCCTCACGTCTCAGCTATACAATTGTCAACGGCTACGGACCTACGGAAAACTGTTGTGGTGTCAGCTTGTTCCCTATCCGCAACTGGGAACCCAACATCCCCATCGGAAAGCCAATGGCCACCATCCACGGATATGTATTGGACAAGTCCGGACACCGGCTTCCTGCCGGTGCTGCCGGAGAATACTGTCTCTCCGGACCGCAGGTCAGCCGAGGATATCTGAATCGCCCCGACAAGACTGCCGAGGCCTACGAGCCCTGCCCCTATAATGAGTTTCGCATGTACCATACCGGCGATATCGTGAGATACCGTCAGAATGGTGACGTGGAATTTGTGGGCCGTAAGGACGGACAGGTGAAGATTCGTGGTTTCCGCATCGAGACAAAGGAGGTGGAGGCCGTCATCCGAGGCTTCAGCGGCATCCGCGATGTGACTGTACAGGCGTATGACTACGAAGGAGGCGGCAAATACCTTGCAGCCTTTGTGGTTAGCGACAATACAGTAGATATGGACGCACTCAGGGAGTTTATCAAGGGACAGAAACCTGCCTATATGGTACCCGCTGCCATCGTACAGATTGAGAAGATACCTCTTACTGTAAACCAGAAAGTCGATAAGAAAGCACTTCCCGAGCCGAGACTCCAGAAGGCAGCCTACGTGGCTCCGGAAGGTAAGACAGAGAAGGATTTCTGTGCCATCTTCGAAGAGATTCTCGGTGTTGAGCGTGTGAGTGCAGAGGACGACTTCTTCGAGGTGGGCGGTAACTCCATCCTCGCCATGAAGGTGGTCATTGCCGCTGAAAAAGCAGGATACAGCATTGTCTATAACGATGTATTCTCATACACTACACCTCGATTAATGGCAGAATTTCTTGGTGCAGGCTCAGAAGAAAGCGAAGAGACCAGCGAGGCCATGGGAACCACAGAAGGTGGCACCTGGGTTCCTCTGGTTGTTGGCAGCGACAAGTACGACTACACACAGATTCACGAGTTACTCTCTCATAATACTATCGAGGCTTTCCGCAGTGGCGAGCATCAAGCCATTGGCGATGTGCTTCTGTTAGGTGCGACAGGCTATCTTGGCAGTCATGTGCTTCACGAATTAATCGTGAACCACAGCGGCAAAATTTACTGCTTGGTTCGTCCGGGAAAAGAGGAAAGTGGACTTGACCGCCTGAAAGCCATGCAGCGTTATTATTTCGGTGACAACGATGCCTCGACTGCCGATGCTTTATACGACTCACGTATCATTGTCATCGACGGCGATGCTACTGATTCCGCTTCGTTAGAGCGCTTTGAGGCGCCTCACAGTGGCATGACAGCCATCAACTGTGCTGCCAGTGTCAAGCACTTTGCCAAGGGCAACGAGATTGACCGTGTGAATGTCGAGTCGGTGAAGAACCTGACGGCATGGTGTCTGCGCTGGGCTGCACGCCTGGTACATATCTCAACCGGTAGCATCATGGGAAGTCGTAAGAACGGTCTGCCGCCAACCAGTTATCGGTTTACGGAACAGGTTCTTTATGCCGGACAGGAGATCAATGCCAACCAGTACGTACACTCCAAGTTCATGGCCGAACGGCACATCTATGAGGAGATTCTGGAGCATGGACTGAAAGCAAAGGTAATGCGTGTGGGGAATTTGGCACCGAGAGCACAGGACGGCGAATTCCAGATTAACTACTCGACCAACACCTATATGAACTCCCTGCAGGCTTATCAGGCTCTGGGCTTCATTCCATACGACGCCCTCATCAAACTGACGGAGTTCTCCCCCATCGATGCACTGGCAAAAGCCATCCTCGCCCTGGCGACTACTCCAGAGGACTGCGTATGCTTCATTCCTATGAATACCCATCGACCACTGATGGGAGACGTCATCCGAGTGTTGAGTACCATCAAGGATCCCATTCAAGGTGCTGAGAACGAGACATTCGCAAAGGCCCTGAATGAAGCACTTGCCTCTGAATCCAAGAGCCAGTCCGTAAGCACTTTGATAGCCTACAAGAACAATGATAACGTTCAGACAATTGGTCTTGACTGCTTAAACTGCGACTATACCAACAGAGTTTTGGAACGCCTTGGATTCTCTTGGCCAGAGACGGGTTCTGCCTACATCCGTCAATTCATTGAACGACTCGCAGAAAAAGGTTTTTTCAAGTGCTAAATGACGATGGAGAAACTACTTCATGAACGAACAAGCAGCGAGAGCCATTCGAGCTTGCTCGAAAATGGCCGAGTCGCGACGGACGTCGGCATAGTCCAACGAATCGCAGCTTATGCAGCTGTAAACCCTTCGAAGACAGCCTTGCTGGATACGCAGGGGGAAATGAGCTATGGGCAACTGGAGACCACGAGTGCCTCCCTTGCCTGTGAGCTCGCTGCAACGGGTGTCCGCCAGGGCGATGCCGTGGCGGTATATGTACCCTATGGCAAGGACATTCTGGTGGGTGCCGTGTCTGCACTTCGCGCTGGCGGCATCTATATTCCCTTTGACGAGGCCTATCCTGTGGAACGCTTGGAGACCATGCTGCAAGATTCCGAAGCCAAGGCTATCCTAACTGTACAAGAGCTGTGGAATTGTAAGCCCTTAGGTTTCCCTGAAGAGAGAGTTATTTTTATGGACGAGGCAGAGACGACGAAAGAAGACTCTCACCTCTCGCAACCCACCCCTCACCTCTCAGAGGATTCTCCCGCCATGCTGCTCTACACCTCCGGAACGACAGGCCGCCCCAAAGGCGTGCTTCATACGCATAAGATGTTGACGCACCTTGTGGATTGGATGAACATACACGAAGGTGCAGAAATGAATGAAAGCACTCGGACAGGAGTCATGTCTGGCATTTCCTTCGTGGGAACGCAAATGTTTCTGTTAGGACCGCTAAGCAAAGGCGGTACCGTATGTTTTGCACCTGAAACGGCACGAAAGGATGTGGGATTTCTCTACCAGTTTATTCAGGAAGTTGGCGTTACCCACATCTTCCTGCCTGCAGCACTGGCAGCCATCATGGCAGAGGATTACGACATCAGCGGCAGGTTCATCTTCGCTGCCGGAGAAAAGCTGCGTAATTTCAAGGCGCATAACCCGGGCAATGTGCTCATCAACAGCTACGGATGTACTGAAACCAGCGGCGTGCTGTCGAAGAAGATATATGGCAACGAGGAGCGTGTCCTGGTAGGCAAACCGTTTTCCAACACCAAAACACTCATTGCGGATGACACGCTTCGTCCGGTAGCACCCGGAGAAGCCGGAGAACTGCTGATTTCCAACGACTTTATGTCACGGGGCTATTTCAAGTTACCGGAGCAGAGCGCAGAGAAATGGAAGCAGATCGACGGTGTCTGCTGGTATCGCACTGGTGACAGGGCGAGATACACGGAAGAAGGGGACGTAGAACTTCTCGGACGCATCGACAACATGGTGAAGCTACGCGGTTTCCGCATCGAGACCGGCGAGGTGGAGGCTCAGATTGCCAAGGCCGTGGGACAGGAGGTGGTGGTAGTGGTCAAGAACCTAAACGGCGTTGACCATCTGTCGTGCTATTATGAGGCGAAGCATGAACTCGACAAGAATGCGGTAAAAGCCGAAATAGCAAAGAGTCTGGCGGAATACATGATACCCGACGTCTGGGTACGGATGGACGTTCTGCCACGTAACGCCAATGGCAAAGTGATGCGAGGGGAATTGCCGAATCCAAAGAGAGAACGGATCATCACGGGTGTCATTGACAGCGAAGTGCTGTTCAGAATATTGGCAACTGCTGAGGAAGTATTAGACGGAGATATCCATATCGGACCTGACGAGAGGTTCACTGACGTCGGCGGAACATCGCTCGTCGCTATGAAATACGCCACAGCACTACGCCAGCAAGGTATCAAAATAACCGGTAAGCAGATCCTGCAGTATAACGTTTTCCGTAAGATTTCCGAGGTTGCCGAAGTGGCCTACGAGCAGCTATGGAGCCAGGAGGAGTATGAAAACATCGTTCGTGACTTTGCAGCAAGGGGTGAGCACATCGAGAAGGTGCTGCCTATTACGAACTGGCAAAACGAGATGTTGTTCCGACAGTTGATCAAGCCCGATTCCCACAGCTACCGGAATGTAGTGTTCCTGCAGGTCGACAGCATCGTCAGCGAAGCACATCTGCGTGAAGCCTTAGACATTGTTGCCCGCGAGAACGAGCAGCTGCGCTCGGCCATTGTATTCCATGGCATTCCCGTCATACAGCAAGTCATCACTGACCGCAGGATTCCCCTCGAGATGATGGAGGCGGTTGTTTACGACAGCCAAACATTAGGGAAAGTACGCAACTCACTGTATAATACACTCCTCGACCTGCAATTCAGCCCGATGATGAAGATGGTTTGCCTGCACGCCAACGGAAAGAGCTTCCTGTATGTGCTGACGCATAACATCGCCGTGAGCCAGGAGCAACTGCGGCAATACTTATTGAGACTGATGCAGGTTCTTGCAGGCCATTATCCCGACGATGTCTCCATCAGCGGATGGGCTGAGATACTCAGTCTCCAAACAACCCCCTCCAAACCTCCCCGGGAGGAGGCTCCTGTTCTCCCCCTCGGGGGAGTTAGTGGGAGGGCCGAAATGTGCGTCTATTCCGAGAACGAAGGCCCCAAGATGGTATTCGTACATACTGCCAACACCGGCAGCGACGCGTACTACCAGTTAGCCGACCGGATTAGCGATACGGTGTCCTTCGCTGTCATCGAGCCATACAATTTGTACCATCCCGACGATGTGCGCCGCAGCATCAAAGCTATCGCCTCGAACTACATCCGTATTCTCAAGGAGTATCAGCCCGACGGACCCTATATTCTCGGCGGCTGGTGTTACGGCGGAATAGTGGCACACGAAATGGCTTGTCAGCTGCGGGCAGCAGGAGAAGACGTCAAGCATCTGATCATGCTCGACTCCCACGCATTGGGAAACGACACCCTTCGTGAAATGTCCAAGGGGATGTTCTCTGAAGTCAATGTGGCGTATTTCGAGACATGTCCGCTGTTTGCTGAACTCAGAGAGGCAGGCATGCTGGAAGCGATGGTCAATAATGCCGCCAACGTAGCCGACGACCTGATGCACCACACCCCGTCGTTCTTCGATGGCAACGTGACCTATTTCAAGCCCGACCAAATCCCTGCTGGAGTGACAGGCGACAACCGCATATACTGGTCAAAGATGATGGAGTTCGAAGCAGGCAATTTCGAAAACTACTGCGACAAGTCGAAACTCCATATCATCCACACCCCTCATGAGCACGACCTGATGATGGACGATGCCTCGCTGGATATTATTGTACCTGAACTATATAAAATATTTGATAAATGATTGATAGAAAAGCGTTTAATAAAGAGTACTGGGTATTCCTGTGGTCATCCATCCTCATTGCCATCTCGGCTTGTCTGGGCACGGTGCTGGATGCCATCATTGTGGGCAACCTGATTGACGAGGACTCGGTGAGTGCCATTAACATCTCGCGCACCATGGTGCAGTTCCTCTTCACCCTAAGCATGCTCTTGGCCCTGGGAGCAGGAATGCTGGTGGGCATGCAGCTGGGAAAGAAGGACACGCACCAGGCCTCATACCTCTTCACCGTGTCGATGGCTGCCTGTGTGGTGGCTGGACTGGTTATTGCCGCATTGGGACTCATGTTCCCCGATGCCTCTACCAGACTGTTCTGTAACAACGAGCGTTTCTTTGAGCCAACCAAGGCCTATCTGGTAGTGATGATGCTTGGCGCACCGGTCTATCTGCTGATGTGGGGGCTCGACACTATGGTGAGCGTCGACGGAAGCCCTAAATTAGTATCACTATCCATTTTTATCGACAATGTCGTCCATCTTGTGCTGGATATCGTGTTCATTAAGTACCTCGGATGGGGTATCGCGAGTTCATCTGCTGCAACTGTCATCGGCCACGTTGTTGGCATTGCCTTCATGGCATTCCATTTCCTGTCGCCGAAGAACAACCTGCGAATCACCTTTCGCCCCTCTCCCCTCGCCGCTCAACCCTCACCGCTGGCCACTGCCCTGAAAGGCATCATCTCGCAGGGAGCACCGCTGGCCATCGCTTCCATCTGTCTGACGTTGCTGCTGTTCAGCTCCAACCACATCGTTCTCGATACGCTGGGACGTGCAGGTATTTTTGCCTTCTCGCTGTGTTTGTACCTGTTGCAGATCTACAATCTTTTCCTGTCAGGCGTCTGCCGCACCATCCAGTCATTAGGTTCTATCCAGGTGGGCAAGGGCGACAACGAAACGTTCAGACTAGTGCTGCGTAAGTCGTTCAATTTCATCACCGTGGCGATGGTGGTTACCTGTGTCTACGTCTGGATATGGCCGGATTCAATAGCGATGCTCTTTGGTGCCAAAGAGCCGGAGCTGATTGCCGCATCACGCGGTGCACTGCGCATTTTCGCACTCAGCTTCATTCCGTTCTGTTATATCAACGCCATTCTGATTGTCTACAAACTGTATGGCTACGACGGCATGGCGCTCTTCATCTCCTTTGCACTCTCGCTGACCATCATCCCCGTGCTTTGGGTCATTTCCAAATTCAAGCCGGAAATGCTTTGGTACAGTTATCTGATAGCATACCTCATTGAAATCCTGCTCATCGTGCTGTTCCACAAGCTGTCGAAAGTTCAGTTTGTATTACCTGCAAAGGAACCGACAGACACGACAAATTGAATAATATGAAAGATTTATTCCGAAACTCTCGTTAGTTTCGGAATATTTTTATACCTTTGCAGCAAAATTATTCATTGATTAATTAATTATTCATTATGAACGACAACAAAGTTATGAACATGGCAGCGGATAATATCCGTATCCTTGCTGCTTCGATGGTTGAAAAGGCCAAGTCGGGACACCCCGGCGGTGCCATGGGTGGTGCAGACTTCATCAATACCCTGTACAGTGAGTTCTTAGTGTACGACCCCGAGAATCCCGCTTGGGAAGGTCGCGACCGCTTCTTCCTCGATCCCGGACACATGGCTCCCATGCTTTACAGCCAACTCTGCCTCATCGGCAAGTTCACACTCGAGGACCTGCAGAACCTTCGTCAGTGGGGCTCAGTGACTCCCGGTCACCCCGAGCGCGAGATTGAGCGCGGCATCGAGAACACCTCCGGTCCTCTCGGACAGGGACACTGCTTTGCCGTTGGTGCTGCTATTGCCGCCAAGTTCCTGAAGGCTCGTCTGGGTGATGTGATGGGTCAGACCATCTACGCCTACATCTCTGACGGTGGCGTACAGGAAGAGATCTCTCAGGGTGCTGGCCGTATTGCCGGTAACCTCGGTCTCGACAACCTCATCATGTTCTACGACGCCAACGATATTCAGCTCTCTACCAAGACTGAGGTAGTAACCTGCGAGGACACCGCCAAGAAGTACGAGGCTTGGGGCTGGTACGTTCAGAAAATCGACGGTAACGACGTCGACCAGATCCGCGAGGCTATCAAGAATGCCCAGAAGGAGCAGAACCGTCCGTCAATCATCATCGGCCACTGCGTCATGGGTAAGGGTGCCCGCAAGGCCGACAACACTTCTTACGAGAGCAACTGCGCTACTCACGGCGCTCCCCTCGGTGGCGATGCTTACATCAACACCATGAAGAACCTCGGTGCCGATCCCGAGAATCCCTTCCAGATCTTCCCCGAGGTCAAAGCGCTTTATGCCAAGCGTGCTGAGGAACTGAAGAAGATTGTTGCCGAGCGCTATGCTGCCAAGGCTGCCTGGGCAAAGGCTAATCCCGAGAAGGCTGCACAGCTCGAGGAGTGGTTCAGCGGCAAGGCTCCGAAAATTGACTGGAGCAAGGTAGAACAGAAGGCCGGCAGCGCTACACGTAGTGCTTCTGCTGCTGTTCTCGGTCAGCTGGCCGAGCAGGTTCCCAACATGATCTGCGCTTCTGCCGACCTGTCGAACTCCGATAACACCAACGGCTTCCTGAAGAAGACCAAGGACATGGTTCGTGGCGACTTCAGCGGTGCATTCTTCGAGGCTGGTGTAGCTGAGCTCACTATGGCTTGCTGCTGCATCGGTATGGCTCTGCACGGTGGTGTTATCCCCGCTTGCGGTACCTTCTTTGTATTCTCTGACTATATGAAGCCCGCCGTTCGTATGGCTGCCCTCATGGAGCTGCCCGTGAAGTTCATCTGGACCCACGACGCATTCCGCGTTGGTGAGGACGGTCCTACTCACGAGCCCGTTGAGCAGGAGGCACAGATCCGCCTGATGGAGAAACTGAAGAACCACCACGGCAAGAACTCCGTACTCGTTGTTCGTCCTGCCGATGCCGAGGAGACCACCGTCTGCTGGCGCATGGCTATGGAGAATGTCAACACCCCGACTGCTCTCATCTTCTCTCGTCAGAACATCGAGATGCTGCCCGAGGGCAACGACTACAGCCAGGCCACCAAGGGCGCTTACGTGGTAGCTGGTTCCGACGAGAACTACGACGTCATCTTACTCGCCTCAGGATCAGAGGTTTCCACCCTCGAGGCTGGAGCAAAACTTCTGCGCGAGGACGGCATCAAGACACGTATCGTCAGCGTACCTTCCGAGGGTCTGTTCCGCAGCCAGTCGAAGGAGTATCAGCAGAGCGTGCTGCCCGCAGGTAAGAAGAAGTTCGGCCTCACCGCTGGTCTGCCCGTCAACCTCGAAGGTCTGGTAGGTGCCGATGGTACCGTCTGGGGTCTCGAGAGCTTTGGTTTCTCTGCTCCTTACAAGGTGCTCGACGAGAAGCTCGGCTTCACCGGCCAGAACGTTTACGAACAGGTTAAGAAGCTGTTGGCATAATCCCTGCCCAGCAACCATAAAAAATCGGACCGGCTCAACAGTCGGTCCGATTATTGTTTATGGGAATAGCCCGTTAGCGTGAAGCAGACTGAACGCGCAGCTCATCGCCGTCGTCCAGACAGGCCTTGATGTCCTTCGCACCGCTTGTCACCTTGCAGCGACTGATGTCGTCGCCCTCTACTGCCTCGATTCTCAGCTTGCCAATCTTCGACTTCGCCTCGCGACCGGCAATCTTCTTCACCTGATAGACATTCATCGACAGGCCTACGAAGGCACCCTCACTGCTACCCAGGTCGATATAGACTTCCTTCTGCTTGTCCTTCTTGGAGGCACCGCTCTCGATGATGTTCGCACGAAGCGGACGGTACTTGTTGAGGTAGTTGCTGACGTGAGTCGAAAGATGAGCAATGGCATCCTGGATGGCCTTGTCCGAAGTATCGAACTGCGAGTTGCCAGAGCCCCAGCCACCCACGGTGGGATTGTCGATGACCTCGCCGGTCTTCGCATCCTTCAGGGTCAGCACAGCCTCGACGGCACCCTTGTACCAGGTGTTGACATGCACCTTGCCGTCCTTGTCCTTATAGCTTTGGCTGTCCGACGACGCCTGGATGTTGGTAATCAGCGCGTCGACCACGATATTGCCTTTCTCGACGACATCCCCCACCCTAAGCAGCCCGTTGTTATAGTTGAAACGGTAGGCACTCGACAGGCCCTTGATGATGGCGCTCTTCACGTCCTCCTCATACTTCGTAGCCTCTACCGACACCTTGCCGGTCAGCGCACCGCTGATGATTTTGCCCACAGCCTCGTCGGCCGACATCTTATCGTCGTGGTGAGCATACTGCACTTTACCCAGCGTAATATTGTACTTCCGGTTCCTGTCCTTCTGGGCATCTTGGGCAGAAACGAACATCGCGCAGCAAACGACGGCTGCAAGCGTCAACAGAATCTTTTTCATAATGGTTATAAATTTGCGCCTGCAAAAGTATAAAGAAAAACCGACATCACCAACTGCGCAGGTCTATTTTTTTTAAAATAATCTCCTTTCCTCCTTGCCTCCTTACAAATAGATAGATTTTTCGTGGAATTCCTTGATGCTTTGCGAAATAATCGACCTCATGATACATGAATCGACCAAACTTTTTGCAAAACACACATTACCAGTCCCTTGTCACCACCTAGGTGGGAGTCGATTACAGAGGACAGAATACGGTCAAATTTGTCCAAAACGAAAAATATTCCGCCAAAAGCGCTGATTTTTTCAGATTTTTGTTGTACCTTTGCCATGTCATTGATGATTTTGCTTGTCTTGATTTGCAGCACTAAGGTAAGTGAATAATCTGACATGGCCAAATCCTGAGCAACTTTTTGTTGCTCAGGTACTTATAAAGAAAGTTAAATTAAAGTGCTGCGGAATTTAGGAAAAGATAGTAATTTTGCACACGAAATAACTACATAGTATAAATGAAGGTATTTATTAGGAACTTTCAATTCATAGTGTTATTACTATTGGTGTGTATGCCATCCAAGGCAGACGATACCAACAAAGTTACAGTCGGCCTGACCATTGACAGCACAGCTGTTGTGGCTGAGAGCCAGTCTTTTGGACGGCGTATAGAGGGTGTCGTCATCCATTCGGAGCTTGACTATATGTTGCTGAAATTCCGCGAGACGACTAAAAGCGGGAAATGGCTGCAATTCAAAGGCGAGATAGGTGCGTATAGCATAAAGGATTCCAAGCTGTTGTGGACTTATCCGTTTGATTACAGGAATTCATCTGCCTATTGTACAAAGGCTGGCGTGGGCGTCGCCAAAGGAAATAAGTTCACGATGCTAGATCCGAATACAGGCAGTGTCAGGTGGCAAGGCAAGTTCACACCCGTGCAGTTTGACGATTCTACCAATATCGTTCTGGGCTATTCCGGACCAAGATCAAGCAAGTTGAGCGGCTATAACATGACAACGGGGCAGTTGTTATGGACAGCCAGCATG
>CACWWZ010000030.1 GCA_902764705.1 uncultured Prevotellaceae bacterium | reverse complement strand
GAAATGCTGCACCTTGCCATAGTAGCGTATCTGCTGTTCCTTGCCAAAGCCGTCGTTCAGCTCGTATTCGAACACCACAAACATGCCTCCGCTCTGGTCCGTCCAGCACAGCCGCGTATGCAGATCGTCCCTTACATCTTCCATCTTACCTCTTACTTCTTCCCTCTTAATTCTTACTTCTTCCCTCTTAATTCTTAATTTGACCACCGCCAGTCCCGTCAGCCACCGGACGTTCTTCTTCTGAAGTCCGCCCTCCACCACGGCACCCGCGACCACTAACGGCTGATACCCCGCAGGCCATGATGCACTGCGCATCTGGCTGACCAGTTCATCTACCGTCACCTGCCTCGGCGCCTTGTCCTTCGCATGTTGTATTATTGATAGTTCCATATTTTGCCTTTTTTACTTTTTCCTTGGCGAAGATACGGAAAAAAATACCATGTTATACTAATAACATGTAAAGTCTTGTAAAGTCAGACGTGTACGTGCTGCTTATAACGATAGAAAAGTGTTGTAATGCTGGCCTCGCTGCCTAAATTGGTATGTCGGGCCAGGAACGAGATAAGCTCCTGATTGTTCAGTTCAATACCGCCATGGGCATAGATTTCGAGGAAAGCCTGATAGACTTCCTTTTTGCGGATGCGCTTGAAGTTAAAGCACAGCTTTCGGGGTTGTTTCTTTTGCATAATCGTCTTACGTTTTGTTAATTCAATATTATGCAAGGCCGGTCTTGCGGATGCAAAGATAAGGTAATAGGGCTATTTGGCCAAAAACATAGTAACCAACATAGTGCCTATAGTAAAAGTTCATTGGTTTTCTGAACCCAATATACTCTCGATAACCTTGAAAAAGGAATCGTAGAAATCGCTTTTTTGAGCTCTGACCAAGTCACAGCTCATATACCGACGGTGCCATAGTAACTGAAAGTCCTTCCATCGATATCTGACATTGATATGTAGGCGTATTCCCATAGCGTTGGCTATCATTGCAGCCTTTGCAGCAGAAACAAGCGGCTGGTAATGGTCGTCGATAAGATTTGCCGCTTTCAGTTTTTCCCAGAGAACATGTGCTTTTTCCGTATCCAATTGTTCTGGTAGGCGAATCTGTTGATGCTCTTCTTCAGCTGGAGTGCCGTTATTATCAGGCTTTACGGAGAGCATACGAATGACAGTATCCTTATAAAAATCTTTCTCTTTCTTGATAGAGTCAACTTCTTTTTCCAATTTACTGATATGGAGGAAAGCCTTCTGAAGCATCGCTTCATGCTGATCAATGCGGGATGCCAGTTGCTCACGACTCAACTGACATCCCCCTCGATTATCTGGTTTTTCTTTCTCCATATTCCTGGTTTTTGAAGTTATTGCTCACTTTTTTGTGATAGAAATGCTTTATTTCAGTTTTTATTCGTAACTTTGTCGCGGTCAAAAAGACTATCTTTGTGGATACATCATATAAAGATGTTGCTAGTTCTATTACACTAAATCGTGGCTGATTTAAAATCCAGAAACTGGCGACACCCAAGAAAGGGTGTGGGCTCGTAATTCTGGAGGTCCAGCCACGACCGAGTGTAATAGGTTACGAAGCGCCACACCTATTTTTAGTTTAAACTCTTCACTCATGAGTACCATTCAGTATATCGACAAAGAGCGCCGCGAATTGCTTGAAGACCTTCGGGAAATCGCCTGCAGCTATCAGCCGCTGAAAGAAACTGACCCACAGAAATACCGCAGGACTGTTCTTAGGGAAATGAACGACTATTTACACCGGATCAAGCAACATCCCGTCTTCAGCGAGTTCTGCGAACTCACGCATATCAATCAAGATGAATTCATGAACGACATACTTCAGCAGATAAAAAAAGAATTGTTCTAACAACTGTTATGCGATTTCTTTGATCATTTCACCACCATACCCCATCCCTCTCCCTGTCAAGGAGAGGGGTGTTTCGTTTAGGCGATATGGTGTCAGGTGTTTCATTTCAATGAGTGAAATAAAGTCCCCAAATCTCAAAATAATATACCCTAAAAATGATTACAGAGTCCCCTGGTCAACCCGCCTATTCCCATGGTCACCGAGATCCTCCAGAAGATGATATCGATAGTACAGGTCCTTGATATATTGTCTTGAAGTACCCGACCTCAGAGTCTGGAACGAAAAGCGTGACAGTAGATGGCATATACATAAAGGCCAAATACAAATTGTACCGGTTCAGCTTGCCAGGGATATAGATTGCCTCCAGATTATGGCTATCAGCAAAAGCAAAGGGCCTGATGGTCGTCACAGACTCGGGAAGACGAATAGTTTTCAAGTAAGAACAATCACGAAAAGCGTATTCGCCAATTATATCCACGCCGTCGATTACCGTGTATTCTGTCCGTTTGTTAGCCCCAGGAAAACAATAGAGAACTTTTTTGTTACAAGAATACAGCACACCGTCAACAGAACTCAGCAGATGAGAATTAGGTTCCACTTCGATTGTCTCCAATTTGGGGAATCTTCCATTAAAACAGTTGTAAAACTCTTTATGCCATTCCACCCTAAAAACACTATTTGGCAAAATCAACTTTGTTATTTTTGCTCCTCCATAGAAGCCGTCTGGATTAAAAGCTCCAATGGTATAATCCTGGCCTTCGTAGCTGACGAGTGAAGGAATGCGCCACTCTTCGTCTTTCACTTTACCATTTGGCATCACGTAAAGTGAGGCCTGCTGGCCTGGCTTATAAAGATAATATTCCAAACCGTCTATTGTCACTACATCATAACTAAATTCCAGTGTAATCTGATTGGATTCCTTGAATGACACCATACCCATATATAGCCAACAGCTCAGGAAAAAACTATCAGCACTTATGTTACGAACAGTAAATGACACATTGTAGGGACAAACGCAGTCCTTTTCATCAGGGACGACAGGCGTTAAATCAATGAATAATGAATCGGGAGCATTCTTACCGATTGCGTATTCTGGTTGGATGTCGAAATAGTCAACACCACAATTCGCGTTAATGCCATTTATCTCGCAAGTAACGATGTTGCCCTCCTTTTTCAGGACAAGACTTAAAGAAGAGTTGGCACGCGTTTTACCTGTGCACCCGGAATCATTGATGTCACTCACTTGTGGTTTTTCTTCTTCCAAAGGGGTATCTGCTTTGCTGTAGTCATCACTACCGTCACAGGCTAATAAAAACGACATCATCATGACACCTCCAAGCAATAGTATAAACTTTCTTGCTGATTTCATACGCATAATTATTTATAGGATTTTGTAAAGATACACAATTATTTTAATACAACAAAATATTTCTACTTAAAATGGATCATTCAGAACCGTTCCCAAATCAAGTCCTCTGGTCACTCTGTGATCCTCATAGCAATTCCCTTAATATATGGACATGTATCCAATAATGTATTTCAGAGCAATCAATATAATGCATGTTTTGCATGTCAATATCTTGTATTCTAGCCCTAATGAATTTAATGTCTCCATCTTTCTTAATGGGTTTTATGTAAATCAAATCATCATCTGTTAATTTACATGTGATAATTAGTTCTGATGAGTTATAATAATAGCTGATTATTCTTTTTATTGTACAAACACCGATGTCGGCGGAACTAAATCCAGGGCCTATTTGTTCATGTTCATTGTATGTAAATACGAACGCTGCATCGCTTCCACTCCAATAATTACTTCTTATATCTGGGCGAAAACCGTATGGAATACATTTATAATCAACTAAACTATTCCCCCTAAAATACTGACACCTGTCGACAGATAGACAAATAAAAGGTAGTAATAATACAGTGAATAGTATTATAGTTTTCTTCATTTTTGAATAGGTTTAAAGAAGAGGTGACCAGGGGACTCATAATCCTTTATTTCGCAATCATCTTCTTACCGTTTTGGATATAGATAGCTTTGGTGGGTTTGCCATACAAGCGTTGTCCATTCAAATTGTAATATATGGCGGGAGCTTCATTGTGAACTGACATCTCGTCTATCGCAGTTTCACTGGCTTCGCTGATAGTCACAAAATCACGCCAGCCTTGCTTGTTGCGATACCTTTCTATTGTCCCCTGAGGCACAAAAAGCGCGGCCTCCTGTGTTACAACCTCGGGAAAGCATCTGCCACCATTATTATCATCATAGTCAACGACATTAAAGGGCTCCTCAATATATGAGCGTACTTCCCTGATCTTGTCACAACCGTAAAATGTACCTCCGGCTAACACTGTCACTGAGCGCCCAATTGTAATCTTCTCCAAAGCACTACATCCTCTGAAAGCATCCCACCCGACAGTCTCTACCTTGTCTGGAATAGTGATTTCAGTGAGGGATTGACAATCGCGGAAGGCATCCGATCCGATGCAGTTTACATTTTCAGGAATGTTTACTTCGCTCAGGCTTGTGCAACCCCTGAAGAGCCAGCCTTCAATACGTGTCAGTCCCTCCGGCAAATGAACTTTTACGAGTGATGGATTTTCTGAGAATGCTGCATCGCCTATGCCCTGAACACCATCAGACACGTAAATCTCTTTTAGGCTTGCACATGCCCCTATTGCACCATTGCCAATAGTAGTTACAGAGGAAGGAATGGTAATGCTCTCTAATTGCTCCATCAACACAAATGCTTCGGCGTCAATTGTCGTCAGCATGGGCGGCAGTGTGATGCTTTTCAGTTTGCTGCCATAAAAAGCAGCTCCCTCAATAGTGGTCACCGTCTCGGGGACATCATAGTGGGTCTTGTCGTTTTGGGCAAGGAAGAGCATGAGTGTAGTCTTGTCGTGGTTGAAGAGCGCACCATCCTCAGCGAGATATTTAGGGTTACCCGCTTCAACTGTCAGGGTTCGTAAACCTTGACATCCATAAAAGGCACCTTCTCCTATCTTAGTCAGCGTTTTCGGAAGGGTCAACTCTTCAATGCTGCGGCACGCAACGAAAGCATATTCACCCAGGCGCTGCAAGTTCTTTGGAATGTTGATGTCCTTCAGTTTGCGGCATCGTATAAATGCATCGTCACCAATCTCAGTAATGTTATCTGAGAGTATAACGGACGTCAACTCCCCGCATTCATAGAATGCTCTTGCTCCAATGCTCTTCACCGTTGCCGGAACACTGACAGATGTTATTTTATGGCAATCGGAAAAAGCCCTTCCGCCAATCTCGGTGACAGTATAAACAGTACCTTCATAACTAACTTGACTGAGAATCTGTATATCACCTTCTAAATTCGCTGACTGACGTGTCACAAATGCTGTCTTGTCGCTTTCCGACAACACCTCGTAACTAATGCCATCTACCTCGAATGCCATCACATTCATACTCCATACAATGGAAAAGAATGTCAAGAAAAGAAAATGAAACTGCTTCATACTCATTCGTGCTTTATTATTTATTCTGCTTATCTGTTAAATACATTTTGTCGTTGCAAAGATACGAATAATTTCAATTTGTTGTTCTATATAAGTGGAGAAATTAATTTATTTCCCCACTTTCAATATTAACAATGACTCCTACAGGTGCTTGAAATACTTTTCCTGGTGCCATATTGATCTTGCCGTTATGCCTTATGATGACCGTACATCCAGGTACTAAGGTTATATCAGCATTCTGTAGTGTACCACCATCTACGATGAGAGTTCCTTCTTCACAGACTCTAATGTGTGAGTCCCCCTCCATAGTTGTTGTTCCACGAATGGTTAGAGAACCGCCTTCCACAATACCTATTCGATGGTCGACGGAACTATTTGAAGTGTACGTTTTAGGTGTCTTAATAGTTTCACCTGCTGGTAATTCTTCAAGAACTCCTAAGCTATCAATTGCCCCATAGTTAATGTTAGAATCATCACCATCAGGTGTGTCTGGAACCCATGAAGGGCAATGCGCAGGTTTAGGTCCTATTCCCCAGAAATAAAAACCATCACCATCCGCATCTGTGCATTTAATGCCATCGTCGTTCATGGTTAGACTTGTTATACGTCCTTTAATATAGCAACCTTCATTTATATTACAGGAATCTACAACAATATATCCAAAGCCATTGTTACCCCATTGATATCCATGGCTATTCTTTACTAACCATGCAGTTCTTCCGATAAGTTCTCCATGTGAAGCAAGGTTAATTGTTTCATTATAACCACCATTTCCATTATATAAATAACTACTCCCTATTGCTATCTTTTTGTAGCCTGCTAGTGTCATAGAATGATGCCATGTGCCTAGTCCAATTGTTATTGGTGCTCTAAATAGCTGTTGTTTCATACTGTCTTCTGAAGTCGTATATTCCCCGAAATCTTCGATGAAGATTTGCTCTAATGGGGTGTCGCATTTTAAACCGCAGTCTCGATATTCTGCGGCATACGGAAAACAACTTTCATTAACAATTCCTGATTCTTTAATATAATTAAATGCAACTTGTTCGTTAGCGGGAATACATCCGAGATGAGTGCATGATATGATTTCTTCTTCTGATAAGTCATAAGTAAGAATCCTATTATAATAAAGATTGACATACGCCTCCAAAACGCCAACTGCGGCGTGTGCCCAACACGATCCACATGTTTTTGGATAGTTTTGATTTCTCACATCAGTCATCCAATTTTTCCCATGTCTGTTCCTCCAGTCCCACTCTGCTACATAATCATCTGAAGACCTCGGGCTTGGGGAATTCTGATAATCTCCTGGCATCACGAAGACACCTCCAGCGTAATGCTCAAATCCATACATTTGAGGAACGACACCGCCATACAAATCTTTTTTTTCTGAATAACTCATCTCAGACAGAGACGTCACACGAGCGCGCCAAGTCATATTCTTCTTTCTTAAAATAGTATTTAGCCTGTCAACGATGTATTGAGTCTGGGCTTTCTGAATGGCTGCAGGATTCTTGGCATTAGTCGTAGATGTAGAGGTATTAACGGATTCCAGTTTTAAAGATGCATTCAGCATAGTGATTTTTAAGCATTGAGGAGTAACATTGTCTAATAAAACTGTTTCTAATGCAATATTATCAAATACTGAGGTTTGGTTATCTGAAAGTACAGGATAGTTTTCATATACAAGGAACTCGTAGTTGTATTCATCCACTAATGTTACCCTGATGTAACTGTCGTTGTCATTATTCAACACAGCGATTCCTGAAATGGAAAGACCGGATATCTTTGATTTCTCACCCAAAATCAAAGTTGTATCTTGACAAAAAGTCTTCCCAATCTTCCTCTGAGTAACATCATCAGATATATCTAAGCTAAAAATATCAGCCCGATATTGTGCATATACCAATTGAGGCAATAGCAATATAGCAAATATGATACGTTTCATGTAGTCAGATTATTTAAGGAACTATTTATTTCGAAATAACCATTCGCTTTGTATCAATCACCTGTCCGTTGATAATCAGAGAATAGAGGAACATGCCCTCGCCGAGTTCGTAGCCTCCAATGGAGACACTTTCCATTCCCGATGAAATGGGCAGTTTCTTCAAGGTCTTGCCCGTCATGTCAAAAATGCAGATAGAAGCATCACTGGAATCATCTGCCAATGAGAAGCGGATGACAGTCTGCTCCTTAAACGGGTTGGGGGTGTTCTGATAGAGCACATTACCAACACTTGCTGCACTAATATTTGTGGATTCGTTGTTGGCAGAACGTGTCATGGTCTTAGAAGCGCCCTTTACTTCATCTAACTCTTGTTTCAGCTCCTGGATGCTACGGATCAATATGGGTACCAGCTCTACGTAGTTTACCGAGAGATAGCCGTCCTGGCCCTCCAGCACTAAATCAGGATAGACCTTCTGAAGTTCTGAAGCGTCAATACCGAAATGGCGTCGTGTACTCATTTTCATCTCATCTTTCCTTAGGTGCTCAAAGGCTTCACGTTCTTCATCCGTTGCGTCCTGTTTAACACCATTATTTAACTCATCCATTATCTGGCTCTTCATGTTGTATTCTATCACATTCATTGAAAGCAGGTTGTCAAGCGTATTCGCTTCATCTCCCCTTTCATTCAACGACACAACGTTTTCATTTAGTCTGTTGTCTGCTGGTATAAATACATTGGGGGTAGTGAAATTACCCCTGATGTTAACAGACCCCTGAAAATAACCGGCATAGTCGCCTTGTATGTTGACTGGGTAATGGAAAAAGTACGTATAGTTTGTCCCATAGACGCCTGCCCCTCCATAATGAGCTCCATCAAACCCAATCATACCGCAAATGCCATAGTTTCTGCCATGTGTACTGTTTACCCTATCTACGACGCCTAAAACCCCGTAATTTTTATCAGTAGAAACACTGGAGTCCGTGCCGATAATTCCAACCACGCCAATATTATTCATTCCTGTCATTACAGTTGGAGAGCCCGAGATTCCTACATTTGATATGCTTGAGTAAAAATAATTGTTACCAACAAGAAGATTGGAAAAGGAAGTATTTGAGTTTGATGCAATTTTGACTTTACCGTCTGAAGTAACTTTCAATTGTGCCGAGGCAACCGAAAAGGTTGTAGCCAACAGAATTAGTAAAAATGCTTTTTTCATTTTCTTAAGATTTAAATTAAAAATAAATGTTTTGGTAATACATACTTGTGCTTAAAAAGAAAGCACCGAATAAAAACAATAGTAATTTTTTCATAATTCTGCGGTTTTAAAAATTTGTCGCTCGCAAAATTATGGAAAAACCTAGACGGCAACAAAAGATTAAAAGGTTATTTTTAAACCAATTTTAAACCAAGAAATCTTGTAAGTTTTTGAATTACAGTTGGTTTGTGATCATTGCGAACCATTCTCATTTTTCTGGACTCATACCAATTTCAGGGTTTAAAGGGTTTAACTTCATGTTATTATATGCGAATTCTTTGATTATTCGGAATTTATTCGTATCTTTGCAGCCAGAAAACATAATTATTTGAGGACATGACAGCAATGCAGATGAATGCAGAGATTCTTCGCAATATGAGTATCATTGCTGAAGATGAAAACCTGCTGAAGCGAGCCGCCAAATATTTGCGGAAACTCGTTTCTGAGAAAGAAGCAGACCCAACTCTTCTCACCAAAGAGGAGTTCTTTGCCCGTGTAGATGAGGCAAGAGAACAAATCAAGCGTGGAGAAGGTGTTGAGATGTTGCCTAATGAGTCGTTAGATGAATTTCTACAAAGGGTGGGCTGATGTATAAGATTATCTATTCTCCAAAGGCTATTGAAGACCTTCAGAAACTGAAACGTTCTGAGCCTGCCGCCTACAAGAAAGCCGATAAGTTTATTAAGGAACTGAAAGAGCATCCCAAAACGGGCACTGGTCATCCTGAGCCACTGAAAGGCGACCGCAATGGCCAATGGAGCCGCACCATCACAAAGAAGCATCGCTTGATTTACGAAATCTTTGAGACTGAGGTTTATGTGGATGTGCTTTCGGCCTACGGGCACTACGACGACAAGTAGCCCTCCTTTCCTCCCTGCCTCCTTAGACAATAACACCATTCCTCTCCCATTCACGGAGAGGGATGGCGCGTTTAGGCGATATGGTGTCAGGTGTTTCATTTCAATGGGTGAAATAAAGTCCCAAAATCTCAAAATAATATACTCAAAAAATGATCACAGAACCGTCTTTTACCTTGCCTCAGGAATCAAAACCGTCCCCGTGATTCCTCTTTCATAAATGAATGCGCCAAGGTATTGTTCCATCAGTGTGTTCCATTACTCTTTCAGATAATCCCATTGAGTCTATAGTTTTTTTGTAATCTACAGAATTCATATATTTCTTTATCTCAAATTCTTTCCAACTATATTCCTTAATATTCTTCATAATATACCAATATCTAATAGTATGATTTTCTGATAGACTACATTTAATAATAAGGAACTGCGAATTCCAATAAACATCACTAACAACACCATCATGCGTGATATTATAAAAACCATTTTTCTCTCCTCCACTGTGATGAAGATAAGAACCGTGCCCTTGCCAATCAGGAAGCAAATAGAAATTAGTATCTCCAATTTGCTTATATTGAGGATTGAGATCACAAGATGTCAATACCCAAAAATACAAAGGAAACAGAACTATAAAAAATACGAATGCTATTATTTTCTTGATTTCCATATATAAAATTGGTATGTTGTTGATAGAGGTTTTACAAAGCTGCTTCTTGAGTGATTTAAGTAACCTGTCCCATATATATGATAGACAAGTGATCGAAAATTTTAGGTGTCATAAACAATATTTAAAAGATGTTTTCCATCTTTTGATGTGTATGAATCAAATGAATATGATCCTACAAACTGTTTTGCCATAGAAGGTGTTGAGACAAGATCCCACAATCCCCATTTTTTATTCACTCTAGTTATTTGCCCAGGAATATCTGTTTCACCTGAACGTAATTGTTGTTGGGCTTGTACAACTTTGTCATCTTTCTGCAATGCTTTTGTATAAGGGTGATCACCTGTTAATATGGAAATTTCAGGACCATATCCAAACACAAATTCATCAAGAAAATCATCCATTTTGCCAAAGTCTGAAGGAACAATAGCACCTTTGTCGGGATCTGTAATATCTATTGGACGTCCCTCAGAATATAATCCATTCTCATTCTCAAATACATCGATTAAAATATTATTTATTTTAGATTCAAATTCACCGAGTAAACTGCCCTTTCCTCCAATATGAGTAAATCCATCTCTATATCCATCACCTTCAAACCACATGTAATAGTGGAATTCATCATTTTGGTACCAGTCTCTTCCATCAAGGTCAATCAAATTAACCGGATTATTCGCACAGTACGCATACGGAGTAATATTATAGTACTTCTCGCATAGTGGGTCAACACTCGTCCACATCGGTACACCAGCCACATCATACATTCGGGCACCGAAATCGTACATATTCAGGCTGTTCAGCTTGTCCAGCTCCTTGCCGGTGAAGCGGAAAGGATGCGAGAAACTACCTGTTAGCAGGGCGGGATTCTCCAATCGCATCTCGCTGCCGAAAGGATAGTAGTTGATGTTCTCCTTGATGCTGTCGTTGCTGTCGACCACCATCCTCGTGCTGCCGAGGTGGTCGGTGACATAGTAGTTCCAGCTGGTCGGAGTGCCGTTGTCATTCAGCTCTACATAACCTCCGCCAAACTGCCACATCAGCGGCTTGCCGCCATTGTTGTTCTTCATGCCATGCATGACATGATAAATGCCTGTTGAACTTTGTAAGCGCTCTTGTCTTGGCATAATGTTGGCTAGTATATTATTTACTGCGCAAAGATACATAATTATTTCAATATAACAAAATATTTCTACTTAAAAGTGGATCATTCAGAACCGTCCCCGATTTTCTTTTAGCCAACGACAACATGCGGTCGTAGCCGCAGTTTGTGGTGAAACCGCGGTCAAGCACTGCTACCCTGCCTAATGCCACGCTATTGTTCGGCACCGTGTCGCCTACGTCAAACACCTTAACCTCGTCAACGCTACGGGATGGGTAATTCATTGTCACTTCTGTCATGACACGTGGTGAGCAGGCACTTAACGTCAGCACCGCCACACAACCGATGACCACTACTCTCGAGATAATTTTCTTATTCATTGTCTTCATAACATGTGTCTTGACCAGCGTATTTGATTACAAACCCCATTCTCTCTAATTCTTCATAAGAATAGACAATTCCATAATCCATGATTCTTTTTTCACGGATTTCTTCTATGGTATATTTTTCATAGGTAGTTTTCTTCAAAACAATTAATGCAATCTTATCATTTTTATAATTGGGTAACTTTTCTATATATGGAATTGTCCTTGATGAATCCGGAAGGATACGCTCAAGATAAAAATCCCGTAATTTGTCAAAATCATATTTTAGTGCATTATTGCCACACATAATGTCCGTATATATAGTGTCAAGAGAATTGTTTTCAATTGTGACATTATAATATTCGTCATTAGTCGTAAACCATTCGAAGCAAGAGTTAGTGGTTAGCATAAATGCCAATACCAATATTCCATATTCGATTTTCTTTTTCATATTGCTAAAGATTAGAATATTATATTATATAAACGGAGTCCACCCCAATATATTGTACTTACAAATGATGTCGGCAGAATATCAAATAAAGAGAATGATGCTCCAGTTGTTGGAAACGCTTTATCTTGATAACATGAACCAATTCTGGGATTAATATATGGTGATTTACGCTTCGGATTATTATAATCCTCGAATGATTCCCTGTCGAAATAGTCTGGACTTCCTTTTACATACCCTTTAGCTCCTTTTCCATAATATTTGTCAAAATAATCTGCACCTCTTCGACTTGCATCAACTTCAAACCAACGATCTTTGTGAGAATTAGGATAAAGAGAAGCACTTATTAGACTTGGAATAGCAACAACAGGAATATAAAAGATTCCCATCAATTGTGTTTGCATATAATGCCCGTATTCGTGCACAAAAAGGTGATCTTTCCATGTTGCTTGATATCCCTTAGGGCCAAAACTGTAATGTCCTAACGTAAACGCACTATTATCACCTCCTGTAGGCCCACTTAAAGCCAACATGCCATCCATATAAGTAACATTGTCAATCTTTCCTGCTAGATTGTACCCATGGGCAAATGTATTTCCTATCAATGAAACTGGTAGTGAAAAGGTCCACTTATTCAATATTTGTCCAAAATCACCTCTAAACATTCCCATATCAATCCTCCATGCATTTACTGTTCTGTCCCAATTATACTGGCTTACATTAAATCCATGAGTAAAAAGATTTCCTATTAAATCAGTAAAAGCTGATAAAATGGTCCCTAGAAAAAAGTCCCCTTCAGGATCTGTATATTTCAACGGATTGTTCAAACAATAACTATATCTATTGAAACTCTGGCTGAAGTCAGGCAGTTGGACATAGTTGTCAGGGGTGAGAAAACGTCCGAGGTACGGGTCATAAAGTCGGGCATTCATATTGATGAGTCCCAGTTCCTGCATGTGTTCATGACCACAGTAGCCGCGTCCGAGGAAGAGAGTAGGCTCACTACCAGGAGCGTACAAAGCATGTGTCTGCGGATTGCGCAGACGTCCCCAAGCGTCATAGCTCAGCTGTTGCTTTAGTGTGCCGTCAGACTTCAAGACATGGGTGATGCTGCCGAGATGATCGCGGCATACATAATAGATACTGCTAGATACAAGATTGGTATACGGGGGAGCCATGCGGTGCTTGACAAACACTGCAGGACCACTGTAATAGTCGCCGTTGAGATAGAGGCGTTCGACACTGCTGCCATCCGAACCGGTTTCATATTCATAGCGTCCGCTTAGATAGTACCGTGTCAATATAATGCTACCAATAACTCTGTCGTTGTCATCAGCATTATCACTGTCACCATTGCGAAAAGGACCGATCAAGGAGGTGTCTATCAACTTCATGCAGGTACGCTCATAGCTGTCATTATAAGTAAAGCTTGCCGTGTAGTCACCGGCCGTGACAGATGCCGGACGATTGAACGAGGTATAGCTGACGGTCTGTGTGCCGAGGGACGACAGGGTGCTGTTTGACAGTGCCACGTCAGTAACGGCAAAGGGCTTGTCGCTGTTGTTGTAGGCGTAACTGCCTACGTCGCTCTTAGCAGTGATGTTGCCGTAGTCGTCGTAGGTAACGGTTGACGTGCCGTATTGCGTCAGGCGGTCAAGGCTGTCGTAGGTGAAGTTCTCCGTCATGTTAGCTATATTGTCGCAACGTGTGATAAGATTTCCTGTCGTGGAATGATAGGAATAGGCCTGGTTCATCACCTGTGTTGAGCCGTTTAGAACGATACGCCCGGTAGGTTGTCCGGCGGAAGAGTATCCGTAGGTGCGGTGTAATGGTCCGGTATAAACACTGGTGGGATATCCTATGTTACCAATAGCGTCTTGTCTGAAGATGCTCGTAGTATCCCACCTTACTTCATACACATTGTTGTTTTGATAGGTAAAGTTCTCCGTGCCTAAGGTACCCTTGTTGGATGCATATGCAGTAGAGGCAAGGCGGCCTGCTGTATCATAACTGTGTGCCTGCTGGAACCAGATGCTGTTGGTGGCGTTCTCCTTCGAAACGGTGAGGCGTCCGTAGGAATCATAGGTAAACGTTTTTGCCGTGCCGTTGGTCGATGATACAGAGGACAGTTTGTTGAGTGTGTTATTATAAGTATAGGTTGTGGTGAAGTCTCCGTTCTGTTTGGAGGTCATACGCCCGTACTTATCATACGTCATCTGCGTCACATTATTGTTGGCATCTGTCATATTTGATGTGTTCCCCGCATTGTCATACTGATAGGTCGTTGTACCGCGACTTGGGTCAATCATGGTCGTGCGGCGACCATAGTTGTCGTAGGCGAATGTTAAACTGTTGCCAAGGACGTCAATCTCCAAAGGATTGCCGTTAGCATGCAGGGTATAGCTAGTAGTCCCTGAATTATCTTCCACCTCAATGAGACGTGACAGGGCATCATACGTCTTTGTCGTCGTGTTCTGTCCGTTGTCCTCCGTCACGGTGTTTCCACTATACGAGTAATCGATGGTCCGGCCCGTAGGTTCCTCGAGCGATGTTATACGGTCGTAGATGTCGTAGGTATAGGTCGTCCACTGCGTGGCAGAGTAACCAGTGAAGGGTAAAGACACTTTTTGGAGTCGACCATAAGTGTCGTATTGTCGGTCTGTATTAACAAATACGCCGTTAAACAGTTTCTGTGAAGAACGTGTCAAACGATTACGTGCATCATAATAAGACATAGTCGTAGGTGCGTTCGAGCTGGTAACAGTGACGGAGTAGCAGGGCGTGGTCCATGCATAAGTATATTGCTTTGTGCTTCCATCGGGATATGTCTCTGTCAAGATGCGCCCCAGGTTGTCGTAGGTGTAAGTAGTTAATCCAGTAATATCGGTACGTGTGGAAATGCGTCCACGTGAATCATAGGAGAACGTCGTACTGTGTCCCATCGGGTCGGTCGTGCTTGCAAGTTGACCATTTGTATTATAGGTATAGGTCGTTTTCAGCGTGTCCGCTGATGTATATTTGATGATACCCTCCCAGATGACACGTCCCTGACTGTCGTAGTTGTATAAGGTCTTTCCTGTTTGCTGTCCTTGTGTTGTCTTCCTGATGATGGTGGGAAGATAATTGGTGTTCCGTGCCAGTACCGACACTCCTCTACTTTCTGTCGTGCCACCTTTAGTAATGGTCTCAGTCTGACTGTTTACAATACCGAGCTGATAACGTGTTGATAAAGAGGTCAGATTAGTATAGGTGTTTTGTTTGGTAATTTGGTACCCACCAGAAGAACTTGTGGAAGAAAGCTGGTTGTCATAGCTGTCGTAGGTGTGGCTTGTCGTCCAAGTGACATTCTTCAATAAGTCTGTTTCAACTGTTTGCGTCACATTGTTCCTGCGAATCTTATTGCTTTGTGGAGTTGTGTCATAGGTGTAGGCAGTGCTTTTTGTAAGAGAAGTTACACTCGCAACATTTCCGAAAGCATAAGGGTTAAATGTAGTAGTCTGGGCGAACCCGTTCTTATTAATGGCCTGTGTCTCGCTAAATCCGCAGAAGCCCAAGCCCTGCCGATGGAATATTGCGTCAGTATAATTAAAGGTATTATTGTCGAATTTACTGCTGTTCAGATATTTTTCATCCCCAGCCAGAACTGCAAAGGGCTCGGAAATAATAACATAAGGGAATACTTCTGCATATGTATGAGAATAGACCCCAACGTTTTTAGCTTGTGGAAGCAGAAGATAATCGTTTCTCTCAATGACGCCCAAACTATTGGCCATGCCAGTCATCAGCAGTTCCGTGCGCAGATTGCGGGCATAGTCTATTTTCTTTGCGTTAGTACCTTTTACACCGATAAGGGTACTTGATGTAGTTGATGCACTCAGACTGACAGGAACAAGTTTGGTGTTACTCTCCAAAAGCGAGTAAGTCTTTGTGCCGGCATTTGATCCGTTCCACAAACGATAGACATACACTTCAGTTTCATCTTGTTTCTGGGAAACCAAGTCTGCCATTCCGTCCCCGTCATAGTCTTGGATGACACATCTCTTATCTGAGACGTTGGGGCCTGAAAATGAATTCGTAGAAAACTGACCGCTTCCTTTATTCAGATATGTATACCATGTTGTATCCAAAACATTACTAGTAAGTGGCGACAGCAACATGTCTACCAGTCCATCACCATTACAGTCACCCCATAGAAGGCGTCGGTTTTCAAGACTGCTCTTTGTGAATGATGTATTGGAGTAGTCAAGATGACAGGTAATATTGTTCCCGCTTTGGGTAAACGAATAGAAATGTATACCCGAAGAGTTAATGAGACACAGGTCTGTCTTTCCGTCACCGTTATAGTCGAACACCTCTATTCGGTCTAAATTCCCCTCTCCCGTATATCCGTCATTGAAGACAAAGCTGGTAGCGTTCATCAATGTGCACTTGTTTTCCAGGTCGTAAATGATGCAACGAGTGGGCCAGTCATTTCTTCCCAGGGGATTATTAACGGTTACTTCCATGACCTCCATCTTGCCGTCACCATTAAAGTCACCGGTGTAGAAAAATTTAGGGACAACACTCTTATAACCGAAAGCATCTGTGTGGATGGTTGAATAATTAAAGGTGCAGCTGTCTATAAGACATATACCTCCTATCACCATGTTTCGATAAATTTTGAATACTAATTTGTCTGTTACCCCATTCACATAGTTGTTGACTTTGATGGGGAATTCTTCCTGTATACCCTTAATATCTGCACAAAGCATACTGACGAAACCTTGTCCAACTGTCAAATTTGACAGGGGGTTTGCATAAGCTCCGTAAAGTCCGGAATACAGGAAAATACTTGCATTGATGTCGTCATCGTAAAAATTTACAAATCTGTTAATTGATCTACCGAGTAAGTTCTGATATATATAGTAGTATGGGGTTTTATTTGGATAGAGAACAACACCGTCATCAGAAATGGAAT
The DNA here is from genome assembly GCA_902764705.1 of uncultured Prevotellaceae bacterium. Lineage (GTDB taxonomy): Bacteria > Bacteroidota > Bacteroidia > Bacteroidales > Bacteroidaceae > Prevotella. The sequence continues at coordinate 15,961 of CACWWZ010000030.1, read as the reverse complement.
AATCAAAACGTCCCCTAATCGCGTTAACAGCTACAGGGTCGCTAAAATTGTATCCTCCATTCAGTAATGTCGAACTTGAGTTAAACGTTGAAGCAGCTTCTGTTCCATAATAGAACTTCAAGGCATTAGGTGATGAGCCAGCCTCCGTATAGTCAATCTGGGTCATGACAGACACGCGGTCCTGCATCGTGTAGGTTAGTGTATAGCTATTCAGAAGAGTGTTGCCCAAATAGCATGAAATATTATTTACCCGATGGTTCTCGGTCATCTCCAGCCCTGAACGATAGCTTTTGATAATGTCAAGGCGGGAAGTATCGTAACCGAATTGGATATAGGACGAACCGTATGTTATTCTGTTGATGGAATAGATATTGGAATAGTTATTATAGGTGTAGGTAATGGTATTGCCTTTGTCGTCGATAAATGAAGTAATAGGATATGATAATCTAGATGAAGTATTTGTCGTGAAGCCAAAGACTCCCCTGTAGCCATTGGGGTAATACACATCGAAATACTTTAGGACGGTACCGTTGAGATGACCGACGACCTTGATATGTCCGGTCTCTGATTCATATTGCAACTCTGTGGAAGTGACACTAGTCCTGATGAGCCTAGTGCCATTTAAATAGAATGCATCATCTTTCGTTAAATCTATGCCATTAGTCGCATTATCGTAGTAGATGGACTTGTTGCCACGTGTGATGGCCTGCAGTCCGCCGATGTTCCAGCCCATACCCATAATGCCGTTCCCCTGCTGGCTATTATAAGTTAAGGAAATCTGCGGTGCCATAATCCCCTCGGACTTGAAACAATTGATAGGAACATTATAGGTTCGAGCGCCCGTCGGCGACATACCTGACTCTATGGGTATCTCACCAACCATTTTCGTTTGGTCTATCGTGATATTATGTGGAACATGAGGGTTATCGGGCATTACATAAGTCGTTGTGGCACGGGGCGGGTCTTCTGTCGTGTCAGGGACTTCGGCGTAAACAGCAACAGGCTGGGGGTGCGTAGCATAATAGACAGAATCAATATATGCCATATATTCCTCAGCAGTCATAGTGCTGATGGAGTCGGGTGTCTCGGCCTTGTTGTCTGAATCAGACGTCTGCGAATAAGCAGGAAACGAATTCAATGCAAACAGCAGGCAGACTATTATGAAACCTATCATATTCTTTTTCATAGTTTTTTGGTGTTTAGTTTTAACGTATTATTTCTTGATGAGTTTCCAAGTGTTTTCGTCACCATCAATGACAATCCTTAGCACATAAATACCTCGTGGCAAAGCACTGATATCAATGCTACTAATGGTTTCTAACGTATCGCATGAGAGAAAGGCTTTTCCTGATGCGTCGTATATGGACATATTAGCACTGTTATTCAATCCGAGTATTTCAACTTGTAGAAAGTCCGTACTGAGTTCCTTGATCCTGACTTTTGCGTCTTCATACAAGTCCACAGAAGTGTTCATATCATAATCCGGAGCCTGAAGAGAACGGACAACGATCGTACGCGACGTACGGTTGCCGGCATTGTCATAAGTAAAATGCAAAGTTGTTTGTGAGTAGCCCACAAAAGGGGCTACTACAAACAGTAAAGATAATATTAAATGTTTCATGGTCTATCATTCATTGTTTTATAATTCTATTCTACTGTAGAAATAATAATCGCCGCCATCATATAGCTGCAATTCGTAGGTGCCAGAGAGGGTTGATGGTAAAACAACTACATTTACGTTAGCCGGAACATCAACCTGATAGACAACATCGGGTTCCTCGCCAGTGGTATCAACAAGATACAGTGTGTAGGCCGGATGCTCACTATTGATGTACAATGTGTGGTCATCAAGACTGGCACTTGGAGGATTGACGAGGTTACGAGGTAGTTCACCATGTGCTAGTGTAGGGTCAGTAATCCCAACTTGAAATGTGAGTTCGGTAACATGTGAGGGATCCTGAGCAAAAACTGCCACCCCCACTAGTAGCAATAATGCTGCAATTGAAAGAATCTTTTTCATCATAATTTTACGAGATTGATAGTTAATAATCGTTCGCAAAATTATGGAAAAAACCAGACGACAGCAAAAGATGAGATGGCTATTTTTAAACCAATTTTAAACCAAGAAAACTTGTAAGTTTCTGAATTACAGCCTGTTTAAAGCATTAAAACTCAAACCGGTCAGTGCTGATTACACGTCGCAAATTGTCCTGAAGTGTAGAAGCAGACTCCACTCCAAACAATTTCTTGTTGATTCGTGACTTCATGTTGGTAATGCGCTGTGGCTTTTCTTCTAGCAAAACGGCAATATCACTGTTCTTGAACTTTAGCAAAGAAAGTATACAAGTTTTCATTTCCAAATAGGATAACTTGTCATCCTTACTAATAATGTTATGGGCTACCGGCATATTTTGCTTGAACAAACGGAACAAATGCTTCCATTCGGCATTTGTTGGAATACGGCTACCAAGCTTACCTATAGCCATGTCACAGAAGGCACGGACAAGGTCACTATTCATAAGTGCCTCTTCCTTGTCGTGCTGTTTTACTTTCTGCCATTGTTGTTCATATTGGCTCACCAATTCCTGCAACGACAATATTTCCTGGGTTTTAGACTCAATGATGTCCTTGCCGCTTTGTCTCAACAACTCATTTTCCTCACACGCAGTTTCGTAATCGGAAACAGCGCGTTCATAATCTGTACTAAGTCGCAGTATTTCTGTTTGTTTTTTGTGTCTATATCGACGGAGCAAGAATAGGAACAGTAACGATAGAAGCACAAAACCAAAGACAATAAAGATTATTGCTATCTTCGCTCTATCTGCTGCCCGTTCTTCCTTCTCAGCTTTCAACTGAAAACGCTGATAGTTGTACATTGACGACATCTGATGAACAACATCTGTGCGCATCTGGTTGTGAATCGTATCTAAGGCTGTTTCATACAAGGAAGCATACTTGGCTATTGAATCAAGATTCCCTTTTAAACGGAATACAGACAATAATCCTTTATAGGCATCTTTCTGATAATTGGCAGGCAGTTTTCGAAAACACTGCTCAGCATTCGGCAAATCATTTCTCTTCAGATAATATAAGCCTTGTATATAGTAATATATCTCACGACTTGGAGCTATATTCCCATCAGCATCGAACAAACCAGATTGCTCTTCAAACTCTTTCATCATTTTTCGGGCTTCATCCAGCTGTCCTTTGGCAATATGATAGTCAATAATAGAAGGTAGAACACTAGCAGCTTCTTTAGTGAAACCGTGTGACAAATATAGATCATGGGCTTGTTGCACCACCTTCAGCATTCCCAATGTATCGCCCATCAGAAAATAGGGCTTAACGTATAGCTCCAGATTTCGTATATGTAATAAGGTGTCACCTATCAATAAAGCATATTTCCCATATTCTTTTTTCTGAGCCAATTCATCTTTCGGCAGGTTCTGGGCATGGAACAGTTCTGCCATCTGGCCATAGACGCTCATTAGCCGACGATAGTCACAGTCGGCACTGAGGGTATCGGCGCGGTCGATGGCATCCTGATAGCTCTGGAGGGCGGCCGGGGCCTCGCCCATGTCGCGATAGGCACAGCCCAGCAGGTAGTGGGCGCGCACCTGCTGGTCGGCAGTGCCGTGACGGTCGTAAAAACGGGTGGCTTCGAGAAGCAGCGAGTCCATGCCGTCGGTCAGGGGGATATAGGCACTATTCATGCTGTCGGCCCTGTCGAGCAGGGCACGCATACGCTCGCGGTCGGTCTCGCTGGTGCAGCAGACCAACGTCAGCAAAAGTGCGAAGACTATGACCAGATTCTTCATCAACAAAAGTATACAGTTTCAGGCAACAGAGATAGAGGACGGCAGAACCGACATCCTACTTCACAATGACGTCAGTTTTCCTGACGAAGAGGTAGTCGTGACCGGTGCGCAGCTCGTAGTATTCGCCATGGTCGAAAAAGGTGTCGGCAATGATGGTGCCCTTGTCCACGGCACAGAACACGTTAAGACCACCGTCGGCATTGTTTCCCACCCAGATGGCAGTAGGATCCTCTTTGGCAATGAGTTTGGGACCATGACCAGCCACCCAGGTCTGAGTGCCCAGATACTTGGTGTAAACCCATCCCTCGACATCATCGACGCACACCTTGCTCCATGTCTGGCCACGCTCTATGAGGATGCCGCGACCGAGCCCATGGTCCTGCATCCAGAGTTTTCCGAGCACCCTGCCATTCATGCCAGGCAGCGAACGGATGTTCAAGTATCCGTCGTCGGACACGGCATAGGCCACGGTGAACACCTTACCTGTCTCAGCAACAGTCTTGCCACCCTCGACATAGAACTTGAAGAGATGGTCGTTGTAGTCGACGGCATAGAGATACTCGCGACCATTACCAGGATCGGCCTGCAGTTCCAGATATTCCACTTTATAGGTGAACGGTAGCTTACTGTAAACCTTGCCGGTAAACTTGTCGAGCATGAAAAGGAACTTCTTCTCGCTGGTGAAACCGTAGGAACAGAAAACGAACTTGGAGTCGAGAATGAAGATGTCGTTGCTGGTGAGCCAATCGGTAGACCACACCATCTCGCGACGCTCGGGATTGTAGCAATGCAGCTTGGAGCCCTTGCCGTCGATTTCACGAGAATAGCTAGGGCAGGCCATATTGAACAACAGGTTGTGGGTGTCGTTGTCCCAGCGCACGTCCTGCACCTCGCAGTAGTTGTTGCCTGTCACGGCACAAAGATCGACGGTGTAGAGAGGCTTCTCGTTGGTGTCGTAGATGACCACGATGAACTTATAGTCGTCGGCACTCAGGGGCAAACGATAGAGGGCCAGCCAACCGATGTCAATACGCTCGGAGATGAACTGTTCCAGTCCACGGGTCTCTTCCACACGAGGAAGATACTCGTTCTGCTTCTCTTCACGCAGACGATAGATGATGCCATTGGGCTTGTTCTTCATCGTCAGCATCGACTTCTGCCAGTCGGCGCCATAATTCTTTACTGACACCAGGCGCTGAGCCTGCAGGGTGCTCATCATCGTGAACAGAGCCACAAGACTAAGAACAATTCTTTTCATAAGCTACATTATTTACTATTTTGTGCGGTAGCGCTCAGCCTGAGACTGGATGAGTTCCTGGTCGTCGAAATAGTTGATGCGCATGGCGCGGCGTACCTCATCCATGGTCTGGGCGGCAGTTTCGCGAGCCTTTTCGGTACCACGGCGCAGAATGTTGTAAATCTCTGGGATGTCCTGTTCGAACTCATGACGGCGCTGGCGGATAGGCTCCAGCATCTCGTTCAGTATCTGATTAAGGAATTTCTTACATTTCATATCTCCCAGTCCACCACGACGGTAGTGGTCCTTCAGCTCGTCCAGGTTCTGGTATTCGGGCCAGAAGTTAGCAAAATCCTCGGGCTTCGAGAAGGCGTCGAGATAGGTAAACACGGCGTTGCCTTCTACGTGTCCCGGGTCGTTCAGATTGACATGCAAGGGGTCGGTGTACATGGAGCGCACCTTCTGCCAAACAGTGTCGGCATCATCGCTGAGGTAGATGCAGTTACCCAAAGACTTTGACATTTTCTCCTTACCGTCAGTACCCGGCAAACGACGGGCGGTGGCATTCTCGGGGAGCATGATGTTGGGCTCAACGAGCACGGGACCGTAGGTATTGTTGAAACGGTTCACCAGTTCGCGGGTCACCTCAAGCATGGGTTCCTGATCCTCACCGGCAGGAACGGTGGTAGCCTTGAACAGCGTAATGTCGGCAGCCTGGCTGACGGGATAGCAGAAGAATCCCAGGGGGATGCTCTCGCCCTCGAAGCCGCGCATCTTGATCTCGGTCTTCACCGTCGGGTTGCGCTGTACGCGGCTCACCGAGATGAGGTTCATGAGATAGGTGGTAAGTTCGGCCAGTTCGGTAATCTGGCTCTGGATGAACAGCGTGCACTTCTCGGGGTCGAGACCTGCCGAAAGGTAGTCGAGGGCCACCTCGATGATGTTCTGGCGAATCTTCTCAGGATTGTCAGCATTATCGGTCAGGGCCTGCACATCAGCCATAAACACAAACATTTTCTCATAGTCGCCGGCATTCTGCAATTCTACGCGACGACGCAGCGAACCGACATAGTGTCCGAGGTGGAGCTTGCCCGTTGGGCGGTCACCTGTAAGTATAATCTTTCCCATATTCTGTAATACGTTTTTTCAATTTTGGCTGCAAAGGTAGTACAAAAAATGAAGAATGAAGAATGAAGAATGAAGAATTTGCTTCCGCCTCATGTTTTTTTAACCTTTTTACTTTTTCATTCTTTCTGTTGCGGCAGCAAATTCTTCATTCTTGAAGCCTCCCCTCGGGGAGGTTTGGTGGGGGTCTTTTACTTCGACCCTATATATAAAAACACCATTCCGAGGAGTACCAATGCCAGGTCGAAGGCCTTGGCCTTGAGGTTTTTCTCGTGGAAGAAGGCCGCTCCAAAGAGGAAGCTGACCACCACGCTGCCCCGTCGGATCATGGAAACGATGCTGATCATGGCATCGGGCAGCGACAACGAATAGAAATACATGAAATCGGCCGTAGAGAGGAAGATGCTGACGCCGATAATGGACCAACTCCAATGGAATGGTGTGGTTTCGTGGTGCTTGGGCCACCACAGCAGCCACAGCATGGCAAGCATCATGAAGCACTGGTAGATGTTGTACCACGACTGCACCATCATGCGGTCGAGCCCGATGCCGCCTTCAGCAACGGGAGCCATCAGGTATTTGTCGTACAACCCGCTGATGGCACCCATCACCGCTGCACCGACAATCATCCATATCCAGTGATCGCGACGGAAGTCGATTCCCTCCTTCTTACCGCTGCGGCTGAGTAGCAAGAACGACATGACAGCCAGCAGAACACCAATCCATTGCCACACGTTGAGCCGTTCGCCGAAGACCAGGAGGGCACCCACGAGCACCATAACCGGGCGCGTAGCATTAATAGGTCCGACGATGGTCAGCGGCAGGTGTTTCATGCCGAAATATCCTAACACCCAACTGGAGAGCACGATGAGCGCCTTCAGGAGAATGTATTTGTGCATATCCCACCCGCCGGAAGCAACATGGAACATGGTTCCGTCGAGCACCTGCGAGTTCGCGCTGAGCACGATGAACGGCAGGAAAATAATTGACGAAAACAATGTATTCAAGAACAATACAGGAAGCACAGCGTTACCACGCAACGCATCCTTCTTCAAAGAGTCGTAGCAGCCCAACAACGCTGCAGACACAAAAGCCAATAGTAACCAGGCCATATAGTCTAAATTTATGATGTCGTTATCACGTTATAACGGCATAACGTTATTACGGTTCATATTTAACATTTTCCAAAAACAGCGCCTTCGCAGGCATCGACTCACCCGCCTGAGTGCGCTGACGACCCTCGATGACCTGCCGGAAGTCGTCCAGCGACATGCGTCCCCGCCCCACTTCGACCAATGTGCCAACCACCGCCCGCACCATATTGCGCAGAAAACGGTTGGCGGTAATCTCGAAATACCACGTCGAGGGCGAAGTCTGGTGCCATTGGGCATGCGTCACCCGACAAAGCGTCGTCTTGACGTCGCTGCCCGCCTTACAGAACGCTCCGAAGTCGTCGTACTCGGTCAATATGCGCCCTGCCTCGTTCATCAGCTCATAGTCCAACTGGTAGTGCAGTTCCAGGGAATACATGCGGAGAAACGGGTCTTTTCGGGTGTGAACATAGTAGCGGTAGGTGCGCTCGACGGCCGAGAAACGTGCATGGAGCTCGTTGCTGACGGGTTCGACGCTATACACCCCGATGTCCTGATGCAGCAGTCCGTTGAGTTTCTTCGTCAACACCTCAGGGTCGAACGCCTGCTGGGTATCGAAATGGGCTGCCATGCGACGGGCATGGACTCCTGTGTCAGTTCGTCCGGCACCAGTCAGGGAGATTTCCTCACGCAACAGCAGGGAAAGACAGCGCTGCAGTTCACTCTGCACCGTGATGCCATTGGGCTGAATCTGCCAACCGTTATAGGCCGTACCATCGTAGCTAAACCATACAAAATACCTCATAACAGCGTGCGAAGGTACGAAAAAAAATAAAAGTAAAAAAGTAAAAAGGTAAAAAAGTAAAAGGAATATGCAAAAAAATTTGGTGTTATGTTCGATATTTTGTATCTTTGCACCGATTTGTACCCTTTATGGGTACGCTGACTCTAAAACTCAATATTGAAGGCATGTTTGATAAAGAGACATACATCCGTCGTCGTGCGGAACTGAAAAAGCAGGTTGGCGAGGGCATTATCGTGCTCTTCGGCAACAACGAGGCACCCTGTAATTACCCTGCCAACGCGTACGCGCCCATGCGCCAAGACTCGTCGTTCCTGTACTATTTCGGACAGCACCGCGACGGGCTGGTGGGCGTCATCGACGTCGACGACGATGAAGAATGGCTCTTTGGCGACGATATTGACGTGGAAGACATCGTGTGGATGGGCTTTACCCCGACGGTCAGCGACTTGGCTGCCGAAGTGGGCATTAGCAAAACCGCCCCGATGGCGAAGCTCAGTTCCGTATGTTGCCGTGCCACGGCAACAAACCGGGCCGTTCACTTCCTACCGCCTTATCGCTACGATACGAAGATACAAATCATGGACCTACTGGGCATCCATCCTTCGAAGCAGAAGGAAGCCGCTTCGCTGCCATTGATTAAGGCTATCGTAAAGATGCGCTCCACGAAGGAACCGCAGGAGATAGCCATTATTGACAGCGCCTGTGATGTGGGTTATGTAATGCATACTACCGCACAACTGCTAATCAAGCCCGGCATAACGGAACGTTTCATTGGCGGACAGGTGGACGGCATCGCCCGCAGTATTGCCAGCGGTACCAGTTTCGCCACGATCTTCTCGCAGCATGGCGAAATCATGCACGGCAATCCGTCGGAGTCCAAGCTGGAGGACGGTAGACTGGTGCTCTGCGATGCAGGGTGTGAATTGAACGACTACTGTTCGGATCATACCCGCACCATGCCTGTCAACGGGAAATTCACCCAGCGCCAACTGGAAATCTACAGCATCGTCGAGGCTTGTCACGACTACGTATTAGAAGTCGCTAAACCCGGTGTGAAATATATGGACGTACACTTTGCCGTATGCCGCATGATGACGGAGCGACTCAAGGAGCTCGGACTCATGAAGGGTGACACGGACGAGGCCTTACGCGCCGGAGCCCACGCCATGTTCCTGCCCCACGGACTGGGACACATGATGGGTATGGACGTGCACGACATGGAAGGACTGGGACAGATTTACGTGGGTTTCGACGACGAGACGCGTCCCAATCTGGAGCAGTTCGGCACCAACTGTCTGCGCATGGGGCGTAGACTGGAGGAAGGTTTTGTCGTAACCGACGAGCCGGGCATTTATTTCATTCCTGCCCTCATCGACGAGTGGAAGGCCTCAGGGCATTGCAAGGAGTTTTTGTGTTTCGACAAAATTGAAACATACAAAGACTTCGGCGGCATCCGCATCGAGGACGATGTGCTGATTACGAAGGACGGTTGCCGTTTCCTTGGAAGCAAGCGCATCCCGTATCATCCTCAGGAAGTGGAGGAGTTTATGGCGCACAACGCCGGTTAAGTTTTTGAAAACAACAAATAACACAATAAAAAAAAGAGAAAAGTAATGAGAAAATTAATGACTTTGGCCCTCCTCGCATGTATTGCGGTAGGAGCGCAGGCGGAGAAAAAAGATTCCGTCAACAAAAACAAACCGGTGTTCACGGTGATTAAGGAGAATCCTATCACCAGCATCAAGGACCAGAACCGCAGCGGAACGTGTTGGGACTACTCCACCCTTTCGTTCTTCGAGTCAGAGATTCTGAAGAAGTCGGGCAAGACCTACGACCTCTGCGAGTCGTTCGTCGCCAACAAGACCTACATGGACCGTGCCATTCAGGTGGTCCGTCTGCATGGCGACTGTCAGTTTGCTCAGGGCGGTTCTGCCTACGATGTACACTATGTGCTGCAACATTACGGCATCTGCCCTCAGGACGCCATGCCTTTCCCGGGCTCACTGTATGGTGACTCGCTGAACAACTTCAACGAGTTCTTCTCCGTGCTAGAACCATACGTAGCTGGCATTTCCAAGTCGAGCAGCAAGAAACTCTCCAACGCATGGAAAGTAGGATTGCAAGGTATCCTCGACGCATATTTGGGCAAGTGCCCTGAGGAGTTTGTCTACGAAGGCAAGAAGTACACCCCGACGACCTTCGCCCAGAGCCTTGGACTGGACTGGAACGACTATGTCAGCATCACCAGCTACACCCACCATCCTTTCTACACCAGCTTTGCCGTAGAGGTGCAGGACAACTGGCGCAACCCGCTGTCGTACAACGTACCGATGGATGAGATGATGCAAATTATTGACTACGCCGTTATGAACGGATATACCGTAGCATGGGGCGGTGACGTATCGGAAGACGGATTTACACGCACAGGACTGGCTTATGCTATCGACGGCAAAGCCACCCAGAACCTGCGCGGCAGCGATATGGCCAAATGGCTAAAACTGACCACCGCCAAGAAGCGCGACATCATCGACTCACTGGGCTGCAATGTACCAGAAATTGTGCCTACCCAGGAGATGCGTCAGGAGCGTTACGACAACTGGGAACTGACCGACGACCACGGCATGCTCATATTTGGTATTGCCAAGGACCAGAACGGTAAGGAATATTACATGGTCAAGAACTCGTGGGGCGAGACTGGCGACTACAAGGGTATCTGGTACATGACCAAGACCTTCATCGCTGCCAACACGATGGACTATACCGTCAACAAGAATGCCATTCCCAAGGACATTCGCAAGAAATTGGGACTATAGCCACAGGACAGGAACCAAAAAGACAACGTAAATGCAGTTTAAATGGAATTACGAATCACCTACACCAGAAAGACTGCAAGCGGCTAAAGAGCTAGCCGAGAAGATAGGGATGAGTCCTGTCATGGCTAACCTGCTTATTCAGCGAGGCATCAAGACGGAGAGTGCCGCCAAGCGTTTCTTCCGCCCCATGCTCAACGAGCTGATAGACCCGTTCCTGATGAACGACATGGACGTGGCAGTAGACCGCCTGAACGACGCGATGGGCCGAAAAGAGCGCATCATGGTATATGGCGACTACGACGTGGACGGATGTACGGCAGTGGCTTTGGTGTATAAATTCCTGCAGCAGTTCTACTCCAATATGGAGTACTATATCCCCGACCGCTATGAAGAAGGTTATGGCGTCAGCCGAAAGGGTATAGACTATGCGGCAGAGAAAGGTGTAAAATTGATTATAGTGCTCGATTGCGGTATCAAGGCAATCGATGAAATAGCGTACGCGAAATCGTTGGGCGTGGACTTCATCATCTGCGACCATCACGTCCCCGACGATGTAATGCCACCCGCTGTGGCCATTCTCAACCCCAAGCGTACAGACTCTACCTACCCGTATCACCACTTGTCGGGATGCGGCGTAGGATTTAAACTCATGCAGGCTTTTGCCAAGAACAACGGCATACCCTTCTCGCGACTGATTCCACTGCTCGACTTCTGTGCGCTGAGTATAGCGGCCGACCTGGTACCCATCGACGGCGAGAACCGTATCCTAGCCTTTCACGGACTGAAACAGCTGAACCTGAGTCCTTCGATCGGTCTGAAAGCCATTATAGAAATCTGCGGACTGACAGGCCGTGAACTGACCATGAGCGATATCATGTTCAAGATCGGGCCACGCATCAATGCGTCAGGCCGTATGCAGAACGGTACGGAGACGGTAACGCTGTTGGTGGAGAAAGACCTGCAACGTGCCCTCACCGAGGCAACGCGCATCAACGAGTATAACGACCAGCGCCGCGACGTGGACAAGCAGATGACAGAGGAAGCCAACGAAATTGTGGCTCGTCTGGAAAGCCAGCAGCACCAGAAGTCTATCGTGCTCTATGACGAAGGCTGGAAGAAGGGTGTGGTGGGCATTGTGGCATCACGACTGACGGAACTCTACTTCCGTCCCACCGTGGTATTAACCATCATCAATGGTGTGGCATCGGGCTCTGCACGTTCGGTGGCAGGGTTCGACATTTACGAGGCCATTAAATCGTGTCGCGACCTGTTGGAGAACTTCGGCGGACACACCTATGCCGTCGGTCTGACGCTGAAACAGGAGAACATTCCTGAGTTCCGTCGCCGTTTCCAGGAGTTCGTCAGCAACCACATTATGCCTGAACAGACCCAGCAGACGCTGGATATCGACATGGAGGTTGACTTCCACCAGATTAACAAGCGCCTGCTCAATGAGCTGAAAAAGTTGGCTCCCCACGGACCGGCCAACGAAAAGCCGCTCTTCCTGACGCGTAACGTCTACGATTACGGCACGTCAAAGGTGGTAGGACGCCATCAGGAACATATCAAGCTGGAACTCGTCGATTCGAAGTCGGCAGTAGTCATGAACGGTATCGCCTTCGGACAGTCGGCAGCAGCCCGCTACATCAAGTCGAAGCGCTCGTTCGACATTGTCTATACTATCGAGGAGAACACTTACAAACGCGGCGAGGTTCAACTGCAGATAGAGGACATTAGTCCGTCTGGAAATGAAGAATGAGTATTCTCATTTATTAAAGAAATATTGGGGCTATGATGATTTCCGCGGCATTCAGCGCGAAATCATCGAGTCCATCGGCGCCGGTCGCGACACGCTGGGACTGATGCCTACGGGTGGTGGCAAGAGCATCACCTTTCAGGTGCCAGCTTTGGCGCAGGAAGGAGTCTGCGTGGTTATCACACCACTCATCGCACTCATGAAGGACCAGGTGCATCACCTGCGCCAGTTGGGCATCCAGGCGGCAGCTATCTACAGCGGAATGACGCACGAACAGGTATTGCGCATCCTGGAAAACTGCATTCTGGGAAGTACCAAGATTCTCTATGTGTCGCCCGAACGGTTGGGCAGCAGTCTGTTCCAAACCAAGTTACGCCACATGCAGGTAAGCTTCATTACCGTCGACGAGGCACATTGTATCTCCCAGTGGGGCTATGACTTCCGTCCCTCCTATCTGGAAATCGTCAACATCCGCGAGCTTTGTCCTGACGCTCCCATTCTGGCTTTGACTGCCACCGCCACGCCGAAGGTGGTAGAGGATATCCAGGATAAGCTGGCAATGAAGACTAGTAAGCCTAGTTTCACTAGTACGACTAGTACTACTAGTACAACTAGCTTCCACGTCTTCAGTATGTCCTTCGAGCGCAAGAATCTGGCTTATCAGGTTCATTATGCCGCCGACAAGTACTTCGAGCTCATTCGCCTGCTACAGGACAACAGCGGATCGGCCATTGTCTATGTCCGCAGTCGCCGCCATGCCCGTGAGATTGCCGAGCACCTGACGGAAGCCGGACTCTCGGCCACCTTCTATCACGCCGGATTGGACCATTCCGACAAGGACCGCCGCCAGCGCGACTGGCAACACGATGCCGTGCGCATCATGGTAGCCACCAACGCCTTCGGAATGGGCATCGACAAAGCCGACGTCCGGCTGGTCATTCACTACGACTGTCCCGATTCGCTGGAGGCTTACTTCCAGGAGGCAGGACGTGCGGGACGTGACGGACAGCCAGCCCGTGCCATCCTGCTCTTCAACGGCAATGACAATGGCAAGCTGACGAAGCGTATCGACGATACCTTCCCGCCACGCGAGTATATCAAGGAGGTTTACGAACACCTGGCCTACTACTACCAGATTGCTACCGGCGACGGCTATGGCGTCAGCCACGAATTCAATATCGAGGAGTTCTGTCAGCGTTTCCGCCATTTCCCCGTCCGCGTTCATTCTGCTTTGCAGATTCTGGAACGCGCCGGGTATATCGAATACGACGAGGAAGCCGACCATCAGGCTCGACTTCGCTTTCTGGTAGGTCGTGACGACCTCTACCGACTTGAGCAGGTTTCCCCCGACGAAGAGCGCGTCATTGTGGCCCTACTTCGCAACTATGGCGGACTCTTTGCCGACTACGGCTACATCGACGAAGGCATGCTGGCCCAACAGGCAGGACTCACACAGCCTCAGGTCTATGACATTTTGAAAGTACTCTCCATGCGCCACCTCATCAGCTTCATTCCCCGCAAGCAGGTACCTTACATCCGCTATCTGCAGCGTCGCGAGGATCAGGAGCACATCCAGTTGCCACGCGAAATCTACGAAGACCGCCTTGAGCAATACCGCCTGCGCATCGAAGCCATGCTCCGCTATGCTCAAACCAGCGACCACTGCCGTAACCGCATGCTATTGGAATACTTTGGTGAGGAGACGTCCACGGATTGCGGACAATGTGATGTGTGTCTGTCGCAGCAGGGGCGTCTGATTACGCCTGAAGGCCAGCAAGATGCCCGGCAACGCATTCTTACGCTATTGACCGACCGCCAGCGCCACCACATCACAGAACTGTTCCGTCTGCAGTTGCCGACGGAAGAACTCAATGCAGCCCTTGCATTCCTGATAAAAGAAGAAAAAATCCGTCAGGACGACGGATTCATTCAACTTGTCTGACGGCTTCCAGCAAGTCCTGGTGTACTACACCATTCGTTGCAACGATGCTGTCGCCTTCCATGAAATAGTCGTCGCCGGCATAGTTTGTGACACGTCCGCCGGCCTCCTGCACAATCAGCGCACCAGCCATATAGTCCCACTGGCCGATATACCGTTCGGCATAGGCATCCAAACGCCCTGCCGCCACATAGCATAAAGCGATAGCTGCCGAACCCATCATGCGAATGCTGCCTACATTTCCATAGAAATGATCTATCAGACGCTTGATGACAGGCTTGTAGGCATCGCTGTTGTACGGCAGCTGCAGACAAAGCAACGCATCGCCGATGGCACTTGTCCCAACATGGAGAGGCTGTTCATTGACGAAAGCTCCACCACCCTGCCAGGCATAGAAACACTCGTCGCTGACTATCTCGTAAACCACGCCTACAACAATCTCACGACCCTTACAGAGCGCGATACTGACCGCGTAAGGTGCAAAACCATGAATAAAGTTCGTAGTACCGTCCAACGGGTCCACCACCCACGTGAAGTCTGATGGCTGAGGGCTGACGTCGGATACATCTTCCTTCTGACATCTTACATCAGACATCTTACATCTATCATCATTCTTCGTCGTGCCTTCCTCGGTGATAAAGCCCGCCTCGGGCAACAGCTCTCGAAGAGCTTTTACGATAAGCTGCTCCGACCCTTTATCGACATACGACACATAGTCGTGGGCATGCTTGCGCTCCACCTTGTCCAACGAAAAACTCGCGCGTTCCTTATTAATATAGGCACCCGCCTCGCGGGCCACTCTGCAAACACTCAGTGTCAACTGTTGTAATTCCATCTGTTTCAGTCGTTCGTTCCTTAATGCCTGCGAAGGTACGAACTTATTTTGTAAATTCCGAATTTTCAGCCAACTTTTTTATATTGTTAGGCAATGAATAAGGGCCTGCTTCGGGGTGTAAAGCAAGCCCTTGATGGGTTATAGGACCTCACAGAGTGACTGTCCCCTCTATGTTTCTTCACTCTGCGCCTCTGCGTGAGGTTTGCCCCCCTCCCCTTGGGAGGGTCGGGGTGGGGTCCCCCTTTTAATCGCCTCCCGACTCGAATCCGCCGCCGCCTTCGTTGCCTCCGGTGCTGCCACCAGTGTTACCACTCCCCTCGCCCGTTGGAGAGGGGTCGGGGGTGAGGCCGTTATCGCCCTCGCCCGTTGGAGAGGGGCTGGGGGTGAGGCCGTTCTCATCCTCCACGTCGTTGGTGTCGGCGCTGGTGACGCGCTTCACGATAACGCCGTCCTTGTCGTAGCAGGTGATGGCAATCTTGGTAGCCTGCAGCTCGTCCTTCACCTCCTTCGACGGAGTGAAGATGACGCGGCGGGCAGTGATG
>CACWWZ010000029.1 GCA_902764705.1 uncultured Prevotellaceae bacterium | reverse complement strand
TATCGAGGGAACGACGCGTTTTCTGAAAAACATCTGCGGCATGTGGCTGTATGAGCGGTGTAGGAAAGAATGGATTTCAAGAGGTGAGAGGTTAGAGGTGAGAGGTGAGAGCTTACCATTGAGCGAAGTGTCTCACCCTGAGCTGCAGGGGGCGGCGATGCAGGTGGAGGCGTTCCGCAGCATCATCAACCCTGACGACAAGGCTTTTGCCAATCCGTCGAGCATGATTGAGGCCATCCAGACGTATTGTCGCGAGACGGGGCAGGCTGTGCCTGAGACGCCGGCGGAGATATGCCGCTGTATCTTTGACTCACTGGCGCTGAGGTATAAGCAGGTGTTCGTGTGGCTGAAGGAGTTTAAAAATGAAGAATTAAGTTCGCAACGCCACACTCTCAAAGAGAGAATGAAGAATGAAGAATTTCCTACCGGGCAAGAGAAGGCGGGAATTAACGTGTTGCATATCATTGGTGGCGGTTCGTTGAACAAGTATCTGAACCAGTTTACCGCTGATGCTTGTGGCGTTGAGGTGCTGGCCGGTCCACAGGAGTGTACGGCTATTGGCAATGTCATGTTGCAGGCTAAGGCTATGGGACTGGTGAAGGACATCTGGGAGATGCGTGCCATCATTGCCAATAGTGTCGATATGGTGGCTTATCATCCTTCTGGCGATAAGGCAGCATGGGATGCCGCGTATCAGCGTTACCTCGAAATAACAAAATAACGTCATAACGAATTATCGAACAATATCATAAAAAGAAAACAAATGAAAGAAGAACTAATTGAAAAAGCTTATGCTGTAGCGAAAGAGCGCTATGCAGCCGTTGGTGTCGATACTGACGCAGTACTTGACCAGCTCCAGAAGCAGCAGATTTCCCTGCACTGCTGGCAGACCGACGATGTGGTGGGTTTCGAGCGCAACGATGCCCTCTCTGGTGGTATTCAGACTACTGGTAACTATCCTGGCCGTGCCCGTAATATCGACGAAGTGCGTCAGGATATCGAATTCGTGAAGACGCTTATCGCCGGTAATCACCGTCTGAACCTCCACGAAATCTACGGTGACTTCGGTGGTAAGTTCGTGGACCGCGACCAGGTAGAGGTGAAGCACTTTGAGAGTTGGATTCAGTGGGCCAAGGAGAACAATATGAAGTTGGACTTCAACTCGTCCAGCTTCTCGCACCCCAAGTCGGGCAGTCTGACGCTTTCGAACCCCGACAAGGCCATCCGCGATTTCTGGATTGAGCACACCAAGCGTTGCCGTCACATTGCCGACGCCATGGGTAAGGCGCAGAACGACCCCTGTATCATGAACATCTGGGTACACGATGGTTCGAAGGACATGCCCGTACAGCGCAAGAAATACCGCGAGATTCTGGCTGCCTCGCTTGACGAGATTATGGAAGAGAAGCTCGACGGTGTGAAGAACTGCTTCGAGGCCAAGCTGTTTGGTATCGGACTGGAGAGTTACACCGTAGGTTCGCACGACTTCTATACCGCCTATTGTGCTACTCGCAAGCAGATGTACACCATCGATACTGGTCACTACGAGCAGACGGAGAACGTCTCTGACTTCGTATCGACGCTGTTGATGTACGTGCCCGAGTTGATGCTGCACGTCAGCCGTCCGGTGCGTTGGGACTCTGACCACGTGACCATTATGAACGACCAGACGCTCGACCTCTTCAAGGAGCTGGTGCGTAGCGACGCATTGGATCGTGCCCATGTGGGTCTGGACTATTTTGATGCCTCGATTAATCGTATCGGTGCCTATATTATAGGAACGCGTGCGACGCAGAAGTGCATCCTGCAGGCCCTGTTGGAGCCGAAGCAGAAGCTGCGCGAATACGAGGACAACGGTCAGTTGTTCGAACGTCTGGCTCTCATGGAAGAGGCTAAGTCGCTGCCGTTTGGTGCCGTGTTCGACTACTTCAACCTGAAGAACAACGTACCAGTTGGCGAGGAGTATATTGCTGCTATCCAGCAGTATGAGAAGGAAGTGACGTCGAAGAGGAATTAAGAATTAAGAGTTAAGAATAAAGAGTTATGGCTAATTCTGGTTCTTTGAAGAGCACCATTGCTGTGTCTCTTACCAATTATCTCGATGCCGGTGCCATCGTGGCTGGTGCATCAGGCCTGACGCTGTGGCAGAACTACCTTGGCTTAAGCGAGGTTCACTTGGGGTGGCTGAACTTTATTTCGGCCAACTGCTTAGGTGCCGCCATAGGTGCCATCATCGGCGGATTCCTGGCTGACAAGTACGGTCGTAAGTTCATCTTTACCTATAACCTGCTGGTTTATATGACGGGTGTGCTGCTCATCATGCTATCGATGAATTTCCCCATGCTGCTAGCCGGTTTCCTGGTGACGGGTGTTTCCGTGGGTGTAGGTGTGCCGGCTTCATGGACGTATATCAGTGAGTCATCGGAAGTGAATAACCGCGGCCGTAACATCTGTATCTCGCAGATGTCGTGGGGTGTTGGACCGATGATGATTCTCCTCTTGGGTATGTTCTTCGCCCCTGGCGGCTATTTCTTTGATTTCGTCGAGGCAGTAGCCTATATCTTTAGTGATGCTCACTTGCCATGTGATAAAGAGACTGTTAATGTTTTCTCCTCACGCATCGTGTTCTTCTCGCTGTTCGTCGTGGCATTCATTGCCTGGAATCTGCAGCGCCAGTTGCAGGAGAGTGCTGAGTTCACGGCTCAGAAGGCAGACGAGAAGAAGAACGGCCTGATGGACAATATCAAGGTGTTGTTCCAGAACAAGGTAGCCGTCAAGACCGTTTGTTTCCTGGCAGGCATCTATCTGACCTGGAACCTCGTGGCTTCCGTTATGGGATTCTTCCAGCCTCATATCTACGAGACGGCGGGTGGCGTGAGTAACGAGACCGCCAACTGGATGAACTTCATCCAATGGGCCATCATCGTAGGCATCACGTTTGTCACCTCCAAACTCATCGACAAGACATCGCATAAGGCCATCTATGTGTTCGGATTGCTGGTGGCCATCTCTGCATGGCTTATCATTGTGACCATTGGCGTCAACGGTCCCGTAGGTCTATGGTCGTTCGCCATCCTCTGGGGTATTCAGGGCGGTACGTCCGTACAAATCTTCTATGCCCTGTGGGGTAGTGAGCTCTTCCCTGCAAAGTTCCGTGCCGGTGCTCAGGGGTTGATGTTCTTCATCGTCCGTGGCCTCTCCGCAGTCTGGGGACTCGTATTCACCGTCATCTATGGTGAGAATGGCGAGGGCTTTACTATTGCTGCCTGGTGCATGATTATCCTGTTGGCCATCTCGCTCATTGTAGGTTTCATCGGTGCTCCCAATACCCGTTGCCGAGCTCTTGAGGATATCACTAAGGAGAGATATGGAGAGAGTTATTGAGTTAAGAATTAAGAGTTAAGAATAATGAAATCGATATTAGAAGGCCGCGAGGAGTTGAAGACGGTAGTATATCAGATTGCTGAGGTCACTGGCTACCTCTGGCAGAAAGGTTGGGCTGAGCGCAATGGTGGTAACATCACCGTCAATGTCACCGAGTTTATGGACAACGAGTGCAAGGCCATGAAAGCTATCTCGGAAGTGAAGCAGATTGGTCTGGTGTTGCCCCAGTTGAAAGGCAAGTACTTCTACTGCAAGGGTACGGGCAAGCGCATGCGCGACCTGGCTCGCGAACCCATGCAGAACGGCAGTATTATCCGTATTCTCGACGATTGTGCCTCTTACGAGGTCATTGCCGACGTCAATGTGGTGCCGACATCAGAATTGCCTACGCACTTGGCGCTGCAGAACTATCTGCTGGAGACCGGTTCGTGCTACAAGGCCACCCTTCACACACATCCCATCGAACTGGTGGCGATGAGTCATATCCAGCGTTTTCTGAAGGGCGACGAGATGACCCGCGTGCTGTGGTCGATGATTCCCGAGACGCTGGCCTTTGCGCCTCTTGGCATTGGTATCGTTCCTTACGCCCTGCCGTCGTCGGTAGCCCTTGCTGAGGCTACCCTCGAGCAGATTAAGACCCACGACGTGGTGATGTGGGAGAAACACGGCACCGTCGCCGTTGGTACCGACATCATGGATGCCTTCGACCAGACTGACGTGCTCTGCAAGGCTGCCAACATCTACATGTGTGCCCGTGCCATGGGTTCTGAGCCCGACGGCATGACCGCTGAGCAGATGAAGGAAGTGCAGGATGTGTTCCAGCTTCCAAAGAAGCGGCCGTGCTAATAAATGAAGAATGAAGAATGAAGAATGAAAGTGAAGAATGAAGAATGAAGAATGAAGAGTGAAGAATGAAGAGTGAAGAATTTGTTTTTCTATTACTCGGAATGTAATAGAGGGCTATGCGTTCATTCAAAGATTTTGAACGCATAGCCTTCTTTTTTGAGCCATTCGATGGCTTGGGGTAGGGCGGTCTTGAGTTTGTCAATACTCTTTAGCGAATCGTGGAAGGTAATGATGGATCCGTTACGTGCATAGCGCTTCACGTTGTTGAACACGTCTTCTGCCGTCAGCCATTTAGAGTAGTCGCGGGTCACGAGGTCCCACATGACGATTTTGTATTTACGGCTGAGCCACGCATACTGGGGCAAACGCATCCAGCCATGCGGCGGGCGCACGTAATGGCTGTGAATATAGGCATTAGCCTTCTCCACGTTATAGCTATAATCGTGCAGCGAGTGGCGTATACCGCTGATATGGTTATGAGTGTGATTACCGACTTGGTGTCCTTCGCTGACGATGCGCTCGTAGAGCTCAGGGTGTTTTCGGACGTTGTCACCAACCATAAAGAAGGTGGCCTTGACGTCGTAATCCTTGAGCACGTCTAGAATCCATGGTGTCGCCTCAGGTATGGGTCCGTCGTCGAAGGTCAGATAGACGGCCTTCTCTTGACGGTCCATACGCCAAAACGCCTTTGGATAAATCCAACGCAGCCACTTTGCAGGTTGTTCGATAATCATTAACCAATAACCTTAGTATCCCAGATTACCACCTTTCTGTTGGTAGACTGTAGCTATTTCTGTCAGTTCCTTCATGCGGTTATCAGCCCATTTCTCGTCGAAACTGTCGGCCAGTGCGATGAGCTGCTGCATGATATATATCTGGATAGCGCAGTCGTTGGCAGACGACTCGAAGTAATAGCCGCTCAGCGAACAATACCATCTCATATACTGGCTACTGTTCTTCCACATCTCGTTCATGATTTTCAGAGCCTCTTTATGGTTACCCAGCATCACCCATGCACGAGCCATGTCAAGCGATCCCGACGAGTAATTGTTAGGCACGTTATACGTCGGAATTTGCTTGGTAGTATAGCGCAGCACCTCTTCGGCCTTTTTGTCCTCACCCTCGTCAATGAGTTCGAGTGCCAGCTTAGCCATGATGCGACGGTGGGTATAGCACATGCGCATCACGGTCTCGTCCAAGTAGATTCCCTTTTGGTCGATGCCTCCGAACTTGAAGTGGTGCATGACATTGTCGTATGTGCGTTTGGTGTCGAAATTCTTCACGCCGGGAATGGCCTTGCCGCCATTGCTGGTGGTAAACGGACTGATACGGTATACCAGACCCTCGGTGATAGTATTGTCACCCAGGTTGATGTAGTTGTCCTCACCGACCGAAACGGCAACGTAGATGGGACGTACCCAGTTGCACTCAGCGAGCATCTCCAGAATCATCAGGTCACCCTTGTACAGAGCATGTTTGCCAGCCAGTGAGATGACCATCTTGTCAGGGATGGAGTCGGATGCCATCAGCATGCCACTCTTGCGAACAGCTTCCTTGTCGATGGTCATGTAAATCGTGTCTGTGGGTATGACGTGCAGATCCTTGTTTTTCGAACGAACCCAGTATTTGAGCACGTTCTTCAGCTCGAAGGGATCATCGCCGAATTGCTGGCGTGCCTGTTCGGGATTCTCACGATAATGCTCCAGGACAGCTTCCTTCATTTCGGGCTCTACAGACACATATTCGTTCGTTCCTGAACAGTATTCAATACGTTCCCACGTGATGGGTACTGAAGGTGAGTCGTAGGCCGAACGGCGCATCTGGTCGATATACCAGTCGGTCTGCAGATACGACAGGTTGCACACGCGAGCATCGGTGCGCACACCCTCTACGTCTTGATTGTACCACAACGGGAAGGTGTCGTTGTCACCATTGGTATAGATAATCGGGTTACCCTCCTGTTGCAGCGACATCAAGTAGTTCTGTCCGAAGTCGCGGCAGGTGTAGCGTCCGCTGCGGTCGTGGTCATCCCACGTCTGCGAAGCCATCTGGATGGGAACCAACAGACATGCGATTGATACGACTGCTGCCAATGCTATGGGATTCACCTTCTTCAGTCTCTCTCTGATTGTTTCGATAATGGCGGCCACACCGATACCACACCAGATGGCGAAGGCATAGAACGAACCTGCATAGGCGTAGTCGCGCTCACGAGGCTGTGAGGGCGTCTGGTTCAGGTAGATAACGATGGCCAGTCCCGTCATGAAGAACAGGAAGAACACCACCCAGAACTGGCGGATACCCGTCTGGTCCTTGGCATTGTTGAAGTGCTTGGCCAGCGACTGCCAGAAGAGTCCGATGAGTCCGAGAATCAGTGGCAGACAGTAGAATACGTTATGTCCCTTGTTCTCCTTCAGCTCATCGGGCAGCAAGTCTTGGTCCCCCAGACGCCAGTTGTCGAGCCAGTCGAAACCGCTGAGCCAGTTGCCGTGCTCGGGTTCGCCATTGCCCTGCAAGTCGTTCTGACGGCCCGCAAAGTTCCACATGAAGTAGCGCCAGTACATGAAGTTACACTGATAGCTGATAAAGAATCGCAGGTTCTCCAACTGTGATGGTACCTTGACGGTAATATGTTCGCCACAGCGGTCGAAATCCTCTTCATGTCCGTCGACACCACCCATCCAGCTTTCGTACTGGGCAGTGTGTGCCGAGCTGTACATGCGGGGGAACAGCATGTTCTGGGCATATTTGTACTCGTCCTTTGTGCGCACAATGAAGTATTCGTCCTTCTCGTCGGGCGAAGCCTTCTCCTTGCGTTGCCATACGGGGTCGCCCTTGGTCATCACGGGCTTGCAGTATCCGCCTTCCGCTTCCAGTGCCACCTGTGACGTATAGGCCTGTCCGTAGAACAACGGACGCTGACCATACTGTTCACGACCCAGATATTCGCCCAGGGTGAAGATATCCTCAGGTGAGTTCTGGTCCATGGGTGGATTAGCAGAAGAACGAATGACGATGAGAGCATACGATGAGTAGCCAATCATCAGCATCAGCATGCAAAGCAGCGATGTGTTCTTGATGCGTGCTGTGACGAGGGCTTTACCTTGTTTCTTATAGGTTAAGACGAACCACAATACTGCCAGTACGACGATACCGATGATGACTGACAGCCAGCCGTGTCCGTAGAACGGAATACCCAGCATGGCCACCGCCAGCAGGAATGCAATGTTCTGTCGTTTTTCGTTCTGGTTGTGGTAGGTCTCGTAGATAGCCCAGATAATGATGCCGATGAGCAGGAAGATATAGACGATTTCACCCGTATTGAACGGCATGCCGAGCATGTTCACAAACAACAGTTCGAACCATCCGCCCACCTGTACGATGCCTGGAACGACACCATAGAGTACCGCACACAGGATGACAATCGAGATGAACAGTGCGATGAGGCTTCCCTTTAGGTCGCGTTTGGGGTCGTCTGTAGGGAACTTCCGGTAGTAATACACCAATACAATGGCCGGCAGACACAGCAGGTTCAACAAGTGTACACCGATGGAGAGACCTGTCATATACATGATGAGCACCAGCCAACGGTCGGCGTGGGGCTGGTCTGCCTGGTCTTCCCATTTTAGGATGAGCCAGAATACCACTGCTGTAAAGGCCGATGAATAGGCATATACCTCGCCCTCGACTGCCGAGAACCAGAAGGTGTCGCTGAACGTATAGATCAGTGCACCCACCAGTGCCGATGCTTCTATGGCAATCACTTTGCTCAGGCCCAATTCTGCGAGTGTGTTAGCCCTGAAGAAGTTCTCTTGTTTGACCAGCAGTCGGCGCACCAGATGCGAAATGGTCCAGAACAGGAACAGAATGGTCGCTGCCGAAAGCAATGCACTCATCGTGTTTACCATATAGGCTACCTGACTGGGGTCGCTTGCAAATTGTGAGAACAGGTTGGCTGTCAACATGAAGAATGGTGCCCCGGGGGGGTGACCGATTTGCAGTTTGTAACCAGTGTCGATAAACTCAGGACAGTCCCAGAATGAGGCTGTCGGCTCGATGGTGGAGCAATATACGAAGGCAGCAATGGCAAAGGTCAGCCAGCCTAAGATATTGTCCACAAGTCGGAATTGTTTCATTGTCGTTGTTTAAAATTTATCCTGCAAAGGTACTTTATTTACTTTGAACTTTGAGCTTTGAACTTTGAACTTTATGATTTGTTAACTCACCGCTTAAATAATCGGCTCGTCCCAGACTTTTGTCTCTGTGCAAGTGATGGTTTCTGCCTGACGACCGATGCGCAGTACGAAGTCGCCTTCTTCCAGTGTCCAGCGGCAGTCTGCTCCGACGAAAGCCAATTCCTTTGCAGGCAGTTGAAATGTGACTGTTTTTGTCTCGCCGGGTTCCAATGCAACCTTTGTGAAGTCGCGCAGTCGGCGGTTGTCGGGTACGATGCTGGCAACGAGGTCGCTCGAGTAGAGCAGTACGGCTTCCTTGCCGGCACGGCTACCCGTGTTCTTCACATCCACACTGACGGTTAATACGTCGGCGGCAGTGAATTGCCGGCGGTCTACCTTTAGGTTGCTGTATTCGAAAGTGCTATAGCTCAGGCCATAGCCGAAGGGCCATTGCAGACTGACCTTGGCATCGTAGTCATACGCTCCGGCCATGGTGCCAACCTCCTCGGAAACCTTGTAGTCGTAGGTGTGCAGCGAGTTGATGTCGCGGGGATATGTGTAGGGAAGTTTTGCTGAGAAGTTGGCATCGCCAGCCAATAGGTTGGCCAGTGCATCGCCGCCATAGTTGCCTGGAATTAGGATATTGACTACAGCCTTTGCCAAGGGCTCGATGTCGGCAATCAGGCGCGGACGGCCCTCGTTCAGTACCAAGATGATGGGCTTGCCGGTCTTGGCCAGTGCCTTCACCAGCTCACGTTGGTTTGCTGACAACCAGAGGTCTGTCAGGTTGCCGGGTGTCTCTGTATACGAATTCTCACCAATGCAGGCAATAATCACGTCGGCCTGTGCAGCAGCATTGACTGCCTTCTGAATTTCGGGCTCGTTCTCGTCGTAGTAGGCACCGTTCTCGTTATATGTTACGCCCTGCTCCAGAATAATGTTCTCTTTACCATATTTATTACATAGAGCCTCGTAGATGGTATTGTATTTCTCTGTCAGGTCCTCGGCTCTGGAACCCTGCCACGTGTAACTCCAACCGCCGTGCAGACAGCGCATCTGGTTGGCGTTAGGACCAGTTAGAAGAATCTTTGAACTTCCCAAAGGCAGGATGTTACCTTCGTTTTTGAGGAGCACCATACTCTCTTCGGCGGCCTGCAGGGCCTTCTGGGCAAACTCGTCGCATCCAAATTTCTCGAAACCTTTGCCTCCGGTATTGGGTTTGTCGAAGAGTCCCAGACGATACTTCGCACGCAGAATACGGCGAACGGCATCGTCGATGCGGCTCATTTTGACCTTGCCTTCGTTCACCAGCTCTTTCAGCAGCACGCAGAACTCTACGCTATACGGATCCATCGACATGTCTATACCGGCATTGACAGCTATCCGGACGGCATCCTTCTTGTCCTTTGCCACTTTTTCGCGAGAGAAGAGGTTGTTGATGTCGGCCCAGTCGGTCACCAGGAATCCGTCCCATTGCAAGTCTTCTTTCAGCCACTTCGTCAGATATTCGTACGAGGCATGTACGGGTACACCGTTGATGGACGCCGAGTTCACCATCATGGTCAGTGTACCGGCAAGGGCAGCAGCCTTGAACGGCTCGAAATATTTTTCGCGCAGCATTTGTGGCGACAGGTAGGCCGGCGTGCGGTCCTTGCCCGTCCAGGGTGCGCCATAAGCAAAATAGTGCTTTGTGCTCGTACCTACATGATACTGGTCGATGTGGTTTGCATCGTCGCCCTGATAGCCTTTGATTTCGGCCACCACCATTTTCGAGTTCACGATGGCATCCTCTCCAAAACTCTCGTAGACTCGCGGCCAGCGTGGGTCACGGCTCAGATCGACCACGGGATTGAACACCCACGGACAGTTTGCTGCACGGCTCTCGTAGGCTGTTATCTCTGCCCCTGTGCGAGCCAGCTCCGTATTAAACGATGCTCCCAGGTTGATGGGCTGGGGGAATAGTGTTCCGCCCTGCGTATAAGTCACGCCGTGGTTGTGGTCAAGTCCGTAGATATCGGGAATGCCCAGATAATTCATCGATTTCTTCTGAATCAGCTGAATCCACTCCTGCCACTGTGCCACCGTTGCCGCACGCGTACCGGGAACGTTCAATATCGAACCTACCTTCCATTTCGAAATCAGCGTGTCTAGCATGGTCTCGTTCAGTTTCCAGATGCGTTTCGTGTCGCCTTGATAAATGTCTACCGGATATCCGCCCAACTTGTCTAGAATCTCCTGGTCGGTCATTTTCAGCATGCCGTTGATTTCGGCTTCCGACCGGCCATACTGTTGTAGGACTGAGCGAACCTTCTCGCGGTCTATCTTGGCGTTCTCGACCGTCATCTTGCCCATCACGTCGAGGTTCAGCTCCAACATCTGGCCGATTTTCTCGTCCAGTGTCATCTTAGCGAGAGTTTTCTCGATTTTGGCTTCCAACTTGGCGTCACGGGCAATAGCCGGACCCTGTGCAAACACGCTCACTCCTGCCCATAGCAGCAGTGACAGTAATGTCATTTGTCTAGTCATAGTAATACTATTATTATTATTTTGCTCGCGAAGGTACGAAAAAAAAATGGACTGACCAAACGTCAGCCCGAAATTTTGTGAATCATCATCTACTTCCCTAGGAACTTGGTGTCGAGGTAGGCTTGGAATGCCTCTTTATAGAGGTCGCCGATGGGCAGGTAGGTGTCGGAGTCCATGATGATGCGGTTCTTATTGACCTCCTGAATCTTGGTGAGGTTGACGATGTAGGAACGGTGGATGCGCATGAAGGTGCTGGGCAGCCGTTCCTCCATTTTTTTCATTGACAGCAAGGTGATGATGGGTTTGGGCTCGGAAGAGAGCCATACCTTCAGGTATTCGCTCATGGCTTCGACATAGCGGATGTCGGAGATGCTAACCTTGACGATGCGGTATTCTGTCTTGAGGAAGATGGTGTCGTCTGGGGTGTCAGCGGCGGAACCGCTGACCACAGTACCATTTCCCGCGCTGTTTTCTATGCGTTCCTTCAACCGGTTGGCGGCGCGCTGGAAGTCCTGCAGGCCGAAGGGCTTGAGCAGATAGTCAACGGCATTGACACGGAAGCCTTCGACGGCATATTCCGAATAGGCTGTTGTGAAGACGACGAGTGGTGGCACGGCAAGCGACTTCACAAAGTCCATGCCGTTGAGGTCGGGCATGTTGATGTCGCAAAAGATAGCGTCGACGGTGTCGTGTTCCAGGAACTCGCGTGCTTCCAATGCACTCTGACACTGTGCGGCCAGTTCGAGGAAGGGTACTTTGCCTATGTAGGCAACAATCTGTTGGAGCGCCAGAGGCTCGTCGTCTATAGCAATGCAGCGTATCATATTTGTTTAGAGTTTAGCGTTTAGAGTGGAATTGTCAATTCGACGTTGTAGACGTCGGTTCCGTCTTGGATATTTAGCGTATAGTTGTTGTCATAAAGTAAGTTTAAACGTTTCTTGACATTGGCGAGTCCTACGCCGCCTTTTTCTTCGTTTGGCGTGTCGGCTTTCGAATTGCGGCAGGAGAAGAAGAGTTTGTCGTTAATTTCTACCTTGATGTCGATGAACGACTCGTGCTGATAGGAGATGCCGTGCTTAAATGCGTTCTCGATGAATGTGATAAGCATAAGCGGCGGTATCTGTTTGTCAACCAGTATTTTAGGCATATTGATTATAATC
This sequence comes from uncultured Prevotellaceae bacterium, assembly GCA_902764705.1. Classification (GTDB taxonomy): domain Bacteria; phylum Bacteroidota; class Bacteroidia; order Bacteroidales; family Bacteroidaceae; genus Prevotella. Next base: position 46,086 of record CACWWZ010000029.1, on the reverse strand, counting down.
TTTACTTTATTGGTGTAGCGCAGACGCATCAGATGGATGTAAGTGCGGATGAACTCAAACTCCTTGCTAAGGGGGACGCCCTCTTTGTTGCCTTCATAGAGCACGAAGCGCATCATTTTCGACAGTTCTAGTATGGTATCTTTGGCCTTCTCGGGGTCGATGTCTACGAGGGCATGGATGTTGTTCAGCGTGTTCATGAAGAAGTGGGGGTTGATCTGGTATTTCAGATACTCCAGCTGCTGTTGCAGGTTCTCGTTCTCGAGCTGTTTCAGCTTCTTCTGGTCGTTGCGTGACTTGAAATAGAGTTTGACACCGAGATTCATGCCACACATGAGGATGAGGATGACGATGGCGACAATGTCGTGCTGGCCGACGAAGATTGGCGGTACATCGCGTTTCTCACGATGAATCTGAGGCTTCTCCCCGTGCATGTCGTGCTCTTCGAAGGGTGGGGGCACGTGTTCGAAATCCTTTTGTTCGAAAGCATCGTCCATGGGACGTGGCTCATGGGACTCTCGAAGCTCCATCGGCGGACGCTGGTGGTGCTTGAAGTCCGGACGCCGGTTGCACTGGTAGATGGTAAAGATACTAATCATGCAGAGCGTGAGCAGTGCGTAGAGCCAGCGTTTGTGACGATAGATGAGCAGGGGTGCGAGGATGAAATTATGAACGAGGAAGAGTAGCAGGTAGACTGCAAACTGGCGCCATACCATGAATACTTCCTGCCAGTTGAATGCCACTGACGAGTCGTTCATGGTGCGAACGTATAGGGTTATCAGGGGCGCTGCGAAGAGTAGTCCCCACAGCGCCACGTAGCCCGTATTCTCATATCTTGACTGTTCTTGCATCCACATAATAAACGGATTTTTCAGTCATTTATTGTGTTTACCAGCGTCCGCCAGGCTGTCCGCCGCCCGGTTGTCCTCCTGGTTGTCCGCCGCCCATACCGCTGTTGCTAATGGTGTTGCTGGCGGTGATACTGACTGATGACGAGCCGAGGTTCAGCGTGTAGCTTGACCCGCTCTTCATGTCGGGAGCGCTGACGAGGATGGTGCCGTTGTTGTAGGAGTAGGGAGGCATAGTGAACGATGCCAGCGTGGAAGAGCCGTCGCTAACAGTGACTGTTGCGTTGGCTGTGACGGAACCGCTTGTGGTGGCAATGCCTTGGGTAGTGGAACCCAGCGAACCGTCGAAACGTCCGCCGATGCCGAAGATGTTACAGCCGCTGATGTAGAGTCGCTTTTCTTCGTTGATGTCAATGCCGGCCTCTGCACCGCCTGCACCCATGGCGATGAGTGTGCCGCCCTTCAGATACATATCACCGTTGGAGTCGACGCCGTCGTTGTTGGTTCCTACGGTTACCACCGTGCCTCCGCTGATGGTCAGGTCGCTACTGGAGTTGATGCCGTCGTCGTAGGCAGAAACCATTACTGTTCCGTCGCTGACGGTCAGCGTGCCCTTGCTCTCAATGCCCTCGCCGTTGTAGCCCGAGGTGCGAACCATGATGTCGCCACCGCTGATTTCCAGCACGCCGTGTTCGTTCTTCGTACCAATCTTGATACCTTTCGGTGACGAGGTGTAGGCGTCGTCCAGATTGTCGGTGTTGCCCGTGTAGTTGTGGCTCTCCTGTGTGCCGTTGCTGTAATAGAGTCCGCCGGTGGTGATGACGCGGATTTTGCCGCCACTGATGTAGGCTTCCCAGTCGGCTTTCAGTCCCTTGCCGCCACTGCCCGTAGCCTTGACATAGATTTCACCGCCCTTGATGGTCATGATGGAGTCACACTTGATACAAGTGGCCGCCTTGGTCTCCAAATCCTCGGTGTCCCACTCGCCGTTGCCCGTGCAGACGACGGTGGTGCGGCCGCCGTTGATAACGATGTCCTTCTCGCAGTTGATGCCCTTTGCACCCTCGCCGCTGGACTCTATGTTGATGATGCCGCCATTTATGACGACGGCGTCAGAGGCCTTGATGCCGTGATTGACGGAGGCGTTGACGTAGAGGTTGACGCCCTTGTCGATGACCACATAGCTCTTTGTGTGGATGCCGTTGTTGTAGGTGCCGTAGATGTCGAGCGACCCTGTGCCACTGAAGAGCAGCTTGCCCTTGCCGTAGAGCGTGCTCTTGTGGTCCTCCGTCGTGCCGTCGGTCAGCTTGTTGGTGCCTGCCAGCACGATGAAGGCTGCCTTTTTGGTTTCAATGTCAATGGCGGTCGACGTGGGGTTGGTGATGTCTACGCTGTTCAGGTTCAGCTCGAAGTTGGTCTTGCCATCTATGGTCAGTGAACCGTTTGCCGTCGTGCCCGTCACCACGTAGCAGACGCCCTCCACAGAGCCGTGATTGGCCGTGACATGACCCTCGCTGACGGTAATCTCTACGCCGTTTTCGGTCTTGGTCACGGGGTTTGACATGTCGATAATTACCTGCGTAGCAAATGTCTGCTGGGTGATGTCGTCCTCGGCCTCGGGATAATAGGCTGTCACGGTGCTGGCCGGCTCAGTGGTTTTTCGGTCGAGATCGACCGAAAAGTTCAGCAGTTCGCCGCTACCGGCCGTGCTGCCGCCATTGCCGCCCATGCCGCCACCCATGTTGGAGTCGCCGGGATTATAAATATTGTTGTTGGTGGTATCGAACGGGTCGTCCGACGAACAGGCTGTCAGGACAGCCATTGATGCGCTGAGCATCATGAGAAACATCATCTTTTTCATAACCTTTGCTTTTTAAGTTAATTTCTGTCGGCAAAGGTAGACAAAAAGAGCCGGCTCGCAAAAATTATTCAGCGAACCGGCCCTTTATTTCAGCGAAACCGACCTTCTCAAACTTCTTAGGCCGAAGGCCGATAACTTCGTTAACTTCTTTAACTTCTAATGTTAGATTCCCAGTGCGTCCTTAGCCTTGTTGGCAGCGTCGTCGATGGCTTCGTTGGCCTTGTCCTTGGCAGCGTCGACAGCAGCATCCTTGGCGTCCTCAGCGGCTTGCTTTGCAGCGTCAACCTGATCCTCGATAGCTCCGGCTACAGAGTCTTTTGCAGCTTCGGCAGCATCGCCTACAGACTGCAGCAGACCGTTCACTACGTTTTCAGCATCAGCCTCGGTAATAGCAGCAAAAGCAGCAGCGGCAGCGGCATTGTCACCTACGAGGGCCTTCACCTTATCAGCATTCTCCTTCAGGAATTCCTGAACCTTGGCGACATACTCCTTGGCCACCTCGGGATTGCTCTTGACAAACTCGGCAATCTTCTCCTTGACGGTGGTCAGTACTTCTGCAAACTTGCTGGCGTCGCCAGCCTCCAACTGCTCGGTCAGTGCGCTGATGGATGCCTCGGCGGCTGCTGTGGCTTCATCCTGCTGAGCCTTGTTTCCACACGATGTTAACCCGATGGCGATCATGGCCATCAATGCGAACATGATTTTTTTCATAACTGCTTTCTCCTTTAATTAATAAATAATGTTTATAGGTCACAAAACTGTCGGCAAATTTAAGGTTTTTCTTCGCTCATTGTTCCGTTTACCCTTGTTTTTTGTGTTTTTTTAATCTTTTCTCTTTCTCTGAATATTATTCTTGCCCTTAATTTTTTATTCCCAGAATATTTCTTTATTCTTTCTGCAAATTTAAATTGCAGGTCGTGCAATGTATATTGCAGGACGTGAAATTTGCATTGCAGGACGTGCAATATAGATTTCAGGTCGTGAAACACAAAGAGTGTGCTTATCTCAGCAACAGTTCGACGGGGCAGTGGTCGGAGCCGAGGATGTCGGTGTGGATTTTGGCGTCGGCAACCTGGGGAAGCAGGCGTTGGGAAGTGACGAAGTAGTCGATGCGCCAGCCGGCATTCTTCTGGCGGGCCTGGAAGCGGTACGACCACCATGAATAGGTGACCTGCTCAGGATAGAGCGTGCGGAAGGTGTCGATGAAGCCACTATTTAATAAGGTGGTGAATTTTTCGCGTTCCTGATCGGTGAAACCTGCATTCATGCGGTTCGTCTTGGGATTCTTCAGGTCGATTTCCTCATGAGCGACATTCAGGTCGCCACAAAGGATGACGGGCTTTTTCTGGTCTAACGACAGCAGATACTGGCGGAAGTCGTCCTCCCACGTCATGCGGTAGTCAAGGCGCTTCAAACCGTCCTGCGAATTCGGCGTGTAACAACAGACAAGATAGAAGTCCGGCATTTCCAGCGTGATGACGCGCCCTTCGTGGTCGTGCTCGTCCTTGCCGATGCCGTAAGCGACGCTCAGCGGCTCGTGGCGGGTGAAGATGGCAGTGCCGGAGTAACCTTTCTTGTCGGCATAGTTCCAATACGACTTATATCCTTCAAACTGAAGGTCTAACTGACCAGCCTGCATTTTGGTTTCCTGCAGACAGAAGAAATCGGCATCCAACTGTTTGAATGCCTCACTGAATCCTTTTCCTTCACAGGCGCGAAGCCCATTGACGTTCCAACTGATTAATTTCATAATATGCTAGGTTTTCTGAGACGCAAAAGTACATGATTTCTGCGAATTACCCAAAAGAAATGGATGAAAAAGGGCTATTAGGGGCAAAATATTGAACTTTTTTTGATATTTATACATTTGCATGTCTTTTTTTTCGTATCTTTGCACCGAATTTATTAAACAACTTATTCATGAAAATAGCAATTGTAGGAACAGGCTATGTTGGTCTGGTGAGTGGTACGTGCTTCGCAGAGATGGGAGCACATGTGACGTGTGTCGATGTTGATACTAATAAAATAGAGAAGCTCAAAAATGGCATCATGCCGATTTATGAGCCAGGATTGGAGGAACTGGTGAAGCGTAACGTGGAGTACGGACGCTTGCAGTTTACCACAGATCTGACTGAGGTGTTGGACGATGTCGAGGTGGTGTTCTCGGCTGTGGGTACTCCTCCTGACGAGGATGGCTCAGCTGACCTGAAATACGTGTTGGCCGTAGCCCGTCAGTTTGGTCAGAATATCAATAAATACACTATCCTCGTCACCAAGTCTACTGTTCCTGTAGGCACAGCCAAGAAGGTGAAGGCTGCCATTCAGGAAGAACTGGACAAGCGTGGCGTCAATGTCCCCTTCGACGTGGCCTCTAACCCCGAATTCCTGAAGGAAGGTGCCGCCATCAAGGACTTTATGTCGCCCGATCGCGTCGTGGTGGGTACAGAGTCGGAGAAGGCCAAGGAGGTGATGACTCGTCTGTATAAGCCGTTCTTAATCAATAACTTCCGCGTTATCTTCATGGATATTCCTTCCGCTGAGATGACCAAGTATGCGGCTAATGCCATGTTGGCTACACGTATCTCGTTTATGAACGATATCGCTAACCTCTGCGAAAGGGTGGGAGCTAACGTCGATGCTGTCCGCAAGGGAATCGGTACCGATGCACGTATCGGTTCGAAGTTCCTCTATGCTGGCTGCGGCTATGGCGGCAGCTGTTTCCCTAAGGATGTGAAAGCGCTGCTCCATACAGGCTTGGATAACGGATATCACATGGAGGTGATTGAGGCCGTCGAGCGTGTCAACGAACGACAGAAGTCCATTGTCTATGACAAGATAATCAAGGCCGTAGGCAGTGTAAAAGGAAAGACCATCGCCATTATCGGTCTTTCTTTCAAACCCGAAACGGACGATATGCGTGAGGCACCGGCTTTGGTGGTTATCGACAAACTGCTGGCCGACGGTGCAACAATCCGTGTGTTTGACCCCATTGCGATGGATGAGTGCAAGCGTCGTATCGGCGATACGGTGACCTATTGTAAGAATATGTACGATGCTGCCGACGGTGCCGACGTCTTTGCCCTAATGACAGAATGGCGCCAGTTCCGACTGCCTTCGTGGAATGTCATCCAGAAGGTGATGAACGGCAATGTGGTGGTCGATGGTCGTAATATCTATGACCGTCAGGAACTGGAAGAAATGGGATTCGTATATACCCGTATCGGTGAGCAATAAAGAAGTCCATTTTTGGTCCATAAATGAAAAAACTATGGATATTCTTGCGTAGTAAGAAAAAAATGTTTACCTTTGCATCGGTTTTAGAATAATATTGTTATGAGGAATCCTTTTGATAAGATATTGAATTGGTATTTTACCAAGAATTCATTGCCTTATTGGTGTATTTTTCTCATTGACTGTGCCATTGTAATGGCCAGCGGAGCCTGTGCTTTCTGGATATTCAATAAGACGGAAGTCCTGTTGGCCGATTTTTGGCAGGTTCTTCATACAATGCTAATCTTCACACTCATCAGTGTGGTGGGTTTCCGTTTATTCCATACATACTCAGGATTTATGCGTTACTCCAGTTTCGTGGACCTGATGCGTATTGTGTATGGTAATTTGGTTGCATTGATTTTGGTACTGTTGGCACAATATGGTATGGACGCTTTGCCCAGAGATTTGTTTGTGCACTTTGACACCACGAGCATCTTTCTGATTTATCTGATAGCTACCCTTCTGATGTGGGCACTGCGTATTTTTGTGAAGACACTTTATGATGTGGCTTTCTCGAATACCAGAGCAATCAGAGTGCTGATTTACGGAGCTATGGAAGGTGGCGTGGGATTGGCAAAGAATATCCAAAATCAGCGCCCAAGAAAGTTCGTTTTAAAAGGCTTTATCACCCATTATAAGAAAGCCAAGCACCAGATGATTATGGGTGAGAAGGTTTATTCCGTAGACGACAATCTGGCTGAGATCATCCAGCAGAAGGATATCGAGGGTGTATTGGTATCGCCCTATAGAGTAAAGGAATTCCGTGAAAATCAGGAGATTCAGGATGTCATTATTGGTGCCGGTGCAAAGATATACATGGCACAGAGTGCCAAGGAGATGGACTCTGACAATAACCTTTCTGCTGAAGACTTCAATAATCTGCAGTTGAGGGAGGTGAGCGTGGAAGAACTTCTGCCGCGTTCGGAAATCAGGGTCGATTTAAAATCGGTAGAAGAGTTGCTGACAGGAAAGCGTGTGCTGATAACGGGTAGTGCCGGCTCAATCGGTTCTGAAATTGTCCGTCAGGTGGCTCAGTTCAAACCTGCAGCAATGATGCTTATAGACCAGGCCGAGACGCCCCAGCATGATATCCGATTGATGATGGCGAAAGAATTCCCTGATATTCCTGCTGAGACGTTGGTGACCAGCATCAGTCGTGTAAGTCGAATGGAAGAAGTATTCAAGTCGTTCCGCCCCGATTATGTGTTCCATGCCGCAGCGTATAAGCATGTGCCGATGATGGAGGACAATCCTTCTGAGGCTGTGATGAATAATATCTATGGAACGAAGGTCATTGCTGATTTGTCTGTGAAATACGGTGTCGGCAAATTTGTGATGGTTTCGACGGACAAGGCTGTGAATCCCACGAATGTCATGGGGTGTTCGAAGCGCATCTGTGAGATATACGTGCAGAGTCTTGATCAGGCTATCAAGGAGAAGAAAATGGGTACCCATATCCAGCAATTGGGTAACAAGGAAAGCTTTATTACGGCCTCCCAGATAGGTGGTCCTATAGCCAGAACGCAGTTCGTTACAACACGATTCGGTAATGTGCTGGGTTCGAATGGCTCAGTCATTCCATTGTTCCGCGAACAGATCAAGAATGGTGGTCCCGTTACCGTTACTGATGAACGCATTGTCCGCTTCTTTATGTTGATTCCTGAAGCTTGTAAGTTGGTGTTGGAAGCTGGAACCAAGGGAAATGGCGGTGAAATCTTCGTCTTTGATATGGGTAAACCCGTGAAGATTGCCGACTTGGCAAAGCGTATGATTAAGCTGTCTGGTGCCAAGAACGTGGAGATTAAGTTCACAGGCCTACGCCCTGGCGAGAAACTTTATGAGGAAGTGTTAAATGAACTCGAAGGCACAAAGCCGACGTTCCATGAGAAGATTCGTATTGCAGAGGTTCGTGAATATGACTATGATGAAGTCTGCAAGCAGATCAATGAACTCATCGAGGTTTCGAGGCATTATGATGATATGGCTACTGTGGCTAAGATGAAGGAAATCGTACCGGAATACAAATCGAACAATTCCATCTACGAGAAACTGGACAAGGAACCAGCGTAAGAGAGAGGAAACCATAAAAAAAATCTCCTGCCTAACAAGGCAGGAGATTTTTTATTGTTGCGATAACAAGCAGAACGTGCTTAGAACTTAGCCATCTTAATAGCAACCACAGCACATTCGTCACCTTTGTTTCCTAGCCGTCCTCCAGCACGGTCGAGTGCCTGTTGGAGGTTTTCAGTGGTCAGCAGACCATAGACAACAGGAATGTTGCTGGTAGCGTTCAATCGGGCAATACCCGCGGTAACCCCTTGACAGATGTAATCGAAGTGGGGCGTCTCGCCGCGAATCACAGATCCTAAGATAATGACAGCATCATAGCCGTCGTTCAGCGTCATCTGGTGGGCTCCGTAAATCAGTTCAAAGGAACCGGGAACCGTCTTGACGTGGATGTTCTCAGGAAGAGCACCGTGTTTTTCGAGTGTCGATGTGCAACCTTCGAGCAGGGCTCCAGTAATTTCCGGATTCCACTCTGCCACCACAATGCCAAAAATCATATTAGAGGCATCGGGTACTTTTTCGGTATTGTATTCCGACAGGTTTTTTGTTGCCATTATTTCGCTGTTGCGCGCTGAATGTATGCATCGATGGTCTGATACTGCATAGAGTTGAAGTACTTCTCCTTCACTTCCTGATACAGTTTCAAAGCCTCGTCTTTCTTACCCTGGCTTTCGAGAATCTCACCAGCCTGGATGAGGAACGTAGGAGACAATGAGTTGTTGTCTGCCATCTGAGCTGCCTTCTTAAGATGCTCCACAGCCTTATCGAGCTGGTTCAGGTTAGCGTATGCGTTACCCAGTGCACCTTCAGCTGCGGGAGTAATCATCTGGTCGTTTTTACCACTGAAGCTCTCTAAAGCATTGACAGCCTCCTGCCACTTGCCGAGATTAGCCTGACAGAGACCAATGTAGAGCTGAGCCAGATTACCGGCATCGGTAGAACTGTAGTCAGATGCAATTTTCTGGAAACCTACCAGAGCCTTGTCATACTGCTCCTGCTGGAAGAGTTCCTGACTCTTTGCCAGTTCGGTGCTTGCTTCATTGGCACGAGGCTCGAAATAGTAGTTCTTAGCCAGAATACCTAATACGACGATTGCAATGATTGCAACCACTGCGATGATGATGGCCTTCTTGTTCTTTTCGAAGAAGGCTTCGGTCTTAGTGACCTGCTGCTCCTCAATGGAAGCCTGTTTTTGATTTTTGTTTGCCATTATTCTTGTTTTTTTGTCATTCGTGCATAAATCGGGTGCAAAGGTACAACTTTTAATTAAAAATTAAGAATGAAGAATGAAGAATTATTCCCAAGAATGTCATTTTTTCTTAATTCTTAACTCTTAACTCTTATTTTTTCATTACCTTTGCACCTGAAATGATACTTAGAAAACTGTCAATACTCAATTATAAGAACATCTGTGAGGCTCAATTAGAGCTCTCGCCCAAGATGAATTGTTTCATCGGACCGAACGGTGCGGGTAAGACCAATGTGCTTGATGTGGTCTATTACCTGTCGTTCTGTCGTTCAGCGTCCAATCCTATTGATTCGCAGGTGATTCGTCACGAAGAACCTTTCTGTATGATTGAGGGAGAATACGAAGATGAAATGAGAAAGGAGAAAGGAGAAATGGAAAATGGCAGCGTGACACCACATTATGAGATTGTTTCGGTGGGTATGAAACGAGGTCAGAAGAAACACTTCAAGCGCAACAAAAAGGAATACCGCAAGCTGTCGGAACACATAGGACTGATACCTTTGGTTGTAGTCTCGCCATCGGACACTTTTCTTATTGAGGGCGGAAGCGAGGAACGTCGCAGGCTGATGGATATGGTCATTTCGCAGTACGATCGCTCGTATATTGACCATTTGAGTCGTTATAATACTGCTTTGGCACAGCGTAATTCCCTATTAAAGATGGAGGATCAAACTCCTGATCCTGCTTTAATGCAGATTTGGGAGGAACAGATGGCAGAGGAGGGTGAACAAATATTTCTGCGCAGGCGTTCCTTTGTAGAGGAACTGATACCTGTATTTCAAGAGTATTATCAGCAAATTTCACAACATCGTGAGAATGTCGGACTCAACTATGTGTCGCATTGTCAGCGTGGCCCGTTGCTTGAGGTCATCCAGCGTGACCGGATAAAGGATCTGGCAGTGGGCTATTCGTTGCATGGTGTGCATCGTGACGATTTGGAGTTTACGTTGGATGGACATCTGATGAGACGTGAGGGGTCGCAGGGACAAAATAAGACCTATGTCATTGCTCTTAAACTTGCTCAGTTTGACTTCCTGAAGCGTACGGCATCACAGACTACGCCGCTCTTGTTGTTAGACGATATTTTTGACAAGTTGGATGCCAGTAGGGTAGAGCAGATTGTGAAACTGGTATCTGGTGACAGCTTTGGACAGATTTTTATTACGGATACCAACCGTGACCATTTGGATCAGATTCTGAGCAGTTCAGCGCTCGACTATAAGATTTTCCATGTGGAAGACGGTATGATTCATGAGAAGTAATTATGTTTAAACGTGACGTACAATCCCTGAAAGACGTGCTGCTTCGCAATTTGCGTGAGCAGGGGCTGGAGACTCCCCTGATGCAGAAACGGCTGGTGGATGCCTGGCCAGAGGTAGCAGGGCCGGTGATAAGCCGTTACACTTTAAATACCTATATCTACAACCAAACGTTTTATGTTCGACTGTCGAATCCTTCGTTGCGAGCAGATCTTTCGTTGATGAGAGAAGAACTGGTGAAGAAACTGAATGCCGCAGTAGGGCAACAGGTTATTACCGATGTGCGCTTTGGTTAACAGATCACATCATCCATTGCAATGTCGTTTGCATCAGTAGGAACGCAATCTACTTGTTGCCAAGGGAAACATAGTCCAATCTTATAGGTTTTTGATGTAAGTTGAGAGAGGAAACGGTCGTAATAGCCTTTTCCCCGTCCTAAACGATGCCCTTTATTATCGAAAGCCATTCCTGGAATAACGGCCACATCAATCGAAGCATAGTCTGTAAAGTGTTCACCTGTGGGTTCCATGATGCCGTAGGCTCCTAAGGAAAGATCTTTGGTGCTGGTATAACGCCGCAGTTCCATGTCTGTGTTGTTGATGACTTTTGGCAGCAGCACCGTTTTCCCTTGGCGGACCAGTTCGTCCATCAGCCTTTGTGTCTGAACTTCGTCAGGAAGGGCACAGTAGAGTAAGATGATTCGTGCACATGACAGGTTGGGATGCTTCTTTAGCTTGTTGATGGTAATAGCAGAATCGTCGCCAGCATGTAATTTCTTCTGGCGACGAATCAGTTGTCTCAGTTCCTGCTTGGTTGTCATGAGAGGTGTGCAATATGAGTTGATGCAGTATGTGGACCTCGATAGTCGAAAGGCTTTATGTAGGCAGCTTTCTTCATCTCATTGTTTTGGGCTGGGGCTGTGGGGAAGGCGGTGCCGGAACGGAAGACCTTCAGCGTCTCCAGGATGACCGGATCGTCCTCGTTCAGGTATTCCATCCATGCTTCTTCGCTCATGATGTTGTAGATGATGCGGCTGTTGATGAAGCGTTCCAGCAACTTATGAGAACGTTGAATCATGAGATTACGACGCTTCAATCCCTTCTGGTCGGCATAGTTGGCGAATTTTTCCACCGTGTTTTGCTGTTTCAGGTATTTCTCCAACTCATTAACACTCTTAAACTGGCAGAGTTTTGAACGGTTCTGATCTGTATATTCGAAAGCATACTGGATAATCAGTCCGCTCATGGAAGCCTGTTTGTAGTAGGATGTCACATCGGTAGTATCCTCGGCAATGAAGATGTCTGGGGTAATGCCTCCGCCACCGTAAACAGTTCGTCCAATAGTGGTCTTGTAAGCAGGCCCCTCGTGCTTGATGCTATCCTGCGAGAAGAACTCTCCGTGTTCATAGCGTGCCATAAGGTCTTCTTCGTAATCCTTGTTGTCACCCGATGTGTAATGTTTCTGGATACAGCGACCCGAGGGAGAATAATAGCGGGCAATGGTAAGGCGAATCATCGATTGATCGTTAAACGAGATGGGCTGTTGCACCAGTCCTTTGCCGAAGGAACGTCGTCCGATGATGGTGCCGCGGTCGTTGTCCTGAATGGCACCGGCCAGGATTTCTGATGCTGAGGCCGATCCCTCGTCAATGAGTACTACGAGAGGTATGTGTTGATAGGAACCTCGTCCGTCGGAACGATATTCCTGACGGGGCGACTTGCGTCCTTGTGTATAAACAATAAGCCGATTCTTGGGCAGGAATTCGTTGGCAATCTGAACGGCAGATTGCAGATAGCCACCCGTATTGCCACGTAAATCGATGGTCAGATTCCGGAAGTTCTCCTGCGACAGACGTGCCAGCGCAATTAACAACTCAGGGTAAGTGTTCTCGCCAAAGTTTCTGATGCGGATGTATCCCGTTTCCTTGTCGAGCATATAAGTGGCTGTGATACTCTTGGTTGGTATCTCGCCACGTGTAACCACGAATTCGCGTATCTTTTTCTCGCCATAGCGCATTATGCCTAGCTTCACCTTGGTGTCCTTGGGACCCTTCAGCCGGTGCATGGCTTCCTCGTTGGTCAGCGTCTTGCCCGTGAAAGGCTTATCATCGACAACAACAATCTTGTCGCCGGCAATCAGTCCGGCACGTTCAGCCGGTCCGTTGCTGATAACCTTTTGTACGTGGAGCGTATCCTGGCGGATGGTGAACTCGATACCTACACCCGAGAATGATCCTCGCAGGTCGTCGTTGGCAGTCTGCACATCCTTGGCGGAGATATAGACGGAGTGGGGGTCTAACTCGCTCAGTATCTGTGGCATGGCTTTCTCCACGAGGTCGTTCACGTCGACGGTGTCAACGTACTGGTCATCAATAATATGGAGCAGGTTGTTGAGCTTGTTACTGCTCGAATTGATGATGCTCAACCGATTGCCCGAGAAATGATTGGCATAGAATGTTCCGATGAAAATGCCTATTACCACGCTGATGGCCAGCAGGATGGGCATGAAACGATTGTTTTTTTTGTTATTCATTCTGTTTCGTTATTACGTTATAACGTCATTTTCGCTATTCTCCAAGATAAACGACTTCGATTCCTGCACGCTCCAACAGGTCGATGCCGTCTGTCAGACGGTATTGCTCGCCATAGACGACACGCCTGATACCTGACTGGATAATGAGTTTGGCACACTCAATGCAGGGTGATGCCGTGATATAGATGGTAGCTCCGTCAGAGTTGTTGTTAGAACGTGCCAGCTTGGTGATGGCGTTAGCTTCAGCGTGTAGCACATAGGGTTTCGTCACGTTGTTGTCGTCTTCACACACATTCTCGAAGCCACTCGGAGTACCGTTGTAGCCATCGCTGATAATCATGCTGTCCTTGACCACCAGGGCACCAACCTGTCTACGTGAGCAGTAGGAATTCTCTGCCCAGATGCGAGCCATGCGCAGATAGCGCTGGTCTAGCTTATTTTGTTTTGTGTTTGATACCATTTCTCTTCAATAATGCATCTATTGTGGGTTCACCGCCGCGGAAACGCTTGTAAAGTGTCATGGGGTGTTCCGTACCGCCTTTGCTTAGAATGTTGTCGCGGAAACTTTGTGCCGTCTTCGGATCGAAGATTCCGTGCTTTTTAAAGACGCTGAAGGCATCGGCGTCCAACACTTCTGCCCATTTGTAGCTGTAGTATCCGGCAGCATAGCCGCCTGCCATGATGTGCGAGAACTGCACCGTCATACACGTGTCTGGCAGTTGTTCACCAAGAATAGCTTTCTTCCAGGCTTTCTTCTCAAAGGGGATGATGTCGTCCGTGAACTCGTCTTTCTTTGTATAGTATGCCATATCGAGCAGACCAAAGCTGACCTGACGCAGACAAGCTGTAGCCGCCATGAAATTACGACTCTTCACGATACGCTGAATCAGTTCGTCGGGTAAAGGCTCTCCTGTCTGATAGTGGAAGGCAAAGGTGCGCAGGAATTCTTTTTCTATGGCGAAGTTCTCCATAAACTGCGAGGGTAGTTCCACGAAGTCCCACCATACATTCGTGCCGCTCAGTGACTCGAAGCGCGTATTGGCAAACATGCCGTGCAGCGAGTGACCGAACTCATGCAGGAATGTCTCCACCTCGCTCAATGTCAGCAGGGCAGGCTTGTCTTCGGTGGGTTTCGTCAGGTTCATCACTACCGAGACATGTGGACGGACATTTTCGCCTTTCTTGTCAATGTACTGTCCTTGGTATTCCGTCATCCACGCACCTCCCTGCTTGCCTTTGCGAGGATGGAAGTCGGCATAGAAGACTGCCAAATAGGAGCCATCCTTGTCGAACACCTCGTAAGCTTTCACGTCGGGATGATAGACGGGGATGTCCTTGTTCTCTTTAAACGTAATGCCATACAGGCGGTTGGCCAGTCCGAACACACCATTGATGACATTCTTCAATTCGAAGTAGGGACGCAACATCTCTGCATCCAGGTTGTACTTCTTCATCTGCAACTTGTGTGAGTAGAAGCCAGAATCCCATGGCTTCATTTTGTCCACATCTTTGTGTGCCAGTTTGCGCAACTCGTCGCGTTCCTTGATTGCTGTGGGTTTGTAGGCGTCAATCAGATTGTCCAGCAAGTGATAGACGTTGCGGGCGTTAGAGGCCATACGGCGTTTCAGCACGTAGTCGGCATACGTCTTATAGCCCAACAACTGGGCTATTTCGCGGCGCAGGTTGATTAGCCGCTTACATATCTCAAGGTTGTTTTCACTATTGTTGTGCGTACAGATGGTGTTACGCGCCATATAGAGCTGTTTCCTCAGTTCGCGTTGGGTAGAGTAGGTCATGAATGGCGAGAACGAAGGATAGTCTAATGTGAATACCCAACCCTGTTTACCTTGTTCTTTTGCCGTCAGTGCTGCTGCCTCGCAAGCCGTCTCGGGCAGTCCGTCCAGTTGAGCTTCATCCGTGATGTCGAGCGTAAAGGCCTTTTGTTCCTTCAGCAGATTCTGCGAGAACTGCAACGAAAGTATGGACGCTTCCTCCGTCAGAAGGCGCAGATGTTCTTTGCCAGCCTCGTCTAACAATGCGCCGCTACGCACAAAACCCTCGTAGCAGTTGTCGAGCAACATTTTTTCTTCTGGTGTCAGCTTGCGGTGGTGCAGGTGGACATAGCGGATGCGCTCAAACAGTTTGGGATTCAGTCGGACATCATTCGAGTGTTGTGTCAGTATGGGTTGCATTTTCTGTGCCAGTGCATCCATTTCATCGTTGGTCTCAGCGCTCAGTAGGTTAAAGAATACCGTCGACACGCGCGACAGCAAGTCGTAGTAACCCTCATCCTCCTCTGTATTGATGATGGTATTGTCGAAGGTTGGCTTCTCCGGATTGTTTATCGTTTTCTCTATTTGCTCGTTGTCTCTGCGGATGCCTTCCATAAAGGCCTCCTCAAAGTGTTCCAACCGTATGCGGTCAAAAGGAGCCGTGTCGTGCGGTGTACCATATGACTCGAAAAATGGATTCTTATGCTCGCTCATACTTACTTCTATGCTCTATTAGCCTGCAAAGTTACGAATAAGTAAGCAAAATGCCAAAGGAAAATTAGATTTTTCTTTGTGGGATGTTATTTGAGGGAGTAGTTTCGGACGTATTCCTTAAGACCTTCGGCAGCACCTGCACGATCGGGAAGGTAACGCAGGATGACGGTAACTATTCGAGTGGAGTCGTCGATGACTTTAGCGTAGTATTCGAAATCACCTTCCTGACCGGTATGAAGGCTGTAGTCATCGCCAGCTTCAAGAAGCTCGGCTCCCATGCCCATGAGTTGTTGACCAGGGGTGCGGAAAATGTCGTCACCCTTATAGAGTCTCTGTTCCATGAAAGAGAGTGACAGGTCGTCGTTGAGAAATACCTCCATCTGATCGTCTTCAAGGAATTGGTGACGCAGATAGGACGGATAGGTAATGTCGAGTCCTAATTTGTCGCTGTGATAAGTAAGAATGTCGGCCTTCGACAGTTCAATGTTAAGACTGTCGTCGGCAGTGATTACGTTGTTGAATGACTTCAGTTTCGGTTGGTTTTGGCAACCTAGCAAGAGAACGAGTGATAGGAAAAGGAATATTTTTTTCATAGGATTACATGAGAAGTCTTTCAAGCATGGGGATTTCTATGCGTCCCCGATGGAGGGTTAGCAGTCCTTTAGTTTGCATCGCATTAAGTGTGCGGCTGATGTCCAGTCGGCTGTCGTTAAGTTCTGCGGCAATCTGGTTCATCAGAATAAAGAATGTCTTGGGTCCGGCAGGATAAAGGCACCGCGAGAAGAAAAAGCGCACGATGCGTTCATGCAAAGTCTTAGGGGCAGAACGCCAGGCGTGGTGCTGCTGACGCTGTATCTCGGCAGCCATCAGACTGAGCATATTTAGCCGGAAGACAAGCTGAGTTTCCAACAACAGCATAACCTCCTGCTTATCGATGCTGATGAGGCTACAGGGAGTCTCAGCCTTAAAGGATGATGTGTAGCGTTGGTTAATGCCAAAGATACGTTCAGGCTGCAGGATGTATGGGGCGCTGATGGTCTCGCTGACACGACAAGAATGATCATCGCTGAGCGTGTCGACAAGCAGGGTGCCGCTGGCCAGGAAAATCAGGTGTGTGCAGGGGTCTCCGTCCTTGACAAGCCGCTTGCCTTCAGATAGTTTCGAAAATCCGAATTTTGTATGTCCTGCCACCTGCATCAGGTCGGCGTGACTCATACCCTGAAAGAGCGTGAATTGCAATAGCTTGTCGTAAATCTCCATGTTCTACTTTTGGATTTTATCTTTCATGGAGGGGGAGTACCATACCTTGTTCTCGCCATTGTCGTCATAGATGAGATAGGCTATTAGCTCAGGATGTTTCTCCAATAATTTACGGGTCTTGTCGAGTCCCATTACCATAAAGGACGTAGCATAAGCATCGGCTCGTGCGCATTGGTCAGCCAGCACAGTAGCCGACAGGATGCTGTGCTGTACGGGGCGTCCCGTCTTAGGGTCAATGGTATGTGCATATTTCTTACCGCCTTTATAATAAAAGTTGCGGTAGTTTCCGCTGGTAGCCATACATTTGTCTGTAACGTTCAGTATGGTATGTAATTCCGTGCCTTCCAGATTTCCTTCTTCGGTAGGTTTCGTGACACCAATTTTCCAAGGTACACGTTTTTCGCTGATGCCGCGGGTAGCGATCTCACCGCCGATCTCGACCATATAGTTCTTGACACCTTTCTTTTCCAGCAACTGCGCTACGGCATCCACCCCATATCCTTTGGCAATGGCCGAACAGTCGAGCATAATGCGAGAGTCCTGTTTGTTGATACCTCGTTCGCCACGTTCCGTGAAATACGAGACATTCTTGTAGCCGACAAACTGAAGCATGCTGTCTACCTGTTCGTCTGTGGGCATATCACCACTCTTGAACCCAAATCCCCAGGCATTGACCAATGGCGCAATGGTAATGTCGAAGGCTCCTTGAGTGTCGTCTGCAATCTCCATAGCCAAGTTGTAGACTTCGAGGAACATGTCGCCCTCCGTGGTCTTGGGGATGTGGCGTTCTCCTTGGTTGATGTGCGATATGACACTATTCTCGTTGAACATTGAAAGTGCTCTGTCCACCTCGTTCATCTTCTCTACCAATTCCTTTTGCAAATCTTCGTTATACTGGTAGGTGATATTATAGATGGTACCGAAGATAGTGCCCGAACACTTCTGGTAGGGCATGTTCCGCTGTTGGCGAATGATGAGAATGGTGCCGGCGATGAGCAGTATCAGGAAAGGTACCTGCCACATGAGGCGTTTTTTGCGGCTATCTGTCATAGTTCTGTAGTTTCTCGTTATTTCGATATTTCGACATTTCGATATTTCGTCAAATGTCAATTATCACATTAAAGTTTGCTGCTAGGTTGTCACCGTCGTTTGTGCCAAATCCTGGCACATACCACGTAGTGCCCAAATCGCCGTCGTTGTTGACGATGCTGCGCTTATAGCGAACGTTCCAGCCGAGATGTAAAGGACCGAACACTTTAGCGTCTATGCCGAACACAATTTCTGCCCAGTGCATGGAACATCCCATATCTTCGACACCGAAACCGGCCTTTGACTGCCAGACGGGGTCGGGGAGGTCTTCGCGGATGATGTCAACCTTATAACTGGTAAAGGCATAGCGGAATCCGGCATACATGCGGTTAGACTGGTGTTTGTTCTTCAGAATGTTCCAGTCCATGCCGATTCTGAAATAGGGCGCAGTGGTCTTATAGGTGATGCCCGTCACCTCGTCGTTTTCGTGGTTGGCCTTGCCAAGACCTGCTTCGAAGATGGGAAACCATTGGTCGTGCAAATTGATGCGCAGCGCTCCTTCGTATTCACCGTGATCGCTTAGCATCAACATAGCTGGTCCAACGAGGTCGAACGACACGGAGAAACCGCGGAAGAGGGGGATGGAGTCCTTTTCCAAACGGAACATCTTCATCTGTGCCTGCGATGTCAGCGCTATCGCCAGCATCACGAGACTAATGGCGATTCTTCTTGACATAGAGGTAGAAATGGTCGTTTGACGTGTCATAGTTTACACTTGAATGATGGATGGCGATAGAGTCGAAGGCATTGTGCGTCGTGCTGACAGCAGTTATCTTGTGGAAGTACGATGCCTGACAGTCGACGGATTCGAAGTGGGGATAGTTCTCCTTCTTGATGCGGATCGTGTCTATATATGCATAGCCGGCAGTGTCGGCCAACAGCGTGATGAAGATGTCTTCCGGCTGTGTATAGCTGATAGGCAGGCTGAACTTGGTGGCCGTAGTGCCGCAGAGCCCATTCAGCAGCAGTGTGTCTGTACCGTCGACACGGCGCGTCAAAATCCACAGCGTGTCGGTCTTCAGCGTATCGGTGCTGCCGTCGGCCTTCTTCAAAGCGTAGTTGGTGTACACCAGATTCTGAACCGGACAGTCTATCGAAGTACAGGCTACCAGAGTGGCTACAAACAGGAAGACTACTATTTTCCGCATCTGATGTTCTCTTCTATTTGGTATTCGTTACGTCCGGCACTGTTACGGCTGATGAGGTCGCCCAGGAATCCGGCCAGAAACAGTTGTGTACCAATCATCATCATGGTCAGCGCGATATAGAAGTAGGGCGAATTGGTAACCAGTCGCATGGGAATGCCTTGATACAGAGCCCACGCCTTCTCTACACCCAGGAAGAGAGCAGCAAAGAAACCGATAATAAATACGATGGTGCCCAGAAATCCGAATACGTGCATGGGTTTCTTGCCAAACGTGCCCAGAAACCACAGCGTCATCAGGTCCAGATAACCATTGACGAAACGGTTCCAGCCCATGAACTTCGACTTGCCGTATTGGCGCTTCTGGTGGTGCACTACCTTCTCGCCAATCTTGTCGAAACCGGCATTCTTGGCCAGATAGGGAATGAAGCGGTGCATCTCGCCGAACACCTCGATATTCTTGACCACCTCACGACGATAGGCCTTCAGACCACAGTTGAAGTCGTGCAGGTTCTTGATTCCGCTCACCTTGCGTGCCGTAGCGTTGAACAGCTTCGTGGGGATGGTTTTCGACAGCGGGTCGTGGCGTTTCTGCTTGTAACCGCTCACCAAGTCGTACTTCTCCTCCATAATCATCTTATACAACTCGGGAATCTCGTCGGGCGAGTCCTGCAAGTCTGCGTCCATCGTGATGACCACGTCGCCCTGAGCCTCCTTGAAACCGCAATACAGTGCGGGGCTCTTGCCGTAGTTACGACGGAACTTGATACCCTTTACGTGCTCTGAGCGGGCAGCAAGTTCGGTGATGACATCCCACGAATGGTCGGTAGAACCGTCGTTGACGAAGATGACCTCAAACGAGAAATTGTTCTGTGCCATTACACGCTCTATCCAGTCGTAGAGCTCAGGCAGCGATTCGTCCTCATTATATAAAGGTATAACAACAGATATATCCATAATATGTTTGTTTACTTTTAACTTCTTACTTCTTACCTCTTACTTCTTACCTCTCTTCGCATGACTGCTGCGGTGGGCAGACCCAGCAGGAAACCCGTCGAGATGATGATTGTCAGAATATTCAGCGCATAGTCGATAGGACGTAGTGCTGCCAACTCTTCAAGAGCCTGCTTCATCTGTTCCGTAGTCAAGCCGTACACCTTAATCATCTGCTTACTCTCCTCTGTATTCATCATTTTGGAGATCTGCTCTAGCAGATAACCGTTGTCTAAGAAGTTGAAATAGATGAACACCGCGGCTGCCAGCAGCAGTCCGGCATAGAAATACGTCATCACCGTGTATCCGTAGGCCCGCATATACGATATCGTGCCTTCGCGGGCATAGTCGCGAAAATGACGTAGTCGGCTGGCGGCATAAAAAGGCGACGCTACGATGAGTATCAGCGACAATACCCCCAATAGTGGGTTGGTCATGCCCTGTACGTAGCATATCAGCGCACCAATCCACAGCAAAGAGAGCAACGCCCCGTCCTGTCGTGCAAAAGCCTTCAGTTGTTTATATTCCTCAGGTGTCATAATCGGGTGCAAAGTTACGCAATAATATTCAATTAAAGCGTAACTAAATGTTAAAAACAAAAAAAACTTTAAACTATAATCTTTAAACTATAATCTTTTTTGTACCTTTGCAGCCGCTTTTGAAGAAAACGGGCAGTCCTGTACGGCCAGCTCCCTCGGAATCCCCCAGGATGGGAACATAGCAAGGGTACTTGGTTGTAGCGGCGCGATACAGACAGCTGCCCACCCGCCTCTTTAGCTCAGTTGGCCAGAGCACGTGATTTGTAATCTCGGGGTCGTTGGTTCGAATCCGACAAGAGGCTCGAAGGATTGCTATTAGCGAAAGATTCTCTCTCCAGAGGGAATCTTTTTTAATTTTCACCAGGAAACGTTCACGATACAGACAGACCTTGGGAGAAAAGGGGCCGGCAGGAATAAAGAGAGGTGCCGGGTAAAAGGTCGTGAGGCGGTTTGTAAAGTTAAAACTGCGACAATGATTGTTAAATCACTGACAATGATTGATAAATCTAAGGCAATGATTGATAAATCCAAGGCAATGATTTTGGTTTTTCAGGGGGAAACCATAATAAAGGAGGTCTGAGCGCTGGACCCGGACCTCCTTTGTGAATTCGTGTTGAGTGGAGTAGGGGGGATTAATCCTCTTCCTTCATCTCCTCCTCGTGCTGCTTGATGAGTGCCTGCTGGATGTCGTTCGGCACGAGCTCGTAAGAGCTGAATGCGGTAGTGAACGATGCGCGGCCACCCGTCAGAGACGACAGAGCAATAGAATAGCTGGACAGTTCCTTCAAAGGAATCTTGGCAGAGAGCTTCTGATAACCAGCCTCGCTGTCCATACCCATGATGATGGCGCGACGACCCTGCAGGTCAGACATGACGTCACCCATGTAGTCGGCAGGGACAAGCACTTCCAAGTCGTAGATGGGCTCGAGCACCTTAGGACCGGCCTCTTTGAAGGCGGCGCTGAAGGCGTTGCGGGCTGCCAGCATGAACGAAAGTTCGTTAGAGTCAACGGGGTGCATCTTACCATCGTAGACAATCACGCGAACGTCGCGGGCATAAGAACCAGTCAACGGGCCCTGCTCCATACGCTCCATCACACCCTTCAGGATAGCGGGCATGAAGCGCATATCGATAGCACCACCGACCACGCTGTTGATGAATACCAGCTTGCCACCCCACTCGAGGTCCTTCTCTTCCTTCGACTTGATGTTCATCTTGAACTCCTGGCCGTTGATGGTGAATGAGGTAGGATCGGGCATACCGTCGGTGTAAGGCTCGACAATCAGGTGTACCTCACCGAACTGTCCGGCACCACCCGACTGCTTCTTGTGACGATAGTCGGCACGGGCCATCTTGGTGATGGTTTCACGATATGGAATCTTCGGCTCGAGATATTCGATCTGGATTTTCTCATTGTTCTCCATACGCCACTTCAAGGTACGCAGGTGGAACTCACCCTGTCCGTGAACGATAATCTGGCGCAACTCCTTAGACTGCTCGACAACCCATGTCGGATCTTCCTGACGCATCTTCTGCAGGGCAGCCATCATCTTCTCGGTCTCAGCCTCGTTAACGGCCTTGATGGCACGAGAGAACTTAGAGTTAGGATACTTGATGAAGTCGAACTTGTTGTCGACGTCCTTGCCGTTCAGTGTGTTGCCAGTCTTTACGTCCTTCAGCTTCACGGTACAACCGATATCACCTGCACGCAGTTCGTCAACCTGAATACGGTTAGCACCAGCGCAAGCATACAGCGTACCAATGCGCTCCTTCGAGCCACGATCAGCGTTAGTCAAATCGTCACCGCTCTTCACGACACCGCTCATCACCTTGAAGTACTGCACCTCACCGATGTGGGGCTCAACACCCGTCTTGAAGAAATAGAGTGACGTTGGAGCAGAAGCGTCGGCAGGAACTTCCTTGCCGGCAGCATTCTTGATGACAGGCATCTCGCTGACGAAGGGAACCACGTTGCCGAGGAACTCCATCAGACGGCGAACACCCATGTCGCGACCTGCGCAAACGCAGAATACGGGGAAAATAGAACGGGTGACGAGGCCCTTGCGGATACCTTCGCGCATCTCGTCCTCGCTGAGGTCCTCGCTCTCGAAGAACTTCTCCATCAGCGTGTCGTCACCAGCAGCAGCAGCCTCCACGAGGGCAGCTTTCCATTCCTTAGCCTTCTCAAGCTGATCTGCAGGAATGTCCTCGATGATGGGAGCACCACCCTCGGGCTTCCAAGAGTACTTCTTCATCAGCAGTACGTCGATGACGCTGTTGAATCCGGCACCCGTAGCGATAGGATACTGCACGGGAACGCAGTTGGGACCATAGACCTCCTTTAACTGATTCAGGATGGCGTCGAAGTCGCAGTTGTCGCGATCCAGCTGGTTAACCAGGAAGATGACGGGCTTCTTCAGCTTCTCCGTGTTGCGGAAAGCGTTCATCGTACCCACCTCAGGACCATACTGGCCGTTGATGAGGATGACTGCCTGGTCGGTGACGTTCATAGCGGTGATAGAACCACCCACGAAGTCGTCAGAACCCGGACAGTCGATGATGTTCAGCTTCTTGTTGTTCCACTCCACATGAAAAACATGGTGTTCTTACCCTCTACGGTACCGCGGCGCTTGATGATGCCAGCTTCGTAGACCATTGACTCGGCAAGAGTAGTCTTGCCGCTACCCGCACTGCCAATGAGTGCGATGTTTTTGATTTCGTTAGTTTGATAAACTTTCATATCCGTAATATCTTTAGGTTTATTATTTCAAAAGCGGTCGTAAAAGTACTCATTTTCGTGCGAAAAACCAACGAAAGCTTTCAAATATTAAACTTTATTAGTAATTTTGTACCCCAAATGGCAGGTTTATACATACATATTCCGTTTTGTAAGTCTCGTTGCATCTATTGTGGGTTCTATTCCACGACGGATGAAAAATGGCGCCAAAGGTATGTGGATGCCGTATGTCGGGAGATGGAAATGAGAAGCCTCCCCCCGTCCCCCTCCAAAGAGAGGGGGCGTATTGACACCATCTATCTCGGAGGGGGAACGCCCTCGCAGTTAACCATTCCCCAATTAGAACAGCTCTTTATATATATTAATAAGGTATATGCTCCCCCCCTCTACTTGGAGGGGGACGGGAGGAGGCTTGAGATTACTATCGAAGTGAACCCTGACGACGTCACCGTCGAGTTTGCTGCTGTGCTACGGCGGCTCCCTGTCAATCGCGTCTCAATGGGTGCCCAGACCTTCAATGATGAGAGGCTTCTTTTCCTGCACCGTCGCCATACCGCCGAACAGGTGCCACTGGCCGTCCAGCGACTCCGCAATGCTGGTATCCGTAATATCAGTGTCGACCTGATGTATGGCTTCCCTAATGAAACCCTTGCTGATTGGCAGCGTGACATTGATGCTGCTCTCTCGCTTGACGTAGAGCACCTTTCTGCCTATTGTCTGATGATAGAAGAAGGAACGGTGCTTTATGAGCAGTTTAGAGATGAAAGTTTAGAGTTTAGAATTGATGAAGAATTGGAACGTCAGATGTATGAAGTCCTGATAGACAAACTGACCGCTGCCGGCTATGAGCATTACGAAATCAGCAATTTCGCACGCCTAGGCTACCGCTCGCGCCATAACAGCAGCTATTGGAACGACACGCCCTACATTGGCCTAGGTGCCGCTGCTCACTCTTATACTGTTCTCGGCGGTTTTGCCGCCGACCCCTACGCTGTCCGTTCTTGGAACATCGCCGACCTCCGCCAGTATGTGGATGCTATCCAGCGGGGTGAAATTCCCTGTGAACGTGAAGTCATCGATGCCGACACGCATTACAATGACCGCATTACGGTGGCCTTGCGTACCAGCGATGGCCTTGACCTCGATACGCTGTCGGATAAGTATCGCCACTACTGTCTGCATGAGGCTCAGCGTTTCATTACCGACGGACTGCTGCGCTGCGACGGCCACCATTTGGTGTTGACCCGAAAAGGACTCTTCGTCAGCGATTACATCATGAGCTCGCTCGTGTATGCCTGATGACATTTGAACCATCTTTACGTCTATATATTAAGAATATAGTAATATGAAACAGATACTAACCATTCTCTTCCTCCTTGTGAGTGGTCTGGCATTCTCTGGTGAGATTATCGTCAGCGAGGGCGAGAGCCTGCACGAGGCCTTGCGACAGGCCCGTGAGTGGCGAAGAACCCACGACCCTCGTTGTGAGGGAGGCATCACCATCACCATTAAAGAAGGACGTTACTATATGAACGAACCGTTGTTCCTCCGTCCCGAGGACAGCGGCACCAAGGAGTCACCACTCACTATCCGTGGCATTGGTGAGAAGCACACGAGCGTTATCTGTGGCGATGCCCGGCAACAACACACCCAGTTGTGGCCCAAGCAAGGCATGGAGCGGATGATAGACTTCAACAAGGAGGCTCGCACCATTACCATACCTACTCCACCTGACTCTGTGCTTCGAGATTTTGTCTCGAAGAAGACCCCGCTCGAAATGGTGGTACACCAGCGGTGGGCCATCGCCATCCTGCGAGTAAAAGAGATGAAGGTGGTGGGCGACAAAACCATTGTTTCGTTTATGGAGCCTGAGAGCCGCCTGGAGTTCGACCACCCCTGGCCGCAACCCGTCATCGGTGGTGAAAAGGGCAACAGCTCTTTCCTGCTGCGCACTACAGAACAGCGTGACGGCATTGAGCAACTGGTCGTAATAGATGGTGCGAACTATGTTACGTTCGAAGGAATCACTTTCAATAAGACTTGTTGGAACCGTCCGCTGCACAAAGGGCACATCACCCTGCAAGGCGGTTTTCCCCTCGTCGACGCCTATAAGCTAAAAGAGAACCCGGGACTGCCCTGGGACGACGGCCTCGAGAACCAGGCGTGGATAGAGCGCCCCGTGAGTGCTGTCACCGTGCGCAACGCCCACCACGTAGACTTCCGCTCGGTCGTGTTTGAGAATCTGGCAGCTACGGCCTTGGACTTTGTCGACAACGTCAGTGACTGTGTAGTGCAGAAATGCACCTTCGGCAACATTGGCGGTACGGCCATCATGGGTGGTTCCTTTGCAGAAAGTCCAATGGAAGTGCATCGTCCCTATCAGCATCTGGCAGAACGCTGCCAACGGCTGACCATTGACCAGAACTTCATCGTCGATGCCACCACTGAGGACTGGGGAGCCGTAGGCATCGCATTGGGCTATGTACGCCACTGCACCATCAGCAGAAACTACGTGAGTCGGGTCAACTATTCCGGCATCTGTGTCGGCTGGGGATGGACACCTCACGACACGGGTATGGAGAACAACCGCATCGTGGATAACAAAGTCATCTACTATGCCCGCCAACTCTATGATGCTGGCGGCATCTATACGCTCAGCAACCAGCCGGGCTCGTCCATCTGCAACAACGATATTTCGCAACCTTTCCCGGCTCCTTATGCTACCAACGACCGTGGGTTCGCCATCTACCTCGATGCACGCACCGACGGCTTTACTATTTCTGGCAATATTACAGATGGCCGACCTATCCGTCGCGATGAAATCGGTGACAACCATCCCGGTTCAAACATTATATTCAAACAATGAAACAGACGAACTATCATCTCTTTGATTTCATGGACTTC
Source organism: uncultured Prevotellaceae bacterium (assembly GCA_902764705.1). Taxonomy (GTDB): domain Bacteria; phylum Bacteroidota; class Bacteroidia; order Bacteroidales; family Bacteroidaceae; genus Prevotella. The sequence goes on along the minus strand of CACWWZ010000029.1, from coordinate 19,848 downwards.
TCTGACCTTGATCTAAAGAAGGACGAAGCCCTTTGGAAAGCATACACCCCTACTACAATAGAGGAACGCGACGGCGACATCGTGGTCACCATTCCCTATCAACAGCAAAAACATCAAGAAGATATGGCCCCTGATACGGAGGTGGCACAACAAACCTACGATCTCGTCATCCGGGCCTATGAGCCGAACATGATCCGTCTGTTTACAACCATGACGGATGACGAGATGGTTGAAAGTGACGATATGCTGATGTTTTCGCCCGAGGTAAGGCGCCTGCCCCTTCGTTACGTATGTGGTGATGTTATCGCTACTAATGGGAAGAAGGTTGCCACTATTGACCTCAGCACCCCTAAGTTGGACCACTGGAGCGACCTGTTGCCAGCCCCTCAGCCTGCCCCTTTCATCACGTTCTACCCTGACGGTGACGAAACGAAGGGTATCGCCTTGAGTGACGACCACTTCTCGCCCCCTCGCTATGATGCCCTGCCGTTGGGCTTCTGTTCAGTAAGTTGCTGTGGTACAGTAACAAACAAAACCGAACGCGCCACGATTAGCTTTAAGTGCAGTCCTGACGAGTGCTTTGTGGGCACGGGCGAGCGTTTCCGCAAGATGGACCTCAGCGGACAAACCTTCCAACTGAAGAACCAAGATGGACAAGGCGTCAACAACCGCCGTTGCTATAAGAATATCCCATTTTATATGAGCAGTCGGATGTATGGCTGTTTCTATCATACCAGTGACTACTGCAAGCTCTCGCTGGCCGACCACTCGACCCGTTCCGTGCAGTTTATGTGCGACCGTGCGACCCTCGACGTGTTTTTGATTGGCGGCCAAACGCCCGAGGAAATCCTGCGTGGTTATCGTATGTTGACAGGTTTTCCGCAGATGCCCCCATTGTGGTCGTTTGGCATCTGGATGAGTCGTATGACCTATTTCTCGGCTGATGAGGTAGATGAGATTTGCGACCATCTGCGCCGCGAGCACTATCCCTGCGACGTGATACACCTTGATACAGGTTGGTTCCGTACCGACTGGCTCTGCGAATGGAAGTTTAATCCCGAGCGGTTCCCTGATCCCAAGGGATTCATCCAACGACTGAAGGATAATGGCTTCCGTGTCTCACTATGGCAACTGCCCTACGTGGCAGCGGGCGCCGAGCAGTTGGCAGAGGCGAAGGCCAACCAATATATCAGCGCTCCTGTGGTCAGCGGTTCTGCCGCTGACAATACGGGCGGTTCCTCCAATTTCTCTGCTCTTGACTATGCAGGCACCATTGACTTTACCTACGACAAAGCTGTCAATTGGTACAAGAACCAACTGTTGAAACCGCTGCTCGAGATGGGTGTGACGTGTATCAAAACCGATTTCGGCGAGAATATCCATATGGATCACCGCTATCATGCGATGACACCGGAACGGCTGAACAATATCTATTCGTTGCTCTATCAGCGGGCAGCCTATGAGGTTACCAAAGAAGTGACAGGCGATGGCATCGTCTGGGCACGCTCAGCCTGGGCGGGTTGTCAGCGTTATCCCCTGCATTGGGGTGGCGACAGCGCCAGCAGCTGGGATGGCTTGGCTGGCTCTCTGAAAGGCGGCTTGCATTTCGGTCTCAGTGGCTTTGCTTTCTGGAGTCACGACGTGCCGGGATTCCATAGCATTCCTGACTTTATGAATTCTCCATTGGATGAGGATGTCTATGTGCGCTGGACGCAGTTCGGTGTTTTCTCCAGTCACATGCGTTATCATGGTACCTGCAAGCGTGAGCCTTGGCACTATCCCGTCATTGCCCCCATCGTGAAGAAGTGGTGGAAACTGCGCTATCGTCTGTTGCCTTATATCGTAGAGCAAGGAAAAAAGGCCTGCGAAAGCGGCTACCCCATGGTGCGTGCTCTTATTTTCCACCATCCGCACGACCGCCAGTGTTGGCATATTGATGACGAATATTATTTCGGCTCTGAGTTTCTTGTTTGTCCTGTGATGAACAGCGAGAATAAACGGGATATCTACTTGCCTGAAGGCCTGTGGGTGAATTTCTTTACGGGAGAACGTCTGGAGGGTGGCCGCTGGTACTATGATGTGGAAGTTCCATTGGACCAGATGCCCGTCTTTGCCCGTCCCGGAGCACTTATCAAGATGTATCCTGACGATGTGGATTGTACCGATCAGATGGACTTGAACAAAGCAGTCACGATAGAAATAACGAAAGACTATAAAGGAACTGAAATCTAATGTTTAATTTTTAATATAACAACGTGGAAAGTCACTACATGCAAGGCCTCGATTGGCTGATATTGGGAATCTATTTCGCCGTGCTCATTGCCATTGGCATTTGGGCCAGTACGAAACGTAAGAAGGGTGGGGCATTGTTTCTGGCCGAACACTCTTTGCGCTGGCACCATATCGGCTTCTCCATGTGGGGCACCAACGTGGGACCGTCGATGCTCATTGCCTCAGCATCGGCAGGTTTTACGACAGGTATTGTCAGTGGCAACTACGCCTGGTATGCCTTTGTGTTTATTGCTCTGTTGGCTTTTGTCTTCGCTCCGCGCTATCTGGGAGCCAAGGTTCACACGTTGCCTGAGTTCATGGGTCTGCGCTTCGGACAGTCTACGCGGAATATTCTGGCGTGGTACACCATTGTGACTATCGTCATTTCGTGGCTGGCGCTGACGCTCTTTGCCGGCGGCATTCTCATCCGACAGGTATTTGATATTCCCATGTGGATGTCGGCTCTGGTCTTGCTGTTCATCTCGGCATTCTTTAGTATGCTGGGTGGACTGAAAGCGGTGGCTTACACCAATGTTTACCAGATGATACTGCTCATTGCCGTGTCGTTGGTTTTGGTCATAGTTGGCTTAGACCGAGTTGGAGGCATTTCCGCATTGGTCGATAAGGTTCCCAGCGACTATTGGGTGATGTTTAAGCCCAACAGCGATGAGGCTTTCCCCTGGTTGCCTATCATTTTGGGTTATCCAGTGATGGGTGTATGGTTTTGGTGTACAGATCAGAGCATGGTACAGCCCGTGCTGGCAGCCAAGGACTTGCGTGAGGGACAGTTAGGAACCAATTTTACAGGTTGGCTGAAGATTCTCGACGTGGCTCTGTATATTCTACCGGGTGTCATTTGTTTTGCCCTCTTTGGTGACACGCTAAAGAACCCGGATGAGGCTTATCTCACGATGGTCGAAAACCTCTTCCCAGTGGGTATGGTAGGATTGGTTTTTGCCGTATTGACGGCCTGTCTGGTTAGTACTATAGGTTCAGCGTTGAATGCGCTGAGCACCGTCTTTACGATGGATATCTACGTGAAGAAGTTCAATCCGAATGCCTCGCAGCGCCGCATTAATTATGTGGGACGCATTGTTACCGTCATTGGTGCGGCTGTTGCTATCCTTCTTACTGTGGCCATCGACAGCATCAAGGACTTGAACCTTTTTAACGTGTTCCAGTCGGTGCTTAGTTTCATTGCCCCGCCGATGGCTGCTGTCTTTGTTTTGGGTATCTTCTGGCGTCGCACCACTACTCGTGCTGCAAACTTTGCCTTAACCATCGGTACTGCGTTCTGTCTCATCGTCGGCGTGCTCTATCTGTGGCCCCCCGAATGGCTCTCGCTCCCCTGGCCTCACTTCATGCTGCTCAGCTTCGAACTGTTTGTGATTCTGGCAGTATCAATGGTCATCCTCTCTTTGACGGATAAAGACCCCAAACAGTATAGCATTCCCGCCCCGATTCGTGAGGGTTGGAGCAAGTTGGCCGTAACCCTATGGTTAATTTTGGCCATCGTGATGATTTCACTCTATGTCTATTTTAATTAATACTGCGATATGAAAAGATTCCTCATAATATGCTTAGTTTGTTGCTGTGGTACAGCAACATACATGACGGCCCAAGGCCTTACCGACATGAGCCGCAGCAAACAGGCCCAGATGCAGAACTTGCCCATGGGTGCTACCCGATGGACGGGTGGTTTTTGGGGCGATGTATTCGACGTGATGCATGGTACGGCCGTTTGGGAGATGTGGAACACATGGAACACCCCCTGGGAAGTGCTCGATAAAGACGGTAAGCATGGCAGTCATGGCTTTGCCAATTTCCAGGTGGCTGCCGGTACCATTCAGGGCAAGCACCACGGTCCTCCTTTCCACGATGGCGATATGTACAAATGGCTGGAGGCTTGTGCTGCTGTCTATGCAATAACAAAGGACGGAGAGTTGGACGAGTTGATGGATCGCTTCATCGAGCAGGTGACGTTGGCTCAGCGTGCTGATGGCTATATCCATACCCCTGTGGTAATCGCCGAGCGTTTGGCTGGCATTGATTCCCACAGCGTTACTGAAAATGCAGCAGGCATTGAGATTGGAAAAGACCAGAAACATGCCTTTGCCTCGCGCCTGAATTTCGAGACCTACAACCTCGGACACCTTATGACGGCAGGCATTATCCACAAACGTGCCACGGGCAAAACCACTCTGTTTGAATGTGGAAGGAAGGCAGCCGATTTCCTCTATAACTTCTTGACGAACGATGCCGCTGAACTTTCGCGCAATGCCATTTGTCCCAGCCACTATATGGGCGCTGCAGAAATGTATCGCGAGACAGGAGATCCTAAATATTTGGAACTGGCCAAGGGACTCATTGCCATCCGTGATAGCGTGACCAATGGCGAGGATCACAACCAAGACCGCCATAAGTTCCGCGACCAGTACGAGGCCATGGGACATGCCGTGCGCGCCAACTACCTTTATGCCGGTGTGGCTGATCTCTATGCTGAGACCGGCGAGGAACAACTGATGCGAAATCTGGAAGCCATTTGGAACGACATCGTGAACCACAAGATTTATATCATGGGTGGCTGTGGTGCGCTCTACGATGGTGTGTCGCCTGACGGAACCACCTACGATCAACCCTCCATCCAACAGATTCACCAGGCTTACGGTCGTCAATTTCAGCTGCCCCAGGAGGCTGCCCACAACGAGATTTGCGCGCAGATAGGCATGCTGCTTTATTCGTGGCGCATGTTCCAAACCACCGTCGACCCGCAGTATGTGGATAATATCGAGAACGAGCTCTACAATGGCATCCTTTCGGGCATCTCGCTCGACGGCAAGGACTTCTTCTATACCGAAGCCCTGCGCCGCACCAAGGAGTTCCCTTACACGATGCGCTGGCCCAAACACCGTCAGCGTTATATCTCGTGCTTCTGCTGTCCGCCGAACACGCTGCGCACCCTCTGCGAGGCTCAGGAGTATGCCTATAGCATGAAGGGCGACACGCTCTGGGTGAATCTCTACGGACAGAACTTGTTGAAGACCAAAGATTTGGAGATAGAGCAGACTACCAACTATCCGTGGGACGGACACATCACGTTGACCGTCAAAAATGCCAAGCGACTGGCCAGTATCCGCATGCACATCCCCGGCTGGAGCATGGATATGTCGCTGAAGCTGAACGGCCAGCCCATTCTTGCTGAGGACTTGCGTCAGCCCCGCAAATGGAAGAAGGGCGACACGATAGAACTCGACCTGCCCATGAAGACCCGTTTGGTGGAGGCCAACCCATTGGTCGAGGAAGCCAAGAACCAGATTGCCGTCGTGCGTGGTCCCATCGTCTATTGTCTGGAAGGCCAAGACATCGAAGGCGGTCATCGCATCAACGACATTGCTATCCCCGCTGATATCCAGTTCACGGAGAAGATGATTACCATCTGCGACCGCGACATGATTGCCCTCGAAGGGGAAGCCCTGTTGGTGAACAACGACTCATGGAGCAACGATCAGCTCTATCGCGATTTGCGCCCCGTGGAAAAGAAAAAGGTGAAAATTCGCCTGATTCCTTACTATGCCTGGGACAACCGCGGCATCGACGACATGTCGCTCTGGCTCCCGCTGGCAAGATAATCCCTATTCATTACTAATATTAATTAACTTATTCAAATGAAACAAACAAACAGAATGAGCCTCTTAAGGCAAACAGTAACGCTGTTGATGCTGCTCCTCGTGATAGGTGCACAGGCACAGACAGCCCGTAAATTTACTCTTGACTTGACGCCTGACGGCAAGGCACAGATGGTGTGCTTCCTGCCGCAGACACCTTCTGGCAAGGCCATCGTGGGTATTCCCGGTGGTGGCTATTCCGTGTTGTCGAACGGACACGAAGGTATGATGGCATCCGATTGGCTCAACCAGCAGGGCATAGCCTATTTCGTGGTGAACTACCGCCTGCCCGAAGGCGACCGTACCAAGCCTATCAGTGATGTGGAGCAGGGCTTCCGCATCGTGCGCGATTCTGCCCAGGTATGGGGCATCAATCCTCACGACGTGGGCATCATGGGCTTCTCAGCCGGTGGTCACCTGGCGTCGGTCATCTCCACGCACGCTGCTTTCGATGTGCGTCCCGACTTCACCATCCTGTTTTATCCCGTCATATCGATGGACGAGCGTGTTTCGCACATCTGGTCGTGTCGTAATTTTCTCGGCGAAGACCAGAAGAACCCGGCCATTGTGCGCGACTTCTCGACGATGAATGCCGTGCGCCGCCACCTGACGCCCCCAGCCCTGATTGTGTCGGCCAGCGACGACCGCCTCGTGCCCTTTGTTACCAACGGACTGGAGTACTACAAGGCCATGCGCAATGCCGGCAACGACTGCGCCATGTATGTCTATCCCACGGGTGATCACGGTTTCGGCTTCGGTCCCTGGTTCAAGTATCACGACCAGCTGCTCACTGACATTGGCAACTGGCTGAAGGCCCGTCAGACGCCTAAACCCGATGCCATCCGTGTGGCTTGTATCGGCAACAGCATCACCGACGGTCACGGCATCGATATGTGTGATGCTTACGGCTATCCCGCTGAGTTGCAGAAGATTTTGGGCAAGGACTATTGGGTGAAGAACTTCGGTGTCAGCGCACGTACCATGCTCAACAAGGGCGATTATCCCTATATGAACGAGCTGGCTTGGCAGGATGCGCAGGCTTTCAAGCCCGACGTGGTGATTATCAAGCTGGGCACCAACGACTCGAAACCCGAGAACTGGCAGTATGGCGCTGAATTCCGTCAGGATTTGGAGCAGATGATTCTCACGCTACGCCCCGATTTGGCTCAGCCCGTCGGCAAGAAAGCCAAGAAGGCCAAGAAGAATGCCGTTGCTGCTCCCGCGAAACCTCAGATTTATCTGTGTACGCCCATTCCGGCCTTCAAGTCGACGTGGAACATCAACGACCAAGTCATCACCAACGAGATTATCCCCATCCAGCAGGAGGTGGCCAAGAAGTATGGCCTGCAGGTAATCGATCTGCACACGCTCTATGCCAACGATGGTGATAAAATGCTGGACGACGGTATCCATCCCGACGGCAAGGGCGCTCACCGTATGGCTGAAATCATTGCCGGCGAACTGAAGAAATAACAAGTGTCCCTAAGGACGTTAAAGACCTTAAGGACCTTAAAGACTTTAAGGATTATGCGAATCAAACTTCTGCTTATCGTGATGCTTAGCAGCCTATGTGCACAGGCTGCTGACATCTACATCACGCCCGACTCTTCGTTGGTTGATGCTGTGCGCAAGGCCCGCGAGATGCGACGGTTGGACCAGGCCTCGCAGGTCACAATCCACCTTGCTGCCGGTGTCTACCAGTTGTACGACCCCCTGCGGTTGCGTCCTGAGGACAGCGGCCTGACTATAGAAGGGCATGATGCTATCATCAGCGGCGGCGTTGGCATAAACTTATGGAAGACAAAAGGACCACTCTATGTGGCAGACATTCCTGACTTCAACGGACGGCCTGTTGACTTCCGCCAGTTGTGGAGAAATAAGGAGAAAACTATCCGCGCCCGTGATGTGAATGATTTTGAGCAGATGAACCGCATTCTGACTTACGACAAGAAAAATCAAATATTGTGGATTCCCAAGGCTGCAGTCGCTTCCCTGCTTCAGAAAGGAAAAGCCAAGGAAGGCTGTGAGTACGTCGAAATGGTGCTGCACGAGATGTGGTGCACTTCGAACCTCCGCATCAAGTCTATGACTGCGGACGGCGATTCCGTCGCCGTGCGGTTCCACGATCCTGAGGCTAAGATTCAGTTCGAACACCCTTGGCCGTCCCCGATGACACCCAATACGGGACATCCCTCGCCGTTTTATCTGACCAATGCCCGCGAGTTGCTCGACAGTCCTGGAGAGTGGTATCATGACATCCGAGAGCACAAACTTTATTATTATCCGCGTGAACATGAGGGCACAGTGAAAGTCCTACATGCTACTTATCCCGTTCTTGAGACGCTTGTCGAGGTGGTTGGCACAGCAGATCATCCGGTGCGCGACATCACCATAAAAGGTGTCACGTTCAGCCATACCACGTGGATGCGACCGTCGGAAAAAGGTCATGTCCCTCTGCAGGCTGGCATGTATCTCGTTGAGGCCTACAAGCTTCGCCCGCAGATTGACCGCCCCAACAACCACAAACTCGACAATCAGGGCTGGTTGGGACGTGCCGATGCGGCTGTAGAAGTCAGACATGCGGAGAATGTCAGTTTTGAAGAGTGTCGCTTCGAGCACCTCGGAGGCTCTGGACTGGATTACGTAGAGGGATGTCACGGCGGAACCGTGACACACTGTACGTTCACCGATATTGCCATGAACGGCCTTGTGGTGGGCAGTTTCTCGCCCGAGGGCTTGGAGACCCATCGGCCTTATCAGCCTGTTGACTCCCGCGAAGTGTGTGCCCAACAAGAGGTCAGCGATTGTGAGTTCTATGATGTTTCCAACGAAGACTGGGGCTGTGTGGCCATCTGTGCGGGATATGTCTCTGGCATCAACATCGAGCACAACACCATCCACGATGTCTCTTATACGGGCATTTCACTGGGGTGGGGTTGGAACCGCGACGAGGTGTGCATGAAGAACAACCGCGTGCATGCGAACCTCATCTACAACTATGCCCAGCATATGTACGACTGCGCCGGCATCTATACCCTTGGTAATCAGCCCGGTACGCTGATTAGCGAGAATGTAGTGCGCGACATTGCCCGCCCCTCCTACGTCCACGACCCCAACCATTGGTTCTACCTCTATACGGACGAGGGCTCCAGCAACATCACCGTGCGTGACAACTGGACGCCCGCTGAAAAATTCCTCCAGAATGCCAACGGCCCCGGCAACGTGTGGGAAAACAACGGCCCGCAAGTTAGTGAGCGGATTAAGAACAATGCAGGTATTAGAAATAAAGAATAAGTACTATGGCGGAAGCAAATTCTTCACTCTTCATTCTTCACTCTTCACTTCCAATGGCAACATGGATATGGTATCCAGGTGACTTTGAGGTCTGGCTGGGTAATATCTTTAACAATCGCAGGACGGAACGCGGGGCGATGTTTCCACCGTTCTGGAAACAGGACTCCCATTGGGTGACGGTAGAGTTTTCTAAGGCCTTTTCGTTGGAACACGACGAGACCGTTACCATCGCCTGCGAGGGACAGTTCAATCTGGCGTTAGACGGAAAGCTGCAGTTCGGACAGCCCAAGACGTTCCTCGTGCCGAAGGGTGAACATAAACTGAATCTGAAAGTGTGGAATCAGGCCACGCCGCCAGCGCTCTTCATCGATGGCAAGACCATCAAGACGGACTCTACATGGCTTGCCACTTACGAGGACAAGCTGTGGATTGACGAGAATGGCGTGGCGCATGGCTCCGGCATCTATGTCCCTGCAGCTTCGTGGCATTTCAACAGCCCGGACACCCCGCCGTCAGCCTACCGCCTCAACCGCCAGGAGGCTCGTCCTTTACGTCGCGATTCAATCGCGATAAACGGAACCCTATTTGACTTCGGCCGCGAAACCTTCGGCTACCTGAAGGTGAAGGGCTTGCAAGGCACCGTCCGCATTTATTATGGCGAGAGCCGAGAGGAAGCCCTCGACAAGGAGCATTGCGAAACACTGGATGTGCTCACAGTGCCGGCGCTGCCGGCAGTCGCGACAGAATCGCGACCCACAGTAGGGGTGGCGACCGCCGACAGCGCCGGCTCCCTCGCTCCCGCCTCCCCTGTCGCCGCCGTCCCGTCTTCCAAGGCTTTCCGCTTCGTCTATATGGAGTGCGACCCCGGCGCTACTTACGACGATGTGCTGATGGACTACGAATACGCTCCCTTCGATGAAAGCCGTTCTGGTTCTTTCCGTTGCAACGATGACGAGTTGAACCGTATCTGGCAGGTCAGCGCCTATACGATGGACCTGACCACCCGCGAATTTTTTATGGACGGCATCAAGCGCGACCGCTGGACGTGGTCGGGCGACGCCATCCAGTCGTACCTGATGAACTACTACCTGCACTTCGACACGGAATGTGTGAAGCGCACCATCCGTCAGTTGCGTGGCAAGGACCCCGTCACCGCCCATGTTAACACCATCATGGACTACACGTTCTACTGGTTCAAGTCTATTGCCGACTATTACGAGTACACGGGCGACAAGGATTTTGTGCGTGAGATGTGGCCCCGCATGGTGACGCTGATGGACTATGTGTTGAGCCGCACTAACAGCGAGGGCATGGCCGAAGGACAGCCCGACGACTGGATTTTCGTCGACTGGGTGGACTTCCCTATGCACAAGCGCGGCACGCTGTGCTTTGAGCAAATCCTGTTCTGCAAGGCCCTCGAGACCATGGCCGCCTGCGCAGAGATTGTTGCCGCCCCCGCGGCTGGTCGCGACAGAATCGCGACCCACAGGACGAATTACGCCGCCCTTGCTGCCACCCTGCGCCGGAAAATCAAGGCCACCTTCTGGAACCCGGAGCAGCATGCTTACCTGCACGCCATCGAGGACGGCGTGATGAATGCGCAGATTACCAAGTTCCCCAATATGTTTGCTATTCTCTACGGCCTTAGCGACGAGAAAGAACAGCAGGACATCATGCAGCGCGTGATGCTCAATCCCGACATACCTCCCATCACCACGCCCTATATGCGTTTCTATGAACTGGAGACGCTTTGCATGATGGGTCACCAGACTCAGGTGCTCCGCGAAATGCGCGACTATTGGGGCGGCATGTTGCACGAGGGAGCCACGACGTTCTGGGAGAAATACAATCCCGAGGAGACCGGCACGCAGCATCTGGCCATGTATGGCCGTCCTTATGGCAAGTCGTTGTGCCACGCCTGGGGAGCTTCCCCGCTCTATCTGTTAGGCAAGTATTTTCTGGGTGTCCGTCCCACCGCGCCGGGCTACGAGGAATATATCGTGGAACCCCATTTGGGCGACCTGGAATGGATGCAGGGCGATGTGCCGACACCCTTTGGCCTGATTCACGTCGAGATGGACCGCCACCAGATAAAAATACGTGCCACGGGAGGCCGCGGCACGCTTATCTTTGGCAATCGTCAGGTCAACATCGAGGCTGGCCGTGAGACGATTCTACAGATCTAACTAAAACCATGTGGGGAGCATGCGAACACTCCCCCGATTTTCAGGCAAATTTAACCAGAATACGGAACACCTTTGCCGGAGCCTGCATCCATTGTTGCATGGCTTCTTCGGCGTGCTCGGGCGTTACCTCGTTGGAAATCAGGATGTCGTATGGCGGGTTGTTCTTTTCCAAATAACGGATGACTCCCTCGAAGTCCTCGGGCTGGGCATTGCGCGAACCGCGAATGTCGAGTTCCTTCTGTACGAAAAGCTTCGTAGTGAAGCTGACGTCCTGCTTGGCATAGCCGATGCAAAGCACGCGACCGGTGAAGGCTACCTCGTTGACTGCCATCTGATAGGTCACAGGGGCACCCACAGCCTCGATGACCACGTCGGGACCGGCACCACCCGTAATTTCCTGCAAACGCTCGTGCACATTCTCCTTGGCGCTGTTGATGGTGTATTCAGCGCCCAGCCCACGGACGATGGCCAGTTTCTCGTCGTCCATGTCGCAGGCAATGACCTTGGCACCACGCATGATGGCGCGCACCACGGCACCTACACCCACCATGCCACAGCCAATGACCATGACGGTGTCGGTGTCAACCACCTGCGCACGACTCACGGCATGGAAACCGACAGACATTGGTTCAATCAGGGCAGCGTGCTCGACGGTAATCGAACCGATGGGGATGACTTTCTGCCAGGGAATGGCGATGTATTCGCGCATGGCACCATTGCGCTGCACGCCCAGCGTCTCGTTGTGCTGGCAGGCGTTGTAGCGGCGGTTCTTGCACGACGGACAGTGGCCGCAGTTGGTATAGGGATTGACCGTGACGGCCATTCCCGGACATAAATGCCCGGGCACTGAACTGCCCACCTCAGCAATCTCGGCACCGATTTCATGACCGGGAATCACGGGCATCTTCACCATGGGGTTCAGTCCGCGATAGGTGTTCAGGTCGCTTCCGCAGAAGCCTACATAATGAATCTTCAGCAGCACCTCGTCGGCGCCACACTGGGGTTTCTCCATTTCTACCACCTTCATCACCGAAGGCTCTGTAATCTGTATTGCTTTCATATCTTTAATCTTTTTACCTTATTTATTCGCTCATATTTTTAATGTAGGGCAGTTCGACGAGTTCATCGAAGCCGAAGAACTGCTTGGCATTTTCCGACAAGAACAAGCGTTTCTGTTCCTCGGTCAGTTCCTGACTCTTGGTCACGAAGTCGTACGACATCTTGTAGGTGATGGCAGTGATGGTGCGCGGATAGTCCGAGCCCCACATCAATTTCTGCCAGCCCACCTCGTCGGCAGCCTCCTTGATGGCACGGATGGCCGAGGGGAAGGGATAGAACTCGTCGTTGAACAGCCACGTGATGCCACCGCTCTCGACGTAGACGTTCTCGTGGCGGGCCAGTCGGATTTGACTCATCCAGTTAGGACGAGTCACCATGCCGAAGTGGCCGATGATGATCTTCAGCCGCGGACATTCCTGGATGAGCGTCTCCATCTGTGCCACCTGTGCGTCACCGTCCTGCAGCTCGATGCCGAGGATGACGCCCTTCTGTTCCATCATGCGCATCATTTGCATCATCTCAGGGGTCAAAAACTGCCAATGCAGACGGGCGGCAGGCACCTTAATGCCGCGGAAGCCTTGGGCGACGAGGCTTTTGGCCTCATCAACAAGACAGGACTCGGCGGCAAAACCGCCGTGCACAGTAGCGGCGGGGCGCTCGGCGCTCTTGGGTAACGATGCGGGCATGCCGAAACAGAAGAATCGGGTGGGGTAGCGCTGCTGCACCTGCATCAGGTACGAGTTCTGCACGCCGTCGATGAATTCCTGCGTGATGACCGCTGCCGACACCTGCGCATAGTCCATGTTCGACAGGAAGCGCTCGGCGGTGTTCTGGCCGTCCGTCATGTAGGGCGGCAACATCTGGCGCTCCTCGCCGAAGAACAGCGAGCGGCTGCGGTTAGGCTCCAAGGGGTGAATGGCGGAACCGTTCACCACAGCATCCACATTCAGCCACAAATGTGCGTGCGCATCGATAATGGGTATCATAACTCTTAACTCTTAACTCTTAACTCTTAATTCTTAACTCTTAATTCTTAATTATTACGTGTTTGCCCATGATACTCGCTGTTGGTCACCGATAATGTCACGCACTTCTTTCACCAGCTGTTCGTCCATCGGCTCTTCGATGTAGCCGATGTTCGTCTTGATGGCCTCGGGGCGCGTCGTGCTAAACACGGTCGAGGCAATGCGGGGATACGAGCACGAGAACTGCATGGCGAGCTTCTCGATGGGGTAGCCCTTCTGTTTGCAATGCTCGGCGGCACGGCGGCAGGCCTCTACCAATGGCTTCGGGGCTGGGTGCCAGTCGGGTACGCCACGCTCCGTCAATAGTCCCATCGAGAATGGCGAAGCTGACAACACACCAATGCCGCGCTCGTCGAAGAAGTCCATGAAGTCCACCAGCTTGTCGTCGCACAGGCAGTAGTGGCAGAAGTTCATGACGCTCTCCACCATGCCCGGCTCCGAGTGCTCGATGACCCAGCGTAGGTTCTCCAGCTGCAGGTCGGTGATGCCCACATGGCGGACCACGCCCTCCTTCTTCAGCTCGTGCAGGGCAGGCAGGGTCTCGTCGACCACCTTCTGCAGTCCGCCTTCCATACGACCCTGAAACTCGATGTCGTGGACGTTGATGATGTCGATGTAGTCGATGTTCAGACGTTCCAGACTCTCGTAGACGCTCTCCTTGGCGCGACGGGCTGAATAGTCCCACGTGTTCACGCCGTCCTTGCCGTAGCGGCCCACCTTCGTCGACAGATAGTACTTGTCGCGGGGAATGTCCTTCAGCGCCTTGCCCAGCACCGTCTCAGCCTTGTAGTGGCCGTAGTAGGGCGACACGTCGATGATGTTGATGCCGGCGTCAACGGCGGCAAACACCGCGTCGATGCCCCGGTTCTCGTTGAAAGAGTGGAACACCCCACCCAAAGAAGAGGCGCCGAAGCCCAGCTCCGACACCTCGATTCCTGTCTTTCCTAATGCTCTATATCGCATTTCTCTTACCTCTTACTTCTTACCTCTTACCTCTACCTCAGAATTACCACGGCATCATGTCACGCTCGTCAGGGCGGTGAGCCTTGTTGTCCTCACCTAGCACATACACCTGCAGGTCCTGGAAATAACCCGTCTCGTCCTGCAGCGCCTTTAGCTCAGCCTTCGTCTCCTCATAGCCCTTCAGAAACTCCTTGGCCGATGCCAGGTGGTTAGTAAACTCAAGCTTCTTGTTCGCTCTGTCCAATACGGAGATGTACTCATCCTTCGTGCGGTCTCCAATTACAAATTTCTTACTCATAGTTTTCGATGTTTTAATTGTTTCGTGCTGCAAAGATAGTGCAAATCGAGTGAAATGCAAAATAAATCGCGATTTATTTTCATTTCCGAGATGCAGCCTATCTTGTCCTTTTGGGGGACAAAGATACGAAGAAAATCCGCATTTCGGTTCAAGAATTAAGAAATATTTAACGTAATCGTTTATTTCCTCCTTTTAATCTCCTCCAGACTCGAATCCGGCGCCGCCGCCGTTGTCGCCGCCGCCACCAGGTGTGATGCTGCCCGTGCCGCCGTTGTTGTCACCGCCACTGGGCGTGCCGCCACCATTCTCATCTTCCTCCTCTTCGTCGCTGGCCTTGGCCCAGACCAGCTTAGCGGCCTTGATGGCAGCCTCCACGTCGTCGCCAGCGCGGAAATACAGCTGCGGCTTCACGTCCGCCAGCTTGATATCCTCCTCCTTCTCGTACCAGCCGCTCGAGCAGCTCGGATAGATTTTGCCAATGGGCCCCAGGTCCACGATCATGCCCTGCTTCAGCATCTCCGTCACCGAGTCCATGCACAGCTCGAAGGCCATACGCAGCTCGGCCTTGTGCATCGTCGTGTTCCGTCCGGCATCCTTCACGATGTCGTCGAACTCTGCCGTGCCATTGGTTAATACACGAGCGGAGAAACCCAATTGTTTCGTTACGGGATTCTTACTTCCCGACTTCTTGATTTTTAGTTTCAATTGTGCCATAATAAAAAGATTTAGTTGTTAAACAATATATTGATTATACTCTCCATCCATTTATTCCATCGGGTGCACTCAGTTGCTCAATCGGGTGCACTCAGTCACTCAATCGGGTGCACTCAGTCACTCAATCGGGTGCACTCAGTTGCTCAATCGGGTGCACTCAGTTGCTCAATCGGGTGCACTCAGTTAGGCAATCGGGTGGAAGCACCCCTGAACTTCCGCCTGCAAATAAACGAAAATTCTGCTGAACAAAAAAAGTATTCGCTTTTTATTTTCGACGTTTTTTCAACGGCCGACCGCCGCTGCGCCCGTTCCTGCTGTTCTCAGCCGACAGCACCGACGGCAGTTTCCGTGCCCACGGCTCCGTATTATGCCTGTACACGTAGTTCGTAATCTGCCTCACCGTCAGCCCCATCCGCTCAGCCAGCTCCGCCGTCGGCATCTGCGCATACCACCGCCTGATCACCGGCCCGTCCTCCTTCTCGCGGAACCGCCGTCCTTTCCGCGGCTCCTCACTCTGTCCGTTCTTCATGTCCGTCTTATCATTTAGTCCACAAAAAAAGGGAGCCCGAAGGCTCCCCGATTATTCTTTTCTCTTGTATCAGAGGGTCTGTAACCGTGATATAAAGGGGGAACAGTGCCCCCCGTGTGTACTTTACTCTAATGTGAAGACAATCGACGTTACCCCATCGGCATTACCAGTGAAGGTGACGCTCGATGCGTCGCCAGTCCAAGTGGAGGTTTCATTATCATAATCATAACCGTTCGTCCAGCCACTGATATCAGCCATACCTGTTGCAGTAATGACGATCTTCTTGAAATGCTTGCCTAACGTGTTGGTAAAGGTAAGACCACTACCCATTGACGAAAGCGAGCCATAGTTAAAGTTCACGTCGCCTTCGCCGGAAAGCGTCACATCTTTA
The DNA here is from genome assembly GCA_902764705.1 of uncultured Prevotellaceae bacterium. Lineage (GTDB taxonomy): Bacteria > Bacteroidota > Bacteroidia > Bacteroidales > Bacteroidaceae > Prevotella. The sequence goes on along the minus strand of CACWWZ010000029.1, from coordinate 3,453 downwards.
TATGTGTAACCCATATAAAGATCAGGATATCCTGACATTTCCGAGAAGTTCCACGTGACGGTAGAAGCGGCCTGCTCCGCCATCTTCACCGTAACGGTGTAGTACTTGCCGTTCTGGAAGTTCACGCCACTCTTAGAGAAAGCGTACTTTTTCCCGCCGACATTGGCTGAGAGCGTATAGGTGTCGGCACTGCCTTTCTCGTTGCGCAGGGCTACGAAGATTTCGCTGGTAGCGCTGGCGGGTGTGACAGTCAGGTCGCCGTAAGCCGTGCCCATGAACGTCAACATTGAAGTCAAACTGCTGATAGTTTTCATCTTTCAATGTAGCATCATTAGTCACGGTGGCAATGGTGGTCCAAGAGTCGCCTGAGTTCACCTTGGCTTTCAGCACCCAGTCCTTGGGGTTACGATTATTACTATATGAGTTGTCATTGCCTGTTGTAATCGTATAGCCGTTTACCTGAACAGCACTGGCAGTATGGAATTCGCAGTACCAGATGCCATTGACCTTGTCACCCGTATTGGTACACCACTTAGAGTGATTTGCCGAAATCTTCTTGCCATCTACAAGATTAGAAGGGGCTTCACCATACGTAGACGAAGTACCACCATCGTATGTGTAGCCCGAATGTGTGGTGGATTTGCTATTGAAGCCCTTGCCCGTCACCAGCTTTTTGCTGGCGGCCGAGACGGTCAGGCTGCTGGCGTTGATGGCGTTGCCGCCATTGTCCTGCAGAATGAACTTCACGATGGCCTGCTGGCTCTGGAAGTTGGCATTGCCCGTGGTAGTAATCTTGTTGCCGTCAACAGAAGCCACTTCGACGTTGGCCTGGGCGTAGTCGTACTTCTTCTCAATGGAGTTATCACCAGTCAGCACGCCAGTCTGTCCGGTATAGTCCCACGTAGCACGGGGGAACAGCAGGTTCAGCTGGTCGCCAGCCGTCGGGGCGGTAGTTAGGTCGCCCGTCAGCGAGGTCGAGCCATTGTCGCTGGCTGCTGCGGTCAGCGTGCCCAATGGTGTGAGCCATGATGATGCGGGGAAAACGCTCACCTTGTCGGTGTTGGCCCACTTCACGTTGAGTGTCTTGCCGCTGAGCGAGAGTGCGCGGGTCGTTGCGTCGTCGCCCTTCGTGGCGTTGATGGTCATGGTGTACTTGACCGTCGGGTTGACAGGCTGCTGGTTCTCGCTGATGATGTCGTCGTCGCTTGAGCAAGCTACGAATGTGGCCGATGCGATGAGCAGGGCGGCCAGAGTGCGAATGTCTTTCTTCATAGTCGTGTCCTCCTTATTATTAAAATAAAACATCATCGTTAAGTAATGGAGCACTCGAATCACCCCATGTATCTTCTATGGCATCACCATAATTATCGCGACCAGCGTCTACGCTACCAGCCAGCAATGTCTGCTGTTGCTTCAACTCGACGACTTCCATCGTCGGCACTTCATACTTTTTTCTTTTCATGTTTGTTAATCATTAAATTAATTAGTAATATTGTTATTAAACACACATTTCATGTAGTCCATTTATCATGTCTCCGAATTGTTCGTAGACAAAAACATCGGCAAAGGTAATCAATCCAGCGTTAATTTCAAAAAAAAAAAATAAAGAAAAGTTAACGCCATAACTTTTCTTCATCCCCGTCCCGTTTCCGCGGATGCCCGTCCCGTTTCCGCGGATGCCCGTCCCGTTCCCGCGAGTCCCTGTCCCCGTTCCCGCGAGTCCCCGTCCGCAAACTTTTTTCCTTTTTCGCTCACAAACTTCGAAAAATGTTCGTATCTTTGCACTCGAAAGACTGCGAGAACGGGCTGCGCCTCGGCAATTCATGCTTGCATGATTGCACTCGGCTTGCACCGTCCTTGGCAAAAAAATTGCAATATGATGGAACAGATAACGAGTTTACAGAATCCGAAGATTAAGCAGCTGCTGTTGCTGCAGCAGAAGTCCAGCGAGCGCCGCAAGACCGGGCTCTTCGTGGTGGAGGGGCAGCAGGAGTTGCAGCATTGCCTGGAGGCAGGCTACGAGGTAGACACCGTGTTTTGGTGTCCGGCGGTTTTGCCGCCGGATAACCCAGCGGCACAAAGCCCGACGGCCAAACCGTCGGGAACACTCTCTCCGGCGGTTCTGCCGCCGGAAGCGGGCGCCGCCCGCTGCTTCCAAGTAAGCCCAGATGTCTACGCCAAGGTGGCCTATCGCGGAACGACGGAGGGCGTGATAGCTGAGGTGCGCTGCAAAAGCCTTCGGTTGGAAGACTTGCTGTTGGGTGAGCATCCGCTGATAGTCGTCCTGGAGAGCGTCGAGAAGCCCGGCAACCTGGGTGCCATTCTGCGAAGTGCCGATGCGTCGGGCGTGGATGCCGTGGTGGTGTGCGACCCGCTGACAGACCTATACAATCCCAACCTCATTCGCTCGTCGGTAGGTGCCGCGTTCACCGTGCCCTGTGTGGCCTGCTCGTCCGCGGACTGCATCGCGTTCCTGAAGCAGCGTGGCATCAAAATCCTGACAGCCCAGTTGCAGGACTCCCATTTGTATTACGACACGGATATGACCTGCGGCACGGCCATCGTCATGGGCACCGAGCACGACGGACTGACCGACCAGTGGCGCCAGGCCGCCGATGCGCATATCCGCATCCCCATGCTTGGACAGATTGACTCGCTGAACGTCAGCGTCAGCGCTGCCATACTGATGTTTGAGGCAGTCAGACAGAGGAAGATAGAAGGAGATAGAAGGAGATAGAGGACAATACAATAAATAAACGGGGCGAATGACTGAACATCCGCCCCGCTCTCTTAATTCTTAATTCAGAATTCTTAATTCTTAATTGAGCCTTACTCGCCCTTAATAGCTGCTACACCAGGAAGCACCTTACCCTCGATGGCCTCGAGCAGAGCGCCACCACCAGTAGAGATGTAAGAAACCTGGTCGGCCAGACCGAACTTGTTGACACAAGCTACAGAGTCGCCGCCACCAATCAGAGAGAATGCACCCTCGGCAGTAGCCTTAGCGATAGCCTCGCCAATGGCACGTGAACCAGCGGTGAAGTTGTCGCACTCGAAGACACCGGCAGGACCGTTCCACAGAATGGTCTTAGCGCCCTTGATAGCCTCGGCGAATGCCTTCTGGCTCTCAGGACCAGCGTCAACACCCTCGAAACCGGCAGGAACCTTGTTGGCAGGGCAGGTGATGATCTCAGCACCCTCCTTCACAGTCATGGTACCGAAGTCGAGACCGTTGGTAGCGGTGCAGTCAGAACCGAGCACGAGCTCAACGCCGTTCTTCTTAGCCAGCTCCTCAACACCGAGAGCCACATCCAGTTTGTCGAGCTCAACGATAGAATCGCCAATCTCACCATTGTGAGCCTTAGCGAAGGTGTAGGTCATACCACCGCAGAGGATGAGCTTATCAACCTTACCGAGCAGGTTCTCGATGATACCAATCTTAGAAGATACCTT
>CACWWZ010000028.1 GCA_902764705.1 uncultured Prevotellaceae bacterium | reverse complement strand
ACTGAAAAGCAGACCATCATCGAGGGAAGTCAGCCCCAAATAGCCATCAGTGGCAAAGCTCGTACCCAGAACGAACCGATGGAGTTGTCAATAGACCTTGCAGAATCTGACGGTACACCGCTCTATGGAAGCTTCTCGCTGTCGGTTGCCGATTACGACGTGGTAATCCCCGATACGATACAACCATCTATTGACAAGTCTCTGAACCAACTATCTGCCGACTACCCTTTGGCTGATATACTCAACGGCACATACCCCCGCATCGACTATGGTTTCCAGACCACACAGACCATTACTGGGCAGATTCGTGGTAGTATCTTCAAAAAAATCAAGAATCCAAAGCTGATGCTGGTACGGCCAGATACCGGATTCCGTCAGACCTTCGAACTTGGCGACAGTTGCCGCTTTACCATCAACGGCCTCGACTTCGCCGACGGTACAACCTACGTACTGGAGGGTATGCGACGTACAGGCAGTACCAGCCTCGTACAACTGGATATCACCACACAGACATTCCCTACCTTACATTCGCCTTTTTCCTCTGCCCCATCATCTCTTTCCGTCCCAGACAACTTCGCAAAGCAAGCTCAAGAGCAGGTGATGTATGGTAGCATAGACCGCGAGATAGAACTGCCCGAAGTAGTCAAGGAGAAGAAGCGTCAGCACAAGCCCACCAACTTAATGGGGATGCCACCCTTCCGTGCCTTCTATGATGACGACCCCTTGCTCAACAACTTCTACTCGATGGAGATTCTGCTCAGTACCTTAGGCATTCCCGTCTATCGCGATGCCAATGGCGAGTTACAAATCAGATACCGCTCAGGCTCGACCATGTCGGTGCCGCCAACATGACCATCTATGGCTGGAACGTGTCAACCTCGGGACTATTGCTTGTCCGGCAGAAACCTGGACTGAAGGGCAGAGCCTTCCGCCCGATCTCCATGGCTACCGTCCACCAGCAAGGTTGGAAACCTTCCGTTGAGTTCTATTCTCCACAATATCCTGACCCCGCTGCCAAGACGCGCCCTGACCATCGCACGACGCTCTATTGGAATCCGAAGGTGGAAACTGACGAAAAAGGGCATGCCAGCGTCAGGTTCTATGCCTCAGACATTTCCAAGCGTTACCTAGTGACCCTCGAAGGTGTCAGCAACGACGGCACCATCGTCCATCATCAGCATGTCATCGAATAACAATGAAACCCTCATAATTATATCGAAATCGCCAGAGTTCCCCTATCTGCAACGCATCTATGGTTTTTCCTACCCAACGAACGTCATGACTTCAAGGAAAACAAGCGCCAGGCCGTCTACGACTTCTTCATTGACGTCTTCGGCCTCGACCGCTCCATGCTCGACGAAAGCAAAATCACCATCGAACCCGATGATGTACTCAAATCGCTCTACAAATGAAAAGAATATTGGTATTGGCATTTCTCGTCTCTCATCACTGTCAGAAATTTTGAACGCCCCCCCCCCCTTGAAAAAAGGGGAACCGTAAAAATTTCGTTTTCAAATATTTGCATGATTGCAATTTAATTTGTATCTTTGTCCCCGAAATCTGGTAAATACTACTCTAACAATAATTGGATTATGAAAAGATTGATTTATTTTTTGTTTCTGATGGTCAGCCTTCAGTGTGCTGCTCAGGACGAGGTCGTTTTCCACAATGGTAACATTGCAAAAGGCAAGGTAAGTGAGGTGACAGAAATTTGCATCAAGTTCACCTACGAGGGTGAGGATGCCATGAACATTATCGGTCGTGCAGCTATTGCTGAGGTACGTTTCGGTAGTGGCCGTGTACAGCAGATGTCACAGAAAATCTTGGTTGAGACTGAAAAAGACTGGGAGAAAGTGCGTATTGTCAACGACAAGAACGAGGTGCTGGGACTGAAGTCGCTCGGACAGGTTGAGAAGCACTCTACAGGTACTTGGTCATTCTCTACTACGGCAGGTCATTTCAGCGAGAAGACAATGAAGAAGATCCGCAAGGAGGCAGCAGCCCGTGGTGGATGTATCGTTCTTCTGTTAAGCCAGCAGAGTCAGTCAGGCGGTTTCTGGCAGGACGGCCATGCTTCTATGACAGGCGAAATCTATACCTATTAATATAATATATAGGATATGAAAAAGATTGCATTCATTTTAGTAGCCTTAGTGGCAAGTGTTTTTCAGGCTGAGGCTCAGGAGAGGAAGCTGCTGACGGCAGGTACCGATGTACCCGTTGTTGCAACAGAAGGCATCAATGCTGATGTTCTGAAAGAGGGTGAGATGATAGAGATGATGACAGCTGATGATGTGAAACTGGAATCGGGTGAGATTGCCATTCCCAAAGGTTCGCAGGTATCGGCACGTGTTCGCACAGGATTGCATCAGCGTGTGCTTACCAACCAGAAGCGTCGTCTCATTATTGACATCAAGGAGGTGAAACTGCCTAACGGCAAGAAAGTTGCTCTGACCAATGGTGTGGCCAGTTTTACTGTCGGCAAGGACACTGGCGATTTAGACGCAGTACCCTTGAAGCACGCTAAATCTAAAAAGTATCTGATACCTACTGATTATGTGATGCACGCCAAAGTGGATGTATCAGTAGACATCAGTAAATAAGTATTAATCACGGGTCTCGAAACTTGATGCAGAACGATTCCCTTCGGCCTGTCAAGAAACCCAGTGGTTGTTTATACCATGCTGGCTGCCTGCTAACGGTAGCCAGCATGTTGTTGATACTGTTTTTCGTGTATCTGATTTTTGATTCAGAAAAGCAGCTCGACAAAAAACGTGCAGAATACGCTGCCTCTGAGATGGAATACCAAGAGGCTCTAAAGGCTTACGAGGCTGACTCTGTAAACCTGAAAGCCCATTATCAGCGTATTTTGGCTGAGATGGATGCAGCCCAAGCCCGCAACGATACCATTACTGTAGCAGCCCTGCAGGATAGCCTGAAGCGCTACAGCGAACCAGAGTGGGTTCCGCGTGGTGCCATAGGTTTCAACATCGGCGGAGCATTCTTCTTGGTTTTCGCTCTGGCGATGTTAATTCCTCTTGCCATTGGGCTCCTGCTGCTCCTCTATTACCGCTACCGCAAGCGTAAATGGCTATTGTTAGCAAAAAGTTTATAAAGAGGTCTCTTTTGCCTTAGTCTTCTCTTCCATATATCCCCAAATAGTAAGTTCCTTGTCAGCCAGCGGAGTCTTAAACAGGAAGCTGGCCAGATAGCCTACAACGAGGACGATGAGGTGGGAATAAACCCCCAGCATATATTTATGATGCGAAAAGTTCCAGTCGCCCAAGTCGAGGAGCGTCTGCTTCACGCCGTCGCCATCAATGTCGACCTTCGTGGACGTCAACACAGCGTAGGCTGTAAAGATGACTGCAGCAGCTATACCAATGTATAGGCCCTGTTTGTTGGCACGTCGACTGAATAGTCCAAGGATAAAGATTCCTACAATTCCTGCCGAGAAGATGGCGTAGAGCGAGAAGAGTGCACCCAGCACACCCTCACCTCCCCAGAAGATATACAGACAAGCCACACCTATGGCTCCAATGCCAGAAAGTACCACCATCCACTTGCCGAAACGCAACTGCTGCTGGTCGGTAGCATCTTTCTTAAAGCGCTTGTAGTAGTCTTGTACGGCAATGGCTGAAAGACAGTTCAAATCGCTGTCGAGACTGGAAATAGCCGCAGCGGCAAGTGCTGCGATGATAAGGCCGCGAATGCCGACGGGCAGTTCATGAGCAATAAAATAAGGAAAAACCTCGTCGGCCTTGATGTCCTCAGGCAAAAAAGGAGCCCCTTGTGCATGATAGTAGGCAAAGAGTGCAGTACCGATGAACATGAACAGCGCCCAGATGGGAACACTCATCAGTACACCGATATAGGCCGCCTTCTTGGCTTCCTTGTCGTTCTTGGCAGCCAGGTAACGCTGCACGATAGTCTGGTCGGTTCCATACTTTTGCAGAGCATAGAAAATACCATTGAGCACCATCACGAGGAAACATAGCTCTGAGAGGCTCCAGTCGTAGGGACCAAACGAAATCTTGTTATACTCTGATGCAATACGGAAGGTCTCTGCAGGACCACCTTCAATACCAAACATGAGGATGAGGATACAGATAATGCCGCCTCCAATGAGCAGGAAGCCTTGTGCCACATCCATCCATACGATAGCCTCCATACCACCGAACAACGTCAGGATAATAATGGTGATGCCTAGCACCAACACAATAGTATATATATTAATATTGAGGAATGTTGCCAAAGCCATCGATACGAGGAAGAAAACGGTTCCTGCCTTCGAGAAGTGCCCCAGCGTGAAGGCAAACGACGAATAGAGTCGTGCGAAAAGTCCAAAGCGTCGCTCGAAATACTCGTAGGTAGACAGGCGGATAACCTTACGGAACAATGGCACGATGATGCCGATAAGGGCCACCAATACGATGGGTACCATCAGCCCCTGCACCAGCAGAATCCAGTTGTCGGCATACGCTGCACCAGGATAGGCCAAGAACGTCACACTCGATATCAGCGTGGCGAAGATGGAAATGCCCACAGCCCAAGCAGGAATTTTTCCTCCTCCAGCAAAGTATTGCGAGGTGTCTTTCTGCTTATGGGCAAAATAGACACCTATGCCAATAGCAGCCAAGATGGACAGCAACACAATGACATAATCTATGATATGCATATCCTCAGATGGCTTGAGCCTTTAGTGTAATGGCTCGTTCTTCAAATGTTGACAAACGTGTCAGTGGCATGAGCATCCAGGGTTCGCAAAGTCCCTTGGTCTGCATCATCACCTTCAGGGCTGTAAGCGACTGTCCGAGAGTACGGTCCTTTTGATAGATCTTGGCAATCTCGTTCGTTTCATCCTGCAAACGGTTGGCTGTTTCCATATCGCCAGCAACGGCAGCATTGAAGAGCAGTTGGAACATCTCTGGCACGAAGTTGCCCGTTGACGGCACAATGCCATTGCCACCCAATTCCAGAGAGTGAGCACTTTGGGCCGCCCATCCACAGAAGTAGGCAAAGTCATCGCGTCCCTTGGCAAACTCGATACACTGCGCCATCCGCTCCAAGTCGCGCTCAGAATCCTTCAAGCCTACGATATTCGGATGGTCAGCAAGACGTTTGATAACGTCCACAGGGATTGACATATGGGTCGTCGCCAAAATATTATACAGCATCAGCGGACCCGTAATACAGTCAGCCAACGTCTTGCAATAATCGTACATCTGTTCTGGGGTCAAAGCGTAGTAGGTTGGGAGGGTGGCAACAATCACATCAGCACCCAAAGCGGTATACATCTCTGCCTGACGAACCTGCTCGGCAAAACAATTGCCAGTCAAGCCTGCATAGATCATGATTCGACCGTCTGCAGCTTTTACGGCAGTCTCTACAAACAGCTGTCCGTCAGCCTGACTGACGCTGTTACCTTCACCTGTGGTGCCCATTAGGAGGGGAGAGACTTCAGAATGGGCAAAAAAATCGACAATCCGTTTGACAGCTCCCAAGTCAAGCTGTCCGTCTTGAGTGACTGGGGTCACCATAGGAACCACTACGCCACGATACTTGCTGTTGTTCATATACGCTTTAATAGTTTGTTGTTATCTGCTTATATATTAAAGACGTACGAGCATTTGATTAGTAATCATTCTCCATGAATCTTCTACCGTTAACGTTTTTTTGCAAATAATTTTTGGTAAAAAGGATGCTAAATTCGGTTAATATTTGTACCTTTGCAAGCGATTACTGTTTCCCAAAACGGAAAACTTTTTTAAAATAAAAAAATGAAAAGTTGTCCAAAACGGAACACTTTATGGGAGGACAGCCCTAAGTCAGTAACTAAACAAAATAAGAGATATAACCCAATGATGGAAATTAAGAACTTTACGATTACGAAGCGTGACGGTACGAAAGACCGCTTCTCTTTAGACAAGATTATGAATGCTATCGTCAAGGCATTCGAAAGTGTTGATGAACCTGCTGACCTTGGAACGGTATCGAAGATTCTGAGCCATTTGGACATGCACGACGACATTAAAGTGGAGGACATTCAGAATCAGGTGGAGGAGGCTCTGATGCGCGAAGGCTTCTACAAGGTGGCCAAGTCGTTTATCCTTTATCGTCAAGAGCACTCAGAGGATCGTGACACTTTGGAGAAAATGATGTTCCTGTCAGAGTATACCGAATCGGTGAACGCTGCAACAGGTTCGAAGTACGACGCTAATGCCAACGTGGAGCACAAGAACATTGCCACGCTGATTGGCGAATTGCCTAAATCGAACTTCATCCGCTTGAACCGTCGCCTGTTGGTAGACCGTATCAAGAAGATGTACGGCAAAGACCTTGCCAGCGAGTATATCGACAAGCTGACCCATCATTTTATATATAAGAACGACGAGACTTCATTGGCTAACTATTGTGCTTCTATTACCATGTATCCCTGGCTCATTGGTGGCACAACAGCTATTGGCGGCAACTCTACTGCCCCCACGAACCTGAAGTCGTTTGCCGGTGGTTTCGTCAATATGGTATTCATGGTCAGTTCGATGCTGAGTGGTGCCTGTGCCACACCAGAGTTCCTGATGTACATGAACTACTTCATCGGCAACGAGTATGGCAAGGACTACTGGAAGCGTCCTGACGACCAGGCAGACCTGAGTCTGAAGAAGCGTACCATCGATAAGGTTATCACCGATTATTTCGAACAGATTGTCTATACCTTGAATCAACCCACAGGTGCCCGTAACTATCAGGCTGTGTTCTGGAATGTGGCTTATTACGACAAGTACTACTTCCAGAGTATCTTCGGCGAGTTCTATTTCCCCGATGGTTCTCAGCCTGATTGGGACGGCCTTTCTTGGTTGCAGAAGCGCTTTATGAAGTGGTTTAATCAGGAGCGTACCAAGACCTTGCTGACATTCCCTGTTGAGACGATGGCGCTGCTCGTCGACGAGAACGGCGAGTGTAAGGATAAGGAGTGGGGTGACTTCACCGCCGAGATGTATGCTGAGGGACACTCGTTCTTCACCTACATGAGCGACAATGCCGACTCGCTGTCTTCTTGTTGTCGTCTGCGCAACGAGATTACCGACAACGGTTTCAGCTATACGCTGGGTGCCGGTGGTGTGTCGACAGGTTCGAAGTCTGTGCTTACCATCAACCTGAATCGTTGTATCCAGTATGCTGTCAACCACAAGATGGATTATCTCGAATATCTGGAGGGAATTATTGACCTTTGCCACAAAGTACAGATGGCCTATAATGAGAACCTGAAGGAACTGCAGGCTCATGGCATGCTGCCTCTTTTCGATGCTGGCTATATCAACATCAACCGTCAGTATCTGACCATAGGTATCAACGGACTCGTTGAAGCCGCAGAATTCATGGGCCTGAAGATTACGCCTAATGACGACTATAAGAAGTTCGTACAGGGTATCCTCGGTCTCATCGAGAAGTACAACAAACAGTACCGTACCAAGGAGGTGATGTTCAACTGCGAGATGATTCCTGCTGAGAATGTGGGTGTGAAGCACGCCAAGTGGGACCGTGAAGACGGCTACTTTGTGCCACGCGACTGCTACAATAGCTATTTCTATGTGGTAGAGGACGACTCGCTGAGCGTTATCGATAAGTTCAAGTTGCATGGTGCTCCTTATATCGAGCACCTGACGGGTGGTTCCGCCCTGCACATGAACCTGGATGAGCATCTCTCGAAGCAGCAGTATCTGCATCTGTTGAAGGTGGCTGCCCAGGAGGGTTGTAACTACTTTACGTTCAATATCCCCAACACCGTCTGCAACGACTGTGGTCACATCGACAAACGCTATCTGAAAGAGTGCCCGCATTGCCACTCGAAGAATGTGGACTACATGACCCGTATTATCGGCTATCTGAAGCGCGTCAGCAACTTCTCACAGGCCCGTCAGGAAGAGGCAGCACGTCGTTTCTATGCACATACGGAGGCTTAAAACATGCTGAAATACGTTAACACAGGAGTTGTTTTTCAGGAGATACCCGACGAAGTGACACTGGCAATTAATATCTCTAATTGCCCGTGTCATTGTCCGGGCTGCCATAGCCATTACCTCTGGGAGGATGTTGGCATGCCTCTGACAACGGATGCCATTGATGATTTCGTATCACAATACGGCACAGACATTACATGTATTGCATTTATGGGTGGCGATGCAGATCCTCGTTCTGTCAACCAACTGGCACAGTACATTCACGAGTATCATCCCCAGTTTCATGTGGCTTGGTATAGCGGACGCATACGTATCCCGTCGGTTGTCAACAAACAGGACTTCGACTACATTAAGGTGGGTCCCTACATCAAACATCTTGGCCCTTTGAAGGCGGCGACAACCAACCAACGCCTCTATCGCCGTCGAATGGATGGTGAGTTCGAGGATATCACCTTTCGATTCTGGCGACAACAAGATATTGCCGTGTAAGATTAGACTGATGACAAAAAACTACGTCATCAGTCTTTTTTATATATTACTAGGGAACGGCGAAATGAAGAAGAGAACCATATTTCTATGTATAGAACTTGCTATGGCTATAACAATAATGGCACAGCGAGTAAATATAGTAACAGCGAAAGGAGCATCTGTCCGTGAACTGTATGCCGCTGAATATCTCCAAAAGAAGTTGATGGCCTTAGGCTATGAGACGACTCCTAAAAAAGGGGTGCGCATCACGCTTACCAATGCGAAAAGCGGTACGGCAGAGGGCTATACGATTACCAAAAACAAGAAAGGCATTGTGGTATCGGGCAACGATGCTAAGGGTGTTATCTACGGTTGTGTGGAACTAGCTGATTTAATCCGCCAAAAAGGATTGTTGGATATCGACGCGACAACGGAAACGCCAGGCATGGTGATGCGTGGCACGTGTATCGGACTGCAGAAAACAGTATATCTGCCTAGTCATACTGTATATGAGTATCCCTATACTCCAGAGAACTTCCCTTGGTTCTACGATAAAGAGGAGTGGGTGAAGTATCTGGACATGATGGTGGAGAACAAGATGAACTCACTGTACCTGTGGAATGGCCACCCGTTTGCTTCGCTGGTAAAGCTAAAGGACTATCCCTTCGCATTGGAGGTAGACGAGAAGACATTCAAGAAGAACGAAGAAATCTTCTCTTTCTTGACCCACGAAGCAGACAAGCGTGGTATTTGGGTGATTCAGATGTTCTACAACATCATACTGAGCAAACCCTTTGCCGACCACTACGGACTGAAAACGCAGGACCGTCATCGTCCTATTACGCCATTGATTAGTGATTATACCCGCAAGAGTATTGCCGCCTTTATTGAAAAGTATCCTAATGTAGGACTATTAGTCTGTTTGGGTGAGGCAATGGCAACCATCGAAGATGATGTAACGTGGATGAAAGAGACTATCATTCCTGGTATTAAAGATGGGTTGGCTGCCAGTGGTCGAACAGACATTCCACCTGTGGTGCTACGTTCTCACGACACGGACGGGCCGTTGGTACTGAAGGAGTCGTTGCCCCTCTACCCCAACATCTACACAATGTCAAAATATACGGGAGAGTCGTTGACCACCTATGAGCCCGGAGGTCCGTGGGGTGAGACGCATCGACAACTGGCTGAAGCTGCCCCTATCCATATCGACAACGTACATATCCTTGCCAATCTGGAACCTTGGCGCTGGTCGTCGCCAGCCTTTATCGAGAGAACCGTTCAGGCTATGCACCGCGTGCACCATTCGAAAGGTCTTCACCTCTATCCGCAGGCTTCCTATTGGGACTGGCCCTATACGGCAGACAAGCTACCCAATGGCGAGCGACTGAAGCAGTTGGATCGTGACTGGATGTGGTATCAGGCTTGGGGCCGCTATGCGTGGAACGACCAGCGTGGAGAAGACAGCGAATACTGGCTTCAGATTCTAATGAACTATTATGGTATCAAAGACAGATACACAGGGCAACTGGTCTTGGACGCTTATAATGAAAGCGGTGAGATAGCTCCCAAACTCTTGCGTCGCTTCGGCATTACGGAAGGTAACCGCCAGACATTGCTGTTGGGTATGACTATGGCTCAACTGGTCAACCCCTACAAGTTCACCATCTATCCAGGCTTCTATGAAAGCTGTGGACCACAGGGCGAAAAACTCATTGAGTATGTGGAAAAGGAATGGAAAGGAGAAAAACATCAAGGCGAACTGCCTTTAGACATTGTTGACCAATGTGTTGAACATGGAAACAATGCTGCTCGAAACGTTATCTTTGCCGTACAAAACATTGGAAAGCATCAAGACGAATTCCTTCGTTTTTCCAACGACATGCTCTGCTATTGGAAATTTGCCGAATCATTCCGTGCAAAGGTACTCGCAGCACAACAAGTACTGAACTACAAATGGACGAAAGATCTGAAATATTTAGATAAAGCCGTACCTTTGTTGGAACAAAGTGTGGCTCTTTGGTACGAACTTGTTGCAATGGCCGACAGCAGCTACCTCTATGCCAATTCGATGCAGACTGCCCAGCGTCGCATTCCTGTAGGCGGAGACGGTGGTAAGATGAAAACGTGGGGTGAACTGGCTGTAGTCTACCAGGCTGAACTTGATGCTTTCAAAGAAAACCTTGAGAAACTGAAGCACCCCGTGGCTCAGACAGACGTAAAGATAATGCCTGCAAAGCCTGCCAAGGTTACTATTCTCTCAACTCTCAACTCTCAACTCTCAACTCTTGAAAAGGGTGCCATCCTCTTCGAGAACCGTCCTGATACCCCTGTCGACTCCGTCGCTCCAGAATTAGTGGGTCTACAAGCTATTGTCCTGAATCGCGACACCACACGAATTGTCGGCACCACCATCGAGTATGAGAGCGATAAGCCTGTCAAGCTGCTTGTTGGTCTCTTCAAAGACGAAGACAGTAAATTTGCCAAGGCTCCTAAACTGGAAACAGACGCTACAGGCAACGAATATGGACAGGCAGAGCCTATCCTGACCAATGCCATCAGCATCGTACAGTTGCCAAAGGTGAATATCCACCAATATGCGCTGCCTGCAGGCCATAACACCATCCGTCTGCCCAAAGGTATCCTCATGGTAGCAGGTTTTACGGATAGCACCATCACTCCACGCGATTGTGGTTTAAGTGGACCATCCAGCGAAGTTGACTGGCTGTTCCAGAGATAATGTAAAAATTATAAAATGTAATAATTATGAAGAGACGAGGGATAATGCGAACAGCGTGGTTTTTCATTTTTACATTTTTATATTCTTACATTGTCCTTGCCAATGACATCAACAAGGAAACGATGCAACGCATCTACCAAGAGGTGCGTACACCCTATAAATACGGCCTAGTTGTCGCTCCAACGGACAACTACCACAAGATAGACTGCCCCACCGTCTTCCAAAAAGACGGCAAGTGGTATATGACCTACGTGGTCTATAATGGCAAAGATGGTACGGATGGACGTGGCTACGAGACGTGGCTCGCAGAGAGTGACGACCTGTTACACTGGCAGACGTTGGGACGCATACTGGCATATCCTGAGAAAGATGCAAACCTGTGGGACCAGAACCAGCGTGGTGGCTTCCCTGCACTCATCGACTACGAATGGGGAGGGTCATATGCACTGCAACCTTACAAGGGCCGGCACTATCTGACCTATATTGGAGGTCCGGGCACTGGCTATGAAGCTGTTAATGCTCCCTTGAGCATTGGCATTGCCTCCACATCTCAAGACATCACCAAGGCCCACCAGTGGGACACACAGCCTGCCCCCTTAATGAGCTATTATGACAAGGATGCCCAATGGTGGGAATACATGACACAATATAAGAGTACTATCTATTGGATGCATGACAGACAACAACGCATCAAGGGCGAAGAGAAATACCCCTTTGTTATGTTCTATAATGCAGGCGGTAAGGACGATACACACCCCAAGGGGGAACGTATCGGCATCGCCCTCTCGAAGGAGATGAAGCACTGGAAACGCTATCAAGGCAACCCCGTCTTCGCACACGACAGCGATGGTACCATCACAGGCGATGCACAGATTGTCCGTATGGGTGACTCGTGGGTGATGTTCTATTTTTCTGCTTTCAATCCCACTCGCAAATACAATGCCTATAACACCTTTGCCGTCTCCCGTGACCTTATCCACTGGCAAGACTGGGAGGGTGAAGACCTTATCTGGCCCACAAAGCCCTATGATGAGATGTTTGCCCATAAGAGCTATGTGGTAAAGCACGACGGAGTGGTGTATCACTTCTACTGCGCTGTCAACAACGACCAGCAGCGTGGTATTGCCGTTGCCACAAGTGTTCCTATGGGGCGCTCAGAGGTTCACTTTCCAAAGCCAGAGCGCAAAGGGCGCCGAACCATTACTTCGCTAAACGAGGGATGGACCGCCTCCTGTCCTGTGGCTCACGATTCTGTCGTGAGCATTACCCTTCCCCATAACTTCGACGACTACTACGGCTATCGGCAGTTGCGACACGGAAATCTGCATGGCTCTGCCGTCTATCAAAAAAGCTTTATCGCTCAGCCACAGGAAGGTAAGCGCTATTTCCTGCAGTTCGAGGGCGTGGGCACATATGCCACTATTACCCTCAACGATACGCAATATCCTAAAGAACTAATTGGTCGCACTGTCTTCACGCTTGATGTGACGGAGGCCTTGAATACAGGTAAGAACACCCTGCATATTCTTGTTGACCACCCCGCTATGCAGACGGAGTCACCATGGGTCTGTGGCGGATGTTCTTCGGAATGGGGATTTTCTGAGGGTAGTCAGCCTTTTGGTATTTTCCGTCCCGTATCGCTCATCGAAACTGACGCTGTACGGATTGAACCTTTTGGCGTGCATATCTGGAACAATACCGCCTGCGACTCCGTGTTCATTGAGACAGAGGTCAAAAACTACACCAAGCAGACTCAACAGATTGAACTGGTGAATAAGTTTACGTTGGCCAGCGGCAAGCAGGTGTTCCGTCAGACACAAATGTTGTCATTGCTGCCAGGCGAAACCAAGACCATCCGTCAGGCTGAGACGATAGAGAACGCCCACCGCTGGTCGCTCTCCGATCCCTATCTCTACTCCCTTGCTACAATGATCAAACGTGATGGCAAGACCACCGACGAAGTGCGCACGCCTTTCGGTATCCGCAGTATTTCGTGGCCTGTTAAGCGAAACGATGGTGATAATCGGTTCTTCCTCAACGGACAGCCCACCTTCATCAATGGTACCTGCGAGTACGAGCACCTGTTGGGTAATAGTCATGCCTTCTCACCAGAACAGATCCGCTCACGTGTCAAGCAAATACGCAACGCAGGTTTCAATGCCTTCCGCGAGGCTCATCAACCTCACAACCTGCTCTACCAACAGTTGCTCGACGAACAGGGCATCCTTTTCTGGAGTCAGTTCTCTGCCCATATCTGGTACGACACGCCTCAGTTCCGTGAAAACTTCAAGCGTCTTCTCGTACGCTGGATCAAGGAACGTCGTAATTCGCCATCTGTTATCTTATGGGGATTACAAAACGAAAGCATCTTACCCAAGGAATTTGCTGAGGAATGTAGCAATATCATCCGTAGTCTCGATCCCACTTGTCGCGACCAACGTGCCATCACCACTTGCAATGGTGGCGAGGGTACCGACTGGAATGTCATCCAGAACTGGAGTGGCACCTATGGTGGTAGTGCGGAGAATTACGATAACGAGCTGAAGCGTCCTGACCAACTGCTTAATGGCGAATATGGCGCTTGGCGTACCATCGACTTGCATGGTGACGAAAAATATAGTGAGGAGTCGTTCACCCAGCTCCTTGAGACCAAAGCCCGTCTTGCAGAGAGTGCCAAAGATAGTGTCTGTGGGCATTTCCAATGGCTCTTTGCTTCCCACGATAACCCAGGTCGCACACAGCCTGATGGTGCCCTGCGTCGTATCGACAAGATTGGACCTATCAACTATAAGGGTCTCACCACCATATGGGAGGAACCAACACCGGCTTACTACATGTATTGCCAGCACTACACAGCCACTGTGCCCGACGGTTTTCCGTCGGGTGTTCACCCCACCGCTGCCGATCGCAACCACGACCTCGTCAAGGGCGAGGCAGGCTTTCACTACCTTTACCGCATCAACTGCGGTGGTGATGCTTTCGTTGACGAGTTTGGTCAGCAATGGCAGGCTGACGATACCCTCTACAGCCACTCTTGGGGACAGGACTATGGCATGCATCCCTATCAGGCCTCGCAGCGCCATATCACCGACGATATCCGTGGCACCAAGAGCGATAAGCTGTTCCAATTCTTCCGCTTTGGACGTCATCGTTTATGGTATGACCTACCCGTTCCTGATGGAGACTATCGTGTGGAGCTTTATTTCGCGGAGCCTTGGCATGGGAAAGACGGTGGCGAGCAGAATGATTACGAAGGGCTCCGTATCTTTGATGTGGCTATCAATGGGGAGACTGTTGTCGATGACCTCGACCCTTGGGCTGAGGCTGGCTATCTTGGAGCGCTGAAACGCGTCGTTACTGCTAAGGCGAAAGATGGCAAACTTCACATCTCCTTCTCAGAAATCAAGGCTGGACAGGCTGTCATTGCCGGTATTGCCGTTGCTTCTATTCAATCTGTTGCTTTAACACAGCTACAGACAACAACCTCCTGGCGTGCCTTCGACACAGACACTATCGCCAAGCTACCGAAAGAGGAGTTGCCTCAGGATACAGACGCCCGACCTGCCACAATATATAAGCCAATAGCTAAAAGCCAAAAGCTGAAAGCTGGTACGGCAACGTCCTTTGTCATCAAGCCTGGTCTTGGTCAGGAATATGCCCTTCGCTTCCGTTATAAGAACACCACAGGTAATGCCGTCAAGGCCCGCATGACGATCACAGACTCGAAGCGAACGATGTTGGTGGATCGGGAAGTGTCCTTCCCGCCTACACCCAACAAGTTTAAGATGCTATCGACAACCACTGGTACGCAAATCAATGCGGGTACCTATACTGTCAAGATAGAGACTCAAGATGTTGAATTCAAAGAACTTGAGATACAATAGTATTTTTCATATTTGTACCTTTTATCTTTGGTGAATGTAAGCAGCATGTCAAAAATGATAATAAATCCAAATTAATTTTGCATTTTATTCGATTTACACTACCTTTGTACGCAGTTATGGATTATACGCTAAATTGTAACGGACAATTGCTTGAACTCAAGACGCCGCAGATGATGGGCATCCTGAATGTGACGCCCGATTCCTTTTATGCTGATAGTCGTCAGCAGACGGAGCGTGATGTGGCTAAAAGGGTGGAAGAGATTATCTCGCAAGGTGGTAGCATCATCGACGTGGGAGCATGCTCCACACGTCCGGATAGTAAGCCCGTTAGCGAATCAGAAGAAATAGAGCGCCTGCGTTGGAGTTTAACGGTGGTGCGTCGTGAAGCCCCGCAAGCCATCATCAGTGTGGACACTTTCCGTCCTGCTGTGGCTCGCGTTGTTGTAGAGGAATATGGAGTTAACATCATTAACGATGTGGGCGATACTGCCAATCTCTCGCTTCAGACTACGTTACACTCACGATTTGATATGTTCCGTATGGTCAGTCGTTTGCGCGTTCCTTATATATATATGTCCTGCAAGAGCACTATGAACGATATTCTGCTCGACTGTGCTGAGGTGACTGACAAATTGCGTTCCATGGGACAGAAAGATATCATCATCGACCCAGGCTTTGGTTTTGGGAAGACGATGGAACAAAATTATGAAGTCATGAATCAACTGGAACGTCTTAAAATGCTCGGACTTCCCGTATTGGTGGGAATCTCGCGTAAATCGATGATATACAAACTATTGGGAACGGGGCCCGAGCAGGCTCTCAATGGTACGACAGCGTTAAACACTATCGCCCTCCTAAAGGGTGCCTCTATACTACGAGTCCATGACATACGGGAAGCTGTGGAATGTGTTAAGATAGTAAACTCTCAATTCTAACAATACTATGTTCTTCGAATTCGGAATAAAAGATATTATCGACATCCTGTTGGTAGCTCTGATACTCTACTACATCTACCGACTGATGAAAGAGTCTCGTTCACTGAATGTCTTCATGGGCATTCTCGTATTCGTTGTGTTGTGGCTGGTGGTGTCGCAGGTTCTTCAGATGAAGCTGTTGGGTTCCATCCTTGACAAGTTTGTCAGTGTGGGTGTCATCGTGCTTGTCATTCTGTTTCAAGACGAAATCCGTAAGTTCCTTTACAATCTGGGTGCCCACCAGCGAATGAGAAGTTTCCGACGATTCCTTTCGCTCAACGACAAGAAGCAGGATACTGAGAAGCTGAAACAGACTATCATGCCTATTGTGATGTCGTGTATGAGTATGAGCAAGAAAAAGGTGGGTGCTCTTATCGTCATTCAGCGAGCCACCCCTCTTGACGATATCGTAGCCACGGGCGAACACATTGGTGCAGACATTAGCCAGCGACTGATAGAAAACCTATTCTTCAAGAATTCCCCTTTACACGATGGTGCCATGATTATTGCCGACCAGCGAATCAAAGCCGCAGGATGTATTCTGCCTGTCTCGCATAATCTGAATATTCCCAAGGAATTAGGTCTTCGCCATCGTGCCGCATTAGGCATCACTCATGAGAGTGACTGCATTGCCATTGTGGTCTCTGAGGAGACTGGTGGTATTTCCGTTGCCATTCATAGTCAATTCCAACTGAGACTGACAGCAGAAAAGTTGGAAAGCATTCTGACACAGGAAATGGCGTAAACGTAAACGCTTAAAAAATTGAAAATTATGAATTGGGGATTGAGATTTTTTTCGTACCTTTGCAGAAAAGAATAAAAATAATAATTTTTTAATACAAACAACTATGGATTTATTAACTCAAATCGTAGCGCGCGCTAAGAGTAACAAACAGCGCATCGTGCTCCCTGAAGCTGAAGAGGAGCGTACATTGTGTGCAGCCGATAAAGCACTGGCTGATGACATTGCAGATATCATCCTGATTGGTAACCCTGCCAAGGTTGAGGCTTTGGCTAAGGAGAAGGGCCTGACGAATATTGGCAAGGCAACCCTCATCGATCCAGAGAACTATGACAAGAGCGAGGAACTGGCCGAGAAACTGGCCGAGATCCGTAAGTCAAAGGGTATGACCATCGAGGAGGCTCGTAAGCTCATCAAGAATCCCCTGTATCTGGGTTGTATGATCATCAAGACCGAGGGTGCTGATGGTCAGATTTCTGGTGCACTATCTACTACTGGTGATACCTTGCGTCCTGCTCTGCAGATTATCAAGTGCCAGCCTGGCATCACCTGCGTCAGTGGCGGTCTGTTGCTCATCTCGAAGCAGAAGCAGTATGGTGAGGATGGCGTTCTCGTGGTGGCCGACGTCGCTGTAACCCCAATGCCTGATGCAAACCAGCTCTCTCAGATTGCTGTCTGCACGGCTCAGATGGCAAAGGCTGTGGCTGGTTTCAAGGATCCTCGCGTGGCTATGCTGAGTTTCTCGACGAAGGGTTCTGCCAAACACGAGGTTTGCGATAAGGTGATTGAGGCTACCCGTCTGGCAAAGGAACTCGATCCTACTCTGAAGATTGACGGTGAACTTCAGGCTGATGCTGCTCTCGTGCCAAGTGTTGGTGCCAAGAAGGCTCCTGGCTCTGATATTGCTGGTAAGGCCAACGTGCTGGTATTCCCCAACCTCGAGGTAGGAAACATCGGTTATAAGATGGTACAGCGTCTGGGTGATGCTATCGCCATTGGTCCTGTGCTTCAGGGTATTGCACGTCCTGTCAACGACCTCTCTCGTGGTTGCTCTATCGACGACATTTACTACATGATTGCCATTACTGCTTGTCAGGCAATGGACGCCAAGAAGTAATTAAGAATTAAGAGTTAAGAATTAAGAAACATGAAAATC
This sequence comes from uncultured Prevotellaceae bacterium, assembly GCA_902764705.1. Classification (GTDB taxonomy): domain Bacteria; phylum Bacteroidota; class Bacteroidia; order Bacteroidales; family Bacteroidaceae; genus Prevotella. Next base: position 39,688 of record CACWWZ010000028.1, on the reverse strand, counting down.
CTTGTATTGAATTGTGGCTCATCGTCTATCAAGTACGCATTGTACAATATGGACGACAAGAGTGTGATGACCAGTGGTGGTGCTGAGCGTGTAGGCTTGGAAGGTTCCTTTGTAAAGGTGAAGCTGGCCAATGGTGAGAAGAAGCAGATTATGCACGATATCCCTGAGCATACTGAGGGTGTGAAGTTCATCTTCTCTCTGCTCACCGATCCTGAGATTGGTGTCATTAAGAGTCTCGACGAGATTGACGCCGTAGGTCACCGCATGGTGCATGGTGGTGAGAAGTTCAACAAGAGCGTCATCCTTACTGACGAGGTGCTGAAGACCTTCGAAGAATGCTCTGACTTGGCTCCCCTGCACAACCCCGCCAATCTGAAGGGTGTCAACGCTGTGAAGGAGCTGATGCCAGGTTTGCCCCAGGTGGGTGTATTCGATACTGCTTTCCATCAGACTATGCCCCCCAAGGCTTATATGTACGCCATTCCTTACGAGCTTTACGAGAAGTACGGCATCCGCCGCTATGGTTTCCACGGAACTTCTCATCGCTATGTCTCACAACGTGCTTGCGAGTTCTTGGGCATCCCTGCAGTAGGCACCAAGATGGTGACCTGCCACGTAGGTAATGGTGGTTCTATCGCTGCAGTTGTTGATGGCAAGTGTATCGACACTTCTATGGGTCTCACCCCGCTGGAAGGTCTGATGATGGGTACCCGTGCTGGCGATATCGACGGTGGTGCTGTGACCTTCATCGAGAAGAAACTTGGCCTCGACGCTGATGGCATGTCGAACCTGCTCAACAAGAAGAGTGGTGTGGCTGGTCTCACTGGTGGTTCGAGCGATATGCGCGACGTAGAGAATGCCGCCAAGGAGGGTGACCCTCGTGCCAAGCTTGCTCAGGACATGTATTTCTACCGCATCAAGAAATACATCGGTGCCTACGCAGCTGCAATGGGTGGCCTCGATGTTGTCGTCTTCACCGCTGGTGTTGGTGAGAATCAGACATCTATGCGTTCTGAGGTCTGCAAGAATATGGAGTTCCTCGGCATCAAGTTCGACGAGTCGAAGAACAATGTTCGTGGCGAAGAGGCTATCATCTCTGCTGACGACTCGAAGGTGAAGGTGGTTGTCATTCCTACCGACGAGGAGCTGATGATTGCTACAGACACTATGAACCTGCTGTAAGGTTCTTAAAGATATAGGAGCGGGCACCCTTATTAATTCGGATGCCCGCTCTTTCTTTGTATAAAGACACGTTTTTAATAATTATTTAGTGACGATTGTGCCCTTTGTGGATTATTTTTAGTACCTTTGCACGCAAAATAAGAAATAATAAAAGATAAGGTATGATACGCTTCTTTCAGACCCCACAGAAATCGGTGATTGCAACGGAAGTTGACCACCAACTGAGTGAACAGGAAATCAAGGAATTAAACTGGTTGTATGGCGATGCTACGCTGCTGGACGCAGAGCAGTTGGAGGGCTATTTTGTTGGTCCGCGTCGTGAAATGGTGACCCCATGGTCGACCAATGCCGTAGAGATAACCCAAAACATGGGTCTCAAGGGCATCGGCCGTATTGAGGAGTATTTTGCTGTAGCCAGCAAGGACGCTGAGCACGACGAAATGCTTCAGCGCATGTACAATGGTCTGAATCAGGATATCTTTACTATCAATATCAAGCCGGAGCCCATCAAGTATGTGGACAATCTGGAGGAATATAACGAGAAAGAAGGTCTGGCACTGAGCCCCGAGGAGATTGAATATCTGCACGGACTGGAGAAGCAGAACGGTCGCCCATTGACGGACTCTGAGATCTTCGGTTTCGCACAGATCAACTCTGAGCACTGCCGTCATAAGATCTTTGGCGGCACCTTTATTATCGATGGCAAGGAGATGGAGTCAAGCCTCTTCGCTATGATTAAGAAGACCACGCAGGAGAACCCCAACAAGATTCTCTCGGCTTATAAGGATAATGTGGCTTTTGCACAAGGTCCCGTTGTTGAGCAGTTTGCGCCGAAAGACCAGAGCACCAGCGATTATTTCCAAGTGAAGGATATAGAGAGTGTGATCTCGCTGAAGGCTGAGACGCACAACTTCCCAACGACCGTAGAGCCGTTCAATGGTGCTGCTACAGGTACGGGCGGTGAAATTCGCGATCGTATGGGTGGTGGTGTAGGTTCATGGCCTATCGCTGGTACCGCTGTTTATATGACGGCTTATCCTCGTCTAGACGACTCGGTAATTAAGAATGAAGAATTAAGAATTAAGAGAGATTGGGAGGACATCCTGCCTGTTCGCCAGTGGTTGTATCAGACACCACAGCAGATTCTGACTAAAGCATCTAATGGTGCCTCTGACTTTGGTAATAAGTTCGGCCAGCCGCTGATTTGCGGTTCTGTGCTGACATTCGAACACCAGGAGGGTCAGGAGAAGTATGCCTACGACAAGGTGATCATGCTGGCTGGTGGTGTCGGTTACGGCACCAAGCGCGACTGTCTGAAGAAGGAGCCTCAGAAGGGCAACAAGGTGGTCGTTGTAGGTGGTGATAACTACCGTATCGGACTGGGTGGCGGTTCTGTATCATCTGTTGATACTGGTCGCTACTCAAACGGTATCGAGCTGAACGCCGTACAGCGTGCTAACCCTGAGATGCAGAAGCGTGCATACAACTTGGTTCGTGCCCTTTGCGAGGAGGATGTGAACCCTGTAGTTTCTATCCACGACCACGGATCTGCCGGTCACCTGAACTGCCTCTCAGAGCTCGTTGAGGAGTGCGGCGGTGAGATTGATATGACTAAGCTGCCTATCGGTGACAAGACTCTGAGCTCTAAGGAGATTATCGCCAACGAGAGTCAGGAACGTATGGGCTTGCTGATTGACGAGAAGCACATTGAACATGTACGTAAGATTGCCGAGCGCGAGCGTGCTCCACTGTATGTCGTTGGTGAGACTACTGGCGATGCCCACTTCTCGTTCAAGCAGGGCGACGGCGTGAAGCCATTCGACCTCGACGTAGCTCAGATGTTTGGTCACTCTCCAAAGACCATCATGAAGGATAATACCGTGGAGCGTCATTATCAGGATGTTGCCTACACTCAGGATAAGATTAACGAATATCTCGACCGCGTGCTCCAGCTGGAGGCTGTAGCTTGTAAGGACTGGTTGACGAACAAAGTGGACCGCTCTGTAACGGGAAAAATTGCCCGTCAGCAGTGTCAGGGTGAGATTCAGTTGCCTCTCAGCGACTGTGGTGTTGTAGCCCTCGACTATCGTGGCAAAAAGGGTATCGCTACCGCCTTAGGTCATGCTCCTCAGGCAGGTTTGGCTAATCCCGCTGCTGGTTCTGTACTTTCTGTTGCCGAGGCTCTGACGAACATTGTTTGGGCTCCATTGGCTGAGGGTATGGATTCGCTGAGTCTGAGTGCTAACTGGATGTGGCCCTGCCGCTCTCAGGAGGGTGAGGATGCCCGTCTGTATGCTGGTGTGAAAGCTCTGAGTGATTTCTGCTGCGACCTGCATATCAACGTTCCTACTGGTAAGGATTCGCTCTCTTTGAGTCAGCAGTATCCTAACGGAGAAAAGATTATTTCTCCAGGAACCGTCATCGTCAGCGCTGGTGGTGAGGTTTCTGATATCAAGAAGGTTGTATCACCTGTATTGGTTAACGATAAGAACGCCTCACTCTATCATATCGACTTCTCGTTCGACGAGCAGCGTCTTGGTGGTTCTGCCTTCGCCCAGAGCTTGGGTAAGGTAGGCGACGATGTTCCAACCGTTAAGAACCCTGAGTACTTTGCTGACGCCTTCATGGCTGTACAGCAGATGATTGAGAAGGGGTGGATTCTGGCTGGTCACGATATCTCTGCCGGTGGTCTTATTATAACTCTGCTCGAGATGTGCTTCGCTAACACTAAGGGCGGTATGCATATCAACTTGCACGACATCTGTGCTGATGGCGACGTTGTTAAGACTTTGTTCGCTGAGAACCCAGGTGTTGTTATCGAGGTGAGCGACGAGTACAAGCAGGAGTTCAAGGACTTCATGGAGGAGCAGGGCGTAGGCTATGCTAAGATTGGTTATCCCGTGGAGGACACTCGCACCATCGAGATTATTTATCCTAGTTCGACTAGCCATACTAGTACGACTAGTCAGACTAGCGCGACTAGCTCTACTAGCTTCGACATCGACGCCCTCCGCGACGTTTGGTACATGACTTCTTATCTGCTGGATCGCAAGCAGAGCTTCAATGGCAAGGCTAAGGAACGTTTCGAGAACTACAAGAAGCAGCCTCTGGAGATGAAGTTCAACAAGGACTTCACTGGTAAGTTGGCACAATATGGTATCTCTGCCGATCGTCGCGAGAAAACTGGCGTAAAAGCCGCTATCATTCGTGAGAAGGGTACCAACGGTGAGCGCGAGATGGCTTACTGCTTGTATCTAGCCGGCTTCGATGTGAAGGACGTGATGATGACCGACCTGATTTCTGGTCGCGAGACACTCGAGGACATCAACATGATAGTGTTCTGCGGTGGTTTCTCTAACTCCGACGTGCTTGGTTCTGCTAAGGGCTGGGCTGGTGCCTTCCTCTTCAACCCCAAGGCTAAGGAGGCACTCGATAAGTTCTACGCCCGCAAGGACACCCTCTCACTGGGTATCTGTAACGGTTGTCAGCTGATGGTAGAACTTGGTCTCTGCGAAAATGAAGAATTAAGAATGAAGAATGAAGAATTTGCTACCGCCCGTCGAGCTAAAATGATGCATAATGACAGCCATAAGTTCGAGAGCGAGTTTATATGTCTCGATATTCCTCAGAACAACTCTGTGATGTTTGGTTCACTGAGCGGCAACAAGCTCGGACTTTGGGTAGCTCACGGAGAGGGTAAGTTCTCACTGCCCGAGGCAGAGAGCACTTACAACGTAATTGCCAAGTACAACTACGCTGGTTATCCCGCTAATCCTAACGGCTCTGACTACAACGTAGCAGGTATCTGCTCTGCCGATGGTCGTCATCTCTGCATGATGCCTCACCTGGAGCGTGCCGTATTCCCCTGGCAGAACGCATGGTATCCCGCTAACCGTCGCAACGACGAGGTGACACCTTGGATTGAGGCATTTGTCAATGCACGTAAGTGGGTTGAGGAGAAGATTAAACATTAAAGATTAAACATTAAAGATTAAATTGAATATCTATTGGGAATCATTCAAGACATTCTTTAAGATTGGCATATTTACCCTTGGTGGTGGATATGCCATGATTCCTTTGATTGAGGAAGAGGTGGTCAACAAAAAGCAATGGGTGTCTAAGGACGAGATGCTCGACCTCATCGCTATTGCCCAGAGTTGCCCTGGTGTCTTCGCCATCAACATCGCCACCTTCATCGGCTATAAGCTGAAAAAGGAGCGGGGCGCCATTGCCACCACCATCGGAACGGCACTTCCTTCGTTTATGATTATCTTACTGATTGCGATGTTCTTCCATCAGTTTGAAGACAACCGTATCGTTGCTGCTATCTTCAAGGGCATCCGTCCTGCAGTAGTAGCATTGATTGCAGTTCCGACTTTCAATTTGGCGAAACGGGCTCAGCTGAACAAATGGACGTTATGGATTCCTGTTGTTTCGGCCTTGCTGATATGGCTGTTGGGTGTGTCGCCTATTTGGATTATTATTGCTGCCGGAATTGGCGGTTACATTTATGGGAGGGTTGCCGGATGATATTCTTTTGGTTATTCGTAACATTCTTTGAGATAGGCGTCTTTGGCTTCGGTGGGGGCTATGGTATGCTCTCTCTGATTCAGAACGAGACTGTAGAGCATTGGCATTGGTTGTCGAACAGCGAGTTTACGGACATTGTGGCAATCTCGCAAATGACGCCCGGCCCTATCGGCATCAACTCTGCCACCTATTGTGGCTATACGGCTGTGAAGAATGCAGGATTCTCAATGCCAATGGCTGTGCTGGGTAGTGCAACAGCAACCTTTGCACTGGTATTGCCCTCATTGATACTGATGATTCTCATCAGCAAGATGTTCATGAAGTATATGCACACCAGAACTGTTGAAAGTGTATTCAAAGCGCTACGTCCAGCAGTTGTAGGTTTGTTAGCTGCTGCTACATTATTATTATGTACGCGCGACAATTTCAGCACCCCAAAAGAAAACCTGTGGCAGTTCTGTATCAACTGTTTCCTTTTTGTGGCATCGTTCTATGGGGTCAAGGTAATAAAAATCAACCCCATCCACATGATACTTTTCAGTGCTGTGGCGGGGTTGATATTGTTCTACGAATAATTTAGCAGGAACGATCAGTCCTGTCAATAAGTTTATTTGTGCTTTTTGTAATAATCGACGGCTCGACGGATGTTTTCCTGCATAGCCTTTGAAGTAAACGTGGCACCAGTTACTGCATCAACGTCCTGAACTGTTCCTTTCTTTACGTTCATACCCTCATACTTGGTAAGCATCTCCTTCTTTACCTTGGCGTTGTATTTGGGACCGTCTTGGTTTTTTAGAGGCACCACTTTTACTATCACATTCTTTTTGATATGAACCTCAAGGGGTGTTGCACCAGCATATCCCTCCACGTCTTTTGCCAACGTAGTGGTATTGACAATATAGGTGCCGTCCTGAGTCTTTGTCATCACGTTGTCTGCTTGTGCCGTCATTGCGAACACCAGTAGCGCAGCTAATAGAATCTTTTTCATTATTTTAAAGCGAATTTATAACCTAAAGTAATAGAAACCCAATTGTTTTTTGCGTCGCCAGGACTGAAAGTTGTCGATATACCGCAACTGTAACGGGCGTCAAGGACGAAATTGAGATATTCGTAAGAAACTCCAAAAGGAATAGAAAAATAAAAACTGTTCGTGTTATACTCTCCTGCCTTATTTGAACTATTCTCTATCTTAGAAGAAACATTAAATCCTGGCTGAACACCTGCCTTGACGGCAAGTCCTTTGTAAACGTAATAATTGAGGAGAATGGGGATGTTGATGTAATCGAGTTTCATAGAAATGCCATAATGCGTTGCCCCTTGCTGAGAATAAAGTAGACCTGCACTTACAGAGAAATTCGCGGGCAATCCGTATTCACCTTCTACACCAGCAATAGCAGCCACACGCCTTTCTTGTTCCATCGCTTTGGTAATTGTTGCTATATTCACACCAGCCATTGGTTTCAGCGTAATCTGACCAACCTCATTTTGTGCATACATCCCGATGCTTACTAACATCAAGGCTGCAACCATCATTAGTTTTTTCATGTTCTTTCGTGTTATTTTTATGAATGTAATTCTTGCAAATTAATAGTTTCCAAGGGCACCGATGCTTTGCGGCATCCATACCTCCATATCGCCAGGTCCGCGGTGGTTCCAGGCATAATAGGGGATCATGGTCAACACGGCAGGGCGCACATGTGCGTGACCTAATTTGTCTGTATCAAGAGCCTCACCGTCTACTTCGATGGCTGTAACGGTAAACGTCACATCGCGTACCCCGTTGATAGTGCGCTCGGCAGTACGGAAACGAGGCTGAGCGGGCATCAAGAAGTTGAAGATGCCGAAGCGCTCGTTGTCGACGCCCTCTGCACAATAGACCAGCGGTCCGCGCTCAACGGCAATGCGCCCACGATCGTCCTTTACTGCGGGATGAGCCTTCACAGTACGTACAGGCATGTCGAAGTGGATAGTCACCACGTCGCCCTTCTTCCATTTGCGGTCGATGGCAAGGTAACCGTTCTCAAGTGCACCGTCGACAGGCTGGCCGTTGACCTTCACCGAGTAACTGCCCAGCACATCGTCGCTGAAGCTATAAAGGTGCGAGGGTACGGGGCGTTCTGTAACCCATTCAGGAATGCGAACCATGAGGGCAAACTGCTTCGCCTGATTCTTCTCAATAGTAATAGTAATGTCGCCGTCCCAGGGATAGTTAGTCTGCTGGGAGAGCACGACGTCCTTGCCTGCTACCTGAATAGTAGCTGTATTACCTGCAAACAGGTTGACATACAAATTGCGGTCCTTGACAGCATACATATACCCAGGGAACGAAGGGATGAAACGACAGAGATTCGACGGACAGCAGGCACAACCGAACCAAGGCTGGCGCTCGACGGTACCATCGGCATTGAACCTGTACTTTCCGTCCGACGACAGCGGGTTGGGATAGAAGAAACGTCCGCCGTCGACACTCATACCACTGATAACACCATTATACAGTGTGCGCTCCATGCAGTCAATGTATTTGGCATCGCCATGCAGCAGGAACATGCGATGGAACAGATAAACCATCGAGATAGCTGCACACGTCTCGTTGTACGATGTCAGATTGGGCAATTCATAGTCGGCACCAAAGGCCTCACCCTCGTGACGGGCACCTACACCACCGGTAATATAGTATTTCTTGGAGACAATGTTGTCGTAAATAGTGTCGATAGCCTTGATGTAGGCAGAGTCGCCAGTCAGTGCAGCAACGTCGGCCATACCAGCATACATATATCCGGCACGAACAGCATGGCCCCAAGCTTCCGTCTGTTCTACCACGGGCTTGTCGCTCTGCGAATAGATGTTCTTGACTGTCGTCTTGCCACGATAGTCCAATAGGAACTTGGCCTCGTCCAGATATTTCTGCTCACCCGTCAGCACATAGAGACGGGCCAGCGCCATCTCGGCAATCTGGTGACCTGGTGTCACAAAGGCCTGTCCTGGATTAGAACCTACCTCGCGGATAACACAGTCGGCATAACGCTTGGCAATGTTCAGAAACTTGTCAGAACCCGTAGCCTGATAGTGGGCACAGGCTGCATCTACCATGTGCCCCAGGTTATAGAGCTCATGGCTGGCATGTTCCTCGGCGGCCCAGCGCTTATGGGCTGCCCATTGATGGGGATGCTCAGGGTTGATGGTACGAGCCGTATAGAGATAGCCGTCAGGCTCCTGAGCCGCAGCGACGATGTCGAGGACAGAATCGATATACTGCTTCAGTTTCGCATCAGGATAGGTCTGCAACACATACGAAGCACCTTCAATGGTCTTATACACATCCGTATCGTCAAAGGAAAAGCCCATGAACTTCGACACATCCCATTTGGGAGTCTTCAGTCCTTCGTGACCAGGATGCTGCAAGGTATATGCCGCCATATTGAAGTTCTCATAGCGATGTGTCGTTTCGCACTTCGAAAAGGCCAACGGAATGGTCACTTCGCGAGCTGCACGGATGCGCTCACCCCAGAACGTTCCTGGGGTCACCTTCACAGAAGTAAACGGCACCTGACTAATGGGGTAGCCATTGGAGGTTTTCTGCGCAGCAAGTCCCTGCATCAGCATCAAACCCAGTACGAAGATGCTCAGTCGTTTCATCATTTTCTCTTTCATTTTTGTTTTCTGCCGACAAAGGTACACATTTAGTTACAAACCGCCAAGTTTTTCGTCTTATTTATAAAAAAATAAGGTAACATGATGAAACGTTTTTGCATCTTTTTCCTTCTGTTAACAGCTTGTTTGAAGCTCTCGGCACAACAGAAAGTGTATATATCCACCTCGTTCCATGAGCCTGCCACAGACGGTTTGCGCTTTATCTACAGTCACGACGGATGGAACTGGCAACAGGTGGGCGGCATCTGGCTGCGTCCTGAGGTAGGCAATCAGCGTGTGATGCGCGACCCCAGCATCATCCGCACGCCCGACGGCATATTTCATCTGGTGTGGACCTCCAGCTGGCGAGGCGACAGAGGCTTTGGCTATGCTTGTTCGAAGGACTTGGTACACTGGAGCGAACAGCGTTTCATAGAAGTGATGCCGGATACGTCGACAGTAAACGTCTGGGCACCTGAACTCTTCTGGGATGATGTCAAGAAGCAAGCTGTCATCATCTGGGCATCATGTATTCCTGGCAAGTTTCCTGACGGACAGGAGGAACACAAGAACAATCACCGGCTCTATTATACCACCACCAAGGACTTTAAAACCTTTGCGCCCACCAAACTGATGATAGAACCTGGTTTCTCGTGCATTGACGCCACGTTGGTCAAGCGAGGCAAGAACGACTACGTGATGGTGCTGAAGGACAATACCCGTCCTGAACGCGATATCAAGGTGGCTTATGCCAAGTCGCCATACGGTCCTTGGTCGAAGGCTTCAGAGCCGTTTACAGGGAAGATGATGGAGGGTCCGACGACGGTGAAGGTGACGCGTAAGGTGGGAAAAACTGTAGAGAACGGCTGGCTGATTTACTACGACCGCTACGAACTGAAGGACTTCGGAGCCCACTTTACCAAAGATTTCGTAAACTTTGAGGATGTCAGCAACAAGGTCAGCGTCCCCGACTTGCACAAGCACGGCACTATCTTCGAAGCTGATGAAACCATCCTGCAAGGATTGTTGAACGCCAAGAAGGTTCACTATACGGGCAAGACGCTGAGCAACCCTAATCGGCACGACGGAGGCCTCAGCCCAGTGGTGGGTGTACATAATATCCAGATTCTGCGTGCCAACCGTGAACATCCGTCAGAAGCTAACGGCAATGGCTGGACGTATAACCACCAACCCATGATGGCCTATTGGAACAACCAATTCTATGTACACTACCTCTGCGACCCCAGCGACGAACATGTGCCACCCTCGCACACCATGCTACAAACGTCGCCGGATGGTTATACGTGGAGCTATCCACAGATTCTCTTCCCTGAAGTAAAAGTGCCCGAGGGGTTCCAGAAGCCGAATCGTCCAGATAAGGCCCACGACCTCATTGCCATTATGCACCAACGCGTGGGATGGTATGTCTCGAAGAGCGGACAATTATGGGCATTGGGTAATTATGGTGTTGCCTTCGACAAGAAGGACGATCCCAATGACGGCAATGGCCTTGGGCGCGTCATTCGCGAAGTGAAGAAGGACGGCACGCTAGGGCCGATATACTTCATCTACCAAAATGCTAGTTATACTAGATATAATAGAGATACTAGAACATCTAGCGCTTTCCCCTTCTACACCAAGGCCCCCAAGGACGTCAAGGCTGCCTGCGAAGAGATTCTCGCCAACCCCCGCTATCGCATGCAGTGGGTGGAAGAGGCTGATCGTAACGACCCGTTGATTCCGCTGCACAAAGAGTATAAGGCCTACTGCGACTATACCCTGCCCGACGGACAGATTGCAGCATTGTGGAAACACGCCCTGACGTCGACCAGTGCAGACGGAGGACTGACGTGGGCACAACCCGTGGAACGTGCCCAGGGTTTTGTGAATAGCAATGCGAAAATCTGGGGACAGCGCCTGTCGGACGGTTCCTACGCTACTGTCTACAATCCATCGGAATACCGTTGGCCGTTGGCTATTTCATTAAGCAAGGACGGCTATGAATACACCACTTTAAACCTCGTGCAAGGTGAGGTTCCCCCTATGCGTTATGGAGGCAACTACAAGAGCTACGGCCCCCAATATGTGCGAGGCATTCAGGAAGGCTTCGGCACGCCCAAGGACTCAGACCTCTGGGTGGCCTATTCGATGAACAAGGAAGACATGTGGGTGGCACATATCCCTGTACCCGTACAAACGGAAGCGCATAGCCACGCTGACGGCACGGAGTTTTCTGTTCCCGATGGTTCCGCCATCGGGGCCTCATCGCTCTCCCATCTCACCACTTGGAACATCCATTCCCCCGTCTACGCCTCCGTATCACTAAACGATGGCTGGCTGACGCTTTCCGACAGCGATCCCTTCGACTATGCCCGCGTGGAAAGAAAAATTCCTGCCACCAAGGAATTGAAGGTAAGTTTCGACCTCAAGGCCCAACAGAACAACACGGGTCTTTTGCAGATAGAATTCCTCGATGCCCACGGCACGGCCTGCTCGCGCATCGAACTGACAGACGAGGGCATCATGCGCTGCAAGGGCGGCGCCCGTTATGGTGGCTTGGGCAAATACGAGGCCAACACCACGTATCATATCAAGGCAGTCTTAAGCGTCTCGAAACGGATGATAGAGGTGTATATCAATGGCAAGAAGGCAGGCCAGCGCATGTTCTTTGCCCCAGTGGAAGCCATCGAGCGCGTGATGTTCCGCACGGGTTCTGAACGTCGCTTCCCTGACGTCGATACCCCTGCCGATTGGGACGGCACCCTCGACAATGCTGGCGAGCGCACCCCCACCGCCACCTTCTCCATCGCCAACTTCTTCACCGTTCCCAATGTTTCCGACGGTTCTGCCGTCGGGGATGGCGCCTTCCTCCGCTACGACGACTACAAACACTACGTCGACTACTTCAACACGATGGAGGACGAAAATACCGTGCAGGCCATTCCCAATGCAAAGGCGTGGGAGTGGATGACGCAGAACGTGCCCCTCTTCGACTGTCCCAACAAGGATTTCGAGGAAATGTGGTACTTCCGCTGGTGGACGCTACGCAAGCACATCGAGCAGACACCTGTGGGTTATGCTATGACGGAGTTTCTGGTTCCCCGCTCCTATGCAGATCAATACAACCTCATTGCTTCTGGTGTGGGGCATCACATCCGCGAAAGCCGTTGGTTGCGCGACAGCACCTACCTCGACCAGATAATGAACACGTGGTATCATGGTAATAACGGTCAACCCATGAAGAAACTCACCAATTACTCCTCATGGATAGCCCATTCCCTTTGGCAACGCTACTTGGTGGATGGTCGCAAGGATTGGGTTGTCTCCATGCTTCCTTCGTTGGAATGGGAGTATAACTATTGGGAGACAACGCACACCCGCGAGGGCGGCCTCTATTGGCAGGCCGATGTGCAGGACGCAATGGAGGAAACCATCAGTGGAGGGCGCAAGAAGAAGTACCTGCGCCCCTCGATCAATGCCTACATGTACGGCAATGCGATGGCCATCGGCAACATCTGCGTGCTTGGCGGTTTTGCCGCCAAGGCTCAAACGTATTTCTCCAAAGCCAACGACTTGAAGGAAAAGGTCCACGCCAAGCTCTGGAACGAAAATCATGCGTTCTTCGAGACCCACCGTATTGACTCCAGCGCCAACGTCCGCGAGGCCATCGGTTTCCTGCCTTGGTACACCCACATGGCGAAGGACGAGTCAAAATACAGCGTTGCCTGGCTTCAGGCAGGCAACCCCGAAGGCTTCTCTGCCCCTTACGGACTGACCACTGCCGAGCGTCGCCATCCGCAATTCCGCACACATGGTGTGGGCAAGTGCGAATGGGACGGTGCCGTATGGCCCTTTGCCACTAGCCAGACGCTCACCGCCCTTGCCAATTTCGCCAACGACTACACCGCCCGGCCTATGCCCAGCGGTTCTCTGACCAATGGTCAGAGTGTGGCGTTGCGAATTGCTGCTGGGGGTCTCTCCCTCGATTCCCTCTATTTCTCCGAACTCGAGAAATACATGCAGAGTCAGCACATGCGAGGCAAGCCCTATATCGGTGAATACTTAGACGAAACCACGGGCTATTGGCTAAAGGGTGATCAGGAGCGCAGCCGCTATTACAACCACTCGACGTGGAACGACCTGATTATCACTGGTCTCTGTGGTCTGCGCCCCCGTCAGGACTCTCACCTTGAGGTCAATCCTCTGCTTCCTCAAAATAAGTGGGATTACTTCTGCCTCGACAATGTTCTCTATCATGGTCACAACCTCACCATCCTCTGGGACAAGGACGGCTCGCGTTACCACGCTGGAAAGGGCCTCCGCGTTTATGTCGACGGCAAACTTGCAGGCCACCGCGACACCCTCGGACGCCTCATCCTGGGGGAAGATAAAAAACCACAGGCCTGTGCGGGTTCGACTCCCCAGCCTGCTACGAAACGAAAGTAATGACAACAATGGTAAAGAAACTGAAACTATGGATGAAGGCCGCCATCCTGACACTCTGCGGCGCAACGGTGCTGACGGCATGTACGTCGAACGAGGACAACGGCGGGACGATGGATGACGGCAAGGCCAGGAAGGCGCTGCTGATCATTTTGGACGGCTGGGGCATCGGCGACAAGGGGCAGGATGACGCGATAGCACAGACGGCCACACCCTATATGGACTACCTGAAGGCGAACTATCCCAACACGGAGCTGCAGGCCTCGGGCGAGTACGTGGGGCTGCCTGACGGTCAGATGGGCAACTCGGAGACGGGCCACCTGAACATCGGCGCCGGACGCATCGTCTATCAGGACCTGGTGAAGATCAACCGCGCCTGTGCCGACAACAGCATCTTAGAGAACCCGGAGATTAAGGCGGCCTACAGCTATGCCAAGGCCAGCGGCAAGAACCTGCACCTGATGGGCCTGACGTCGACGGGCGGCGTCCACTCGTCGCTGGACCACCTGCTGAAGCTCATCGACATCGCGCAGATGTATAACATCCCGAACTGCTACGTACACTGCTTCATGGACGGGCGCGACACGGACCCCTACTCGGGCAAGGGTTTTATTGCTGACGTGCAGCGGCACATGGACGAGACGGGCGCAGGCAGCATCGCGTCGGTCATCGGCCGCTACTACGCCATGGACCGCGACAAGCACTGGGACCGCATCAAACTGGCCTACGACCTCATCGTGAACGGAAAGGGGCGCGAGGTGGACGACATGGTGGAGGGCGTGCAGTCGTGCTACGACAGCCACAGCGAGGAACACAAGAACACCGACGAGTTCATGGAGCCGCTGGTCAACGGCAACATCGACGGGCGCATCCGCGAGGGCGACGTCGTCATCTTCTTCAACTTCCGCAGCGACCGTGCCAAGGAACTGACCACGGTGCTCGCGCAGCAGGACATGCCGGAGCAGGGCATGACGACCATCGCCAACCTGCAATACTACTGCATGACGCCCTACGACGACTCGTTCACGGGCGTACACATCCTCTTCCCCAAGGACAACCTGGAGAATACCCTCGGCGAATACATCGCCAGCAAGGGTCTGAAGCAGTTGCACATCGCCGAGACCGAGAAATACGCGCACGTCACCTCGTTCATCAACGGCGGGCGCGAGGAGCCGTTCCCCGGCGAAGACCGCATCCTCGTCGCCTCGCCCCAGGTGGCCACCTACGACCTGAAGCCCGAGATGTCGGCCTTCGAGGTGAAGGACAAGCTCGTCGAGGCGCTGAAGACCGACCGCTACGACTGGATCGTGGTTAACTTCGCCAACGCCGACATGGTGGGTCACACGGGAGTCTATAGCGCCATCCAGACCGCCGTGAAGACCATCGACCAGTGCCTGAACGAGGTGGTGGAGACGGCCAAAACGATGGGCTACGACGTTATCATCACCGCCGACCACGGCAATGCCGACCATGCCGTCAATGCCGACGGCACACCCAACACGGCGCACTCCACGAATCCCGTCCCCTTCATCTACGTGACCGCGAACAAGAGCGCGACGGTGCACAGCGGCGCCCTGGCCGACGTGGCCCCCAGCGTCCTCCACATCATGGGCCTGCAGCAGCCCAAGGAAATGACCGGCCAGTGCCTGATTAGCGAATAACCTATTATATAATAAATGCGAAGTACAGATAGAATCATGGACAACAAAGAACTACAAAAGACAGTAAACCCCGTTTATTTGACCGCCAAATCGACTTTAGGTCTTCTGAAAAAGGCAGGGGATCCAGATGCTGTTGCCTTGCTGCCTATTATCGGCCTGGAGACAGAATTGCAGGAGAAAGCCAAGATTCTCCCCGCCCATATCGGGGACTGTTACAAGACTGCCCAGCTGGCCCGCTATGAAATATACAACACCGCTGCGATTCGAAGCAGCGCCCACAATATCGTGGACCTTCCTTCGGGTTATTCGCCCCGCGGGTTCCGCGTGTCATCGGCGGGGAAGCGCTATTTCGGCTTTGACCTTCCGGTGGTGATTGACGACATGGCTCCTGCCGCCCAGAAGGTGATGACGCCCGAGCAGCGCCGCCTGTCCAATTACCACGCCGTGGATGCCACCAATTACCAGTCCATGAAAGACGCATTGGGGAGCGTCAAAGGCGAGTTGTGCATCGTGACGGAAGGGCTGCTGGGGTATTTCAACGAGCCGGAGCTGGTGAGCCTCTGCCAGGCCATTCACCGTCTTCTCTCGGAGTACGGTGGCTGTTGGATGACAGCCGACACATCCATCTTGAGAATCTATACGCTCACCTTTAGCACCTTGCTTAAAGGAGATGAACTTGCCTTATTGAATCGTATGCAAGGGAAAGCCAACGAAATGGCCGACGTGAAGATGAACCAGAACAGTCTCTTCCTCAATGGCGAGGAGGGAGCCAGGAGATTTCTGGAAGAGCAGGGATTCACGGTAGCGGCTGAGCCCGTCACGCTCTATCTTCCGGATGTTGCAGGCGTGACTGATGAGCTCCGGAATGCCTATCGGCAGATGAACATACTCACCATGCGTGTCGCCTCTCCGAAGACGGGGAGGAAGTCGGCTCCAGAGCTTCCCTTTGCCGTGGACAGTTCGGTAACGGACGGAAAACTCGTCATGAAAGTCCAGGGACGGGTAGATACCCTCACGGCAACGCAGTTGCTGAAAGCCTTCCAGGAGGTGTCGCCTCAGACCGATTCCATTGAACTGGACGTGGAGAAAATGCCCTATATCTCATCGGCCGGTCTCCGCGTACTGTTGATCATGCGGAAGTCCGTAAAAGACCAGAGCAGCTTCAAGGTGTTTCATATCCAGCCCGAGGTCGAGAAAATCTTTAAAATGACCGGATTCGACCAGATTCTACTATGAACAAACCTATTGATATTAAAATATGAGAAAAAGGAAACTATGGGTGATGGCCGCCATCCTGATAATCAGCGGCGCAATGGAACTGCTGTTCACCAGCTGTCAGAGTGGAGGCAGGAAAACCTCCAGTTCCGAAGCTACAAACATGATCAACATGGCTTCCTTGGCGAAAGACTATGAGAGGGTGCTTTCCTTGGCAGACAGTTTGGAAAAGGCGGGAAAGATTTCCAAAGGCGAGAGTAATTACTGGCAAGGCTATGCGGACTACCAAATGGGCGAGCGCGAACAGGCAAAATCCTTTTGGCAAGAGGCTATCAAGGTCACGGAGAACTCTACTGACGCCAATGATCTGGTCTATTATGCCAAGTCGGCCAGCTACCTGACCAGTCAGCTTTGTCGTTACGCAGAATATGCCGCTGCCTTGTATACGGCACTGCCTGTCATCAACCGACTGGAGAAAATCCATTGCGACACCACCAGCGACTATACCAACCTGCTGGTTTTCGCCGGCTGCTGCAAGACTTACTTCGACAAGGATGACTCCACGGCAACCGACATGCTGGAGCGAGCCTATCGCCAGCACATCGACCGTATTCGGCAGAATGCTTCGAAAACTGCCTATCGCGATGCCATGGCCGGTATCATCAACATCGCCTACATTTGGAACTATGTCAAAGGATATGAGGAGGGACTGACGTGGACCGAACGCATGGGCGACTTGGTAAAGGAATACAAGGAATTATACTCAGACAACAAAGACTATATCGACAAACAATGGGCCAGATTCTTAATATTCCGTGCCACCTCGTTAGAGGGCGTGGGCCGTCACGACGAGGCCGAAAAAGCCTACGAGGAATACCGGCAGACACGATTCGCTGATACCCGGGAGGGATGGACTGATGCCAATGACTACCTGACCGTGGCCCAGCGATGGGAAGAGGCGGCAGACAACTATTATAACATCTTGGAATACCTGCAAAAAGACCTCACAGTCTATTCATTAGACAACATACAGCGCTACTTGCTGAAGAAGTATCGCGCCCACCAGATGCTCGACCAGGAAGAGTTGGTCAATATGACAGCGCGGCAGATCTGTGAGGTGCTCGATTCCGCCATCACCAACAACCGGCACCTCGACGCCAGCGAACTGCAATCCATTCACGAGAGAGATATGGAGATTGTGGAGTCTGAAGCACGTTCTGCACGCCAGCGACAAATCTATACCGGTCTGGTAGTGGTATTATTGATTATTGCTTTCACCGTCTATACCGTCTTCCGTCACCGTGCCAATCTTAGACTGCGCAAGGCCCACGAAAAGCTGAAGGTAGCCTACGACCAGCTGGAAGAGACCACTGCCCAGAAGGCTGCGATAGAGAGTGATCTCCGTATTGCCAGTGATATACAGATGGGTATGCTGCCCGAGAAGTTCCCCACCAGGGCCGACCGCGACGACGTGCAGCTATATGCTTCGCTGACTCCGGCCAAGGAAGTGGGCGGTGACTTGTTCGACTTCTATTTCCGCGACGAGAAACTCTTCTTCTGCATCGGCGACGTGTCGGGCAAGGGCGTGCCTGCCTCGCTCTTCATGGCTGTGACCCGCTCAGCCTTCCGCACCGTGTCGGCCCACGAGTCGATGCCAAACCATATTGTGGGCTCCATCAACAAGACCATTGCTGACATGAACAAAAATAACATGTTCGTCACCCTCTTCGTCGGTGTGCTTGACCTGCCCACGGGTCAGATGCTCTACTGTAATGCCGGCCATGACGCCCCGTTGCTTGTTGGTGCCGGTGTCGGTGAATTGCCTTGTGACAGCAATATTCCCGTCGGCTTTATGCCCGAATGGGAATACACGCTACAGGAGGCGGAGATTTATACGGGCACCACCATTTTCCTCTTCACCGACGGACTGACCGAGGCGATGAATGTCGAAAATGAAGAGTTCCAGATGAATCGCATTAACGATGTGGCAGTCAAGGCTCTCGCCCAGCAACAGCAGGAGCCCCACCAGCTCATCGCCCTGATGACCGATGCCGTCCACCAGTTCGTGGGCGATGCAGAACAGAGCGACGATCTGACCATGATGGGCATACAGTATATCAAACAAATTCAAACCGAATGAACAAGACAAAGAGTAACGCATCAATAGGTATTGATTTAGGATAACAACATGGGCCTTCCCGTCACACAATGCTGGCGGGGAGGCTTTTTGATATAACTCTTTGTACCAAAACAACTTGTTTTGGTGTCGTAGAAGGCATACTTTTCAATCGTTAAAGGCTGGTTAATCACACCAAAACAAGTTGTTTTGCTGTGATGATGGTATATGAAGCTTTTTGAAAAAGGTTCATATTAGTTAATAGGCTGATACTAAGCTGGTTAAGCCCAAATATGAAGCTTTTCGCATTTTGACACAAAAAAAAACTGAAGGTCCAAAGCACTATATCCTCTGTATTTTTTTGTCCTTTAGGACTTCTGCTCTGATTGTCAGCATAATAGTAAGTTTTTTAAGAAATCCAAAAATCTACAGGAAATCAGACTCTCTTACAAGTGGAAGCACCTGAAATCTCGGAAGTCCTTGTAAATAGAGGTTTTGGAGTACAAAAAAGCCTCAGATTATCTCTGAGACCTTTGTGTGGACCAGGTAGGGCTTGAACCTACGACCTCCAGATTATGAGTCTCTCCCTTATAGCCTTATTGGGCTCTCAAAATCAGCATGTTACACATCTCCCTGTAATCTTGCGGTCAACTATAGGTCAACATGTTCAAGAATTACGCCACAAAGATAGTCATTTTTAATGAGAATGAAGAATGAAAACGGAGAAAAGTTTGAAGGCGGAAACAAATAATCATGTATCTCTATTTCCTTGGTAATTCCGATTCCTGTATTCCAGAATTCCTGTAAAAAAGAAAAGTGGCACACCATAGAGTATTACCCTTGTGATGCGCCACTATATGATTGTATTTTGATTAAGGTGTCCGCCACTCCGTTTCGTCTGGTTCAGACAAATCTAGATTGGACTCCTTTCTGAAATATCTGACGAAATTAAGATATGGTGAGTTCTTAAATCTCTGTACGATAGCCTTGTTAGCTTTCTTATTCCTTAGATAGAAGTATGATTCTAGCCCAGCCTCTGTCTGTATCTTGAAATAATCCAGCCATATTTGAGCTATCTCTTTGTTCCATAGGCACCATTCACCATAATGGTATAGCTACTCTGGTATCAAGACGTGAATCATCTTCTCGTCTGTCATATCTCCTTTCTGTATGTCTAGTATCTGGAAGTATGGATTGTGTGTCAGGTATTTTCTCATTCTCTCGAAAAATGCCTTTGAATCCTTGGTGTAGCCAACCTTGCAGTAGTTCCCACTTTTAATGAAATAAAGCATAGCCCAGTTAGAAATGAAATAGCATATCGCCCAGTTTGTAGCCGTTGACTTTCTTCTTATCAATGGTCTGACTGCATCTTTCAACGTGATATATGTCACAGTTGAGTATTTGAGTGGCTTTCGGAGATAGGTTGATACCAAGCCTGTTGAATTGTTCAGCGAGTAGTATCTTCATTTGATTATCGCTAATGAAAACTCCCCTTTGGTATATAGCCCTGAAAGCCTGTTGCAGTTTCTTCTTGTCCTCAACAACACTCAGCATCTTATCCTTATTCCAACGACAACTATTCATTTCCGTTTCTTTAAGGTATCGCTTAATGTCTTTGAACTCTGGATATTCGATTTCGTATTGTTCAGAAGGATGCTCTAAGTAATCTCTAAGCAGTTTCTCATACGAGATAGTTACTGCCCGTGCAAGTAGTGAATCGAACTCGTCCCAGTATTCTTGTTTTGCCTGTACGAACTTCTCAGACTTATTATAGGCAGCTCTCAGGTTTATTCCATCTTTGTAGGCCTCCCTTATTTTCTGCTTTCTGATAAAAGCCTTCTTCTTCAATTCATTGCGGACTAACCGACCTTCTTCTATAGACAATATGTCATTCTCGATGTTGACCCTCTTAATGAGTGCATTCAATTCCTTCTCATCAGCTTTCTTTTGCAGGGATAGCAATCGTACTGCGGCATCCTCTTTCCTGTTCATTTCTGCATCAAACTCAACCTGTGACAAGACACTATTGTTTGTTGAATAGATATGTACCATTGTATTTCGGAAGATGTTATGGTATTCGTCATTTTCTCTGAGCCTACCGCTTATCTGTTCCATCGTTGTGGTTATATCTACCAGTGTTTGTGTTCTGTGTACGTCGCTTGCCACAATGATGAGTCCATTGTTAGAAAATAGATTGCACCCTTGGAAACTCTTTTTGGTAAAGAAGTTGATTCTCTTGTTTGGTGCAATAGCAGACTCTCTTTTGAATCTACCAAGAATAAGTCTGTTCCGTTGTCTCTGAGCACAGCAGACCTTCACTTCATCTTCTTCCAATTCAAGAGTGTCGATGACTTGCTTAATGGTTGTTACAGAATTAAGAAAAATGAAAAGCTGTTCTACCTTCTTTCTCTCTCCGTTAACGTCTGGCAGGTAGATTCCTACTTCTTTAAAAATACTAATCAGTTTGGCCAGTCCATGTGGTAAGCATGTAGCCTTTATCTTTCTAACGGTAATGGGTAATCCTAGTGGCCAAACCACCTTGTAATGTGGTAAGTTCTTGAAGAAATCAATCTCATATTCTTCATCTATTGGAGTAGCTGACAAGAAAGTGTAATGCTTGAACTTGTGTATATTCCAGCACATTTGCATGATAGCAGACTCTCGGTAGTCCATGTCCTCTAGAATAAGATGGTATTCGTCAATCAACACCTTCCAAGTATCTGTATTATTACCCATCCATCTCAGAAGCTTGTCTAAGCTGTCATAAGTAACGGCAATCTTGTAAATCTTGTGTTCTTTGATGTATTTTCGGAATTGATATTCTTTGATTCCACCGTAACATTTGAAGACATCGTACTTGTTATTCTTATCTGCTGCTATGCTATCCACCAAGTCCCTGAACGGACACACGATAATATAGTTTGATCTACAGTTTGCTGCGACATAAGTACCGCCAACATCTGTTTTCGTTTTGTTGACTATGCCATGCGGCAAGCCATCTTGAAATTCGGGAAGCTCACTAAGATAACGAGCCTCTCCAGAATGAATAATAATTGGTTCCATTTACTTTCGTTTAATGGGTAAAAAAGCAAGTTAACCTTGCCTCAAATTCATCTGTTTTTTAGAACGGATATTTTTTCCTACTTTTATATGGTGTGCTTGAAAAAAAATGTTCTACTGCGGGGCAAAACAAAAGACGCGATTATGCGCCTCCTGTTTCCCCATATATCTGAAAGCAAAAGTATCGAGTATCTCACAGCGATTTTCATGCTATTTTCTCAATCTAGATTTTCAGTAGCCCAGAATAATTCCTACAGACAAAAGCAATTTTTAATCACCGTGCATCTTCATTTTTAGTGTCGCTGTTTACCAGACCATTATTGAGTAGCACCTAACCCCTCATATCATTGAAAAATAAAGGGTATGTTGCTGGCCGTTTCTGGTTGAGTCCATTTTCACTTTACTTAACCGTATTTCTGGCACGGATATTTTTTCTTACTTTTGTAAGGTAGCTTTGAAAAAAAATGTTCTCTAGCTAAAGAAACAAAGGAACTCCCGATTTGGAAAATTCCCTTGTTCAATTGCAACTATAACTAAAGGTATTATCAACCTGTAGCTAATCCAAGTTAAAAAATCTGAAACATTAAAATAATAGCTAGAGACCCCTCTAATGTCATTATTTTGTTGGTAGACATTTTTTCACTCTTTTATATAGTTGTTCTGAAAAAAATAATTCTTTCCTGAAAAACAGGTGTAACTGTGAATTACAAAAAATCTCCTTTAATATAGATTCTAAAAAGTTGGTTACATTTTTTCAAAACACCATATAAATCGGTTTTTTCTTTGGAAAAGTCCACGTCAGATGTTGATATTTTCTCTGCACGTCTTACAAAAGCTGACCTTATTAGCAAAATCAGCTTTGCCTTTAGCATCCTTCATAATGCAAGTTGGGTCATCATTAGGACAATGACTATAGTTGCAGGCAGTATGAGTAAACTCATGCGTTACGACCTTCCAATAATCACGTTTCTTGTGCTTTAGTCTATAGTCAGATACCACACAAGCATATGTACCATGTATGCTAAGACCAAGCACACCCCAATCTGGTTTACCTTTGTATGGTACAGAAACGTCTTTATGAGTCAAGCCTATCATGATTCGATGGTCGCTAGCCTCTTTTTTCAGTGAGTCTATAATCTTATCAGCTCTGTAACGTGACTTACTATTGTTCATCAGGTCAGCAGAAAGTTTCTTATTGGGTAGGACTTCAAACTCAAACTCCACACCGTATAGATCCAAGAACTTCTTTTCTAACACCTTGCTCAGCTGCTTTGCTTCCTTCTGAGTATAGTTGTCATAAGGTTGCAAGAATATTGTTGGCGGACAGGTGCAGTTTGCTTGTTCCGTTTTCTTGCAGCCACATAGCATCAGGACTGCTAACAGGAAATAGACTAATGTCGCTCTCATCTTATCATTAGTTTGGAGTGAGTGCAAAGTTACTAATTTTTATTGAAAAGCCCAACCACTCACTACGATTCTTAGTATGAAATGGGTGGTTGGGCGTAGAAGTTATTCTCCAGAATCGTTATGTCAAGAATATCTCACAGGTCTCAAAATTAATCTCCCATTTTCCATTTTCTGAACTCTCCCATTGATATTTCTGAGCCATACGATCCCACCAATTCTGATATTTTGTGGTAGTATCACCCATGTCTTTAACCAATTTCTCATATAGTTCAGTGTTGTCACTCGTAAGAATCTTAGCCAACTCATTCAATCCATTGCGACGTTCAAAAAGTGTCTGAATCTCATTACGCTCTTCGGGTGTCACTTGCCCTACTTTTTTCCTTGTTACCATTTGTCTTTATTATTAAAAGGGTCTAAATAATCTATTTCGTTTATTTCTTTATCTGACATAAATTCACCATGCCTTCGAAGATTATGCAAAAAAGACCTTGAAGCATTTCTTTCCAAATGAGATGCTACGCATTGTTCGTGGCTGGGAGTATTGACCTCCAGTGTCCTTTTTCGATTAAGCCACACACATCTTTTGCATTGGTAAGCATCACAATGACGGCATATCGGAGCAAATTGTAATTTGTAAAGATATTGATTGGGAATATTTAAACCATTATAAACATCACCAACTGAGTCTTCTATATTCTCATAATAAAATGCTGGACAGATGTAGAGTTTTCCATTCGGTGCAAGTGTAATGGATGTGTCGCCTGCATTACAATTATTCATCTCAGACAATGAAATTCTATCCGTTAATATGTTCCATTGAGATATGTTGCCATTAACGTATTCTTGCTCTATTATATCTGATAGGTCATTCAGTTTAGATTTATATCTGTCTAAATCCCATGCTAAAATAGGATCCATGTTCGAAATAACAATGTTGACCCTTTTAATGGAACGACATATTTTCTTAACTAAATATGGAGGAAAATCAAAGAATTCCTGTGGTGACATTCGAAATATAGAAGTTGGATAGCTTTCTTCTAAAAGATTGAGAGGTAATCCATTAAAAACGATTACGTCAGAATCGATATCTCGCTTATCTACAAATGGTTTGATGTCAATATGGTCTATAGAGTTTATAACTCCTGTATATTGCTCAGGCAGTTCTAAGTCTGGATAGACAAACTGTATCATTAGATTCTCCATCATGGCATATTTTATCCCTTGTTTCAAGTCATCAAGGTCTATCAGCCTTTTATTCCTGTCATTTGGGATTTCGTAGTGACAAAATGAAGTTGACCTATCATCTAATAATATAATAAGGTATTGTAGCATATCATTAGCACATTACTGATTTAACGTCTTTTTTGTTCTTCTCAAACTCTTCTCGCATACCCTCTAGTTCCAGTTTTCGATATAATTTGTTCCAATAGTAATTATTAGCTCTTACACGTGCTTTGTGCATTAAGCATATTGCAGTTGAGCGTTGATAAATAGTATTGGTTTTTGCAGCATCATAATTTTCTCCCTGACACCATGCACAACCACTTGCGACTTCACACTCCAAACATTTTTGGGGTGATTGTGTCTTACGGTCAAGAGTTAGGAATGGACGCAAAAGATTCTTATCAATTCCCCTCTTAACATTACCAATAATGATAGGCATTTTACTCCTTAAAGAATAGCCTGCAAAACGAATGCATGGGTAGAAATTGCCAGCAGCATCCACCGCCAACATCATTCCTGCGCCACACCAGTTTTGATTATCTTTTTCAATATCAAGAGGCTTGCCAATTATTTCTGAGAAAAAAGAGCATGCATTATTATTGTACCACCCTTCATCAATAATAGCATCTGCCAGTTCTAATAACTGCTTCTCAAATAATTTGTCATCCCCATCTTTCCAAACATTTTCAAACACGCAGTTAATATTAACTTCATGGATGCCAAGAGAAAAGAGATGAAGAACACTTTCTTTTATATATGGAATATCTTCTGAACTTATCGTGACTTTTGTTCCTGCATGTGGAAATTGACTAAGCCATAACGGAATGTTCCTTACGACATCATTATATGATCCACGTTCTTCGCCTCCATCGTGCTTATAGATACGATTTAAATCATGCTTTTGTCTTGTACCGTCTATAGTTATTCCAATGCTAAGATGCTCCTTGTTTTTCTCAATGAATTTTTGTATCTTTTCTGTATGATAGTTCAGACCATTAGTGGAGAATGAAAAGCGATAGGAATTAAACCAATGGTGGTCTCTTCTAAACATTTCGATTTTCAGATAATCACATATTCTGTCAATCAAATCTATTTCTAGAAATGGTTCTCCACCAATAAAATCCCATACGACACTATCTTCTTTAAACTCATTTTCATTATTTAGAATATTGTCAATAGCTTGTTTCGCTATCTCAAAAGACATTCGTTCTTTATTGTTTTTGCCTATGAGATAGCAATATTTACAAGCTAACTGACAATCTTTGGTAACGATGAATGTAATATTCTTCGCTATTCCACCTTTCCATGGCTGACTATTCTCTTTCATCTATAAACTGAGAATATATTACCTCCAGTGCAGCCTCTAGAACATCCGTAACCACAAGAACCACTACAAGTTCCATAGCATTCTCCTCTACAATTTCCAGAACAACTACTACCACAGCCACCAGTACAAGTATTCTTGCATCCATTGCTACAGCCTGTTATGCACGATTCACCACAGACACTGTCACATGTAACTTTACATCCTGTAACGCAATCGCTTTGGCACATTGCATTACAACGTCCTTGACATCCTTGGCCACAACCAGTTCCACAAGTAGATTGGCATCCATTTTCACAGCTGCCTTGACACCCTTTACACTCTCCTTTACAACCATTTGTGCAAGTCGTAGTACAAAGACCAGTGCAATTACCGTTACATGATTGTGGGGTTTCATTACCGCCACCATTCAAAAAATCTTTTGCATTGATAGGTAGCGCAATTGCTCCCAAAATCGGTAAAATGCTTTTTGCTGCATATTTAAAAAACATGCGTCTTGATATTATATCGTCTTTATTCATATTTTAATAACCCGTTTGATAAAAATAAAAAGCGTATCCAATACCTTCAAACCAAATATTATAGAGTTGTGGAGTTTTCTCATATGGCTGTATTTGTATCTTTGCAGGCGATTTTTTTATTATTGAAGGCCTTCCATCATATTTATACCATGGGAGAGCTGCATTTGGAAGGAGTCTATCGTAATTTGGTAAACATGAAAGAAAGTTCAGATGCTCATCATCAATCCAATACTCAATATATCCAGTATATTCATACCATTCATTATTCTTGATGTGTTCCTTTCGCGTTTTTTTGTCTGGAATATAAAAATTATCAATAGTAATTCGGAAGTAGAATTTTGAAGGATCTTCTAGATGGGAGTGAACAGTAAACTGGTTATAAGTTCCTGATTGAATTACGCCAGACCCCTTCTCCCAAGGATACCAAATTCCATTCTGAAATATGGCCGTCTTTATCCAAGGATATGGATAAGCAATATTAAAGACCAATGATAAAGTAAAAATAAATAAGAGTCTTTTCATATTGATTTATAATCGTTGCCAACCAATCCCAAGAAATCAGCAGACTATTGTTTAAGAGTGTGGGACTATTGCCATTATCGTCATAAGGTTCTGGACTACCTGCTACAAACAATGAACAATAGCCCACACCTTAGAACATATCATGCCTATGAAGGTACAATAATCCTAAAGATGTGAGCATATTGCCATTATCCTTGTAGCTAAGAATTGTCCAGATTCTATGACAGGATAAACGTCAATCGCTCTTTTTACTATGTTTGAGCCATTAAAACGCACTCCAACACGTTGGGTACTTGAAACTCACCTGCAAATTTAGCGATTAGTTTTGAAAAAAACAAGAAATCAGGCAGATATTTTACTTTGTTTGTATGAAATATCCACCTGATTGTATGAAATGTGCTCCCATTAAAGAGAAAATTCTGTCTTAATCCGTTGAACAGTGCTTATCCCCTTGCAGGTTAGCTTTGCTGTATTACGAACAGAGTAGCCTCTCTTTAGATAAGAGATAATGTCCTTGTACTCTTCTTTCTTCTGTTCAGTAGTCTTGATGCTTCCTACTTTACGACCAAGTTTGCCGCCACGTTCAATGTATAGTTTCCTACCAGAGTTGAGCCGGAACTTAATGTTTTCTCTTTCAAGTTGGGCACAGGTAGATAAGGTAGCTATCATTATCGGTGCGAACATGGTTGGTTTACCTTCTGCATCAAGCAAAGTTAGCTGTTCCTTCTGCATGTAGAGGTTAACTCCTGAATCAATGAGGTCTTTCACTGTTGCCAGAACTTCAAAGGCATTTCTCCCCAGACGTGATAGCTCACTTACTAAAAGGATGGAAACACTGTTTTGCTTGCAATATTCGATAGCTTGTTGTAGGATGGGACGTTCTACGTTTTTCTTTGCTCCAGAAATATGCTCTTCGTATATCTTGCAAATTTCTAAATTCTGATATTTCACATAGTCCAGAAGGTCTGAAATTTGACGGTCTGTGTTTTGCCTGTCACCTATTGAAGAGACTCTGGCATAGATAACTGCTTTCATTTTAATCAAAGTATTGGTTGGTAACGAAAAAGAGTATGCCCAATAGACCTACAGAGATTTATCTGAACACACCCATTAATTGAACACATTAGAAAAGAAAAAGAGGGTCACCACCTATATATAATAAGGTGATGCCCTCCGCTCTATCAACTAACCAAGAAACCATTGGTAAGTCGTATCACCGTGCAGAGCATTGTTAAGCCCCACACTGACATCTGTAGCATTAACTGCTCTGGAAAGATAGCTATCAATGTAGCTTGACTTGTTGGACTCAGTCAGCAGATTGTGGAAGTTCCACATAGAGAGTGAGCCACCCTTACCACCGAAGTCTTCATTATGGTAGTAGCCTCTGCACACATTGTTAATCTGACTGTCAGTAATCAACAGACGAGGTATGCCCCTAGAGAGTCCTTGTGGTAGTGCCTGATAGAGCCTCATTCTGCCAATCACCTGTGCAAACTGTGTCTCAGTCAGGTAAGTGTTGGAAAGAGTCTGTAACAAGTGAATGTCCTTTGCAGGGTTGAACTGGTTGAAGAGTTCCATCACCTGTTGGTAGAGCAGCTTCAAATCCATTACCTCCATAGAGAGCTTCACACCTTGACCTGTCAGCACCTGATTGCTACAGACAACCACGCGCCAGCCTACAAACACTGAGAATTTCTCCACTCCTTTAGAAGAACGATAGAGGTTCAGGTCATTGTAGTTACGGACACCACCAACACAAAGTTCTAGCTTCTTTCCATCGATCGTTTCATAGATGGTGGGAATGGTGAAAGCAAATGCCAACCTTTGGTAGAACTGAGTCTTTTCACACTCCAGAAGCTCAGAAGCTCGTTTGCCCAAGGCATTAGGAGTCCTGCCCCTGACAATGTGGGACACACGGATGGATGGTGCTGTTACTGCTTCACCACGATAGAAAGTCTTAGCGGCATCATGCACTGATTCGATGAAGTCCTGATGAGAAATGGTCAGTTCCTGATTAGCCCACGTAGGAACGACACACTGAGTCTTTAGCTCGTCCATAGTAATGTGATTGGTGTTAGCATCCAAGAAACTGACGTAGGATTTAGCAGAGGTTACAGGTTGCTCTACAACTTCTTCGTAGTCAACGTACTCTGTTGCAAACTGATTGCTGTTATTCATAGCCACAGCATTAGGCATCAATAATAAATCGTTCATAATAAAATGAATTAATTGGTTAATGATAGAGTTAACTGTAATGAAGTGTATTACTTCTTAGACATACAGATGCCTTACAAATTGACTACGTTTTTTTGTATGTTGCTCAGGTTTCCATGGAAAAACGTTTTACCTATTGAGACAGGGAGGGGGGACTTGTTGAGGGTGAAGTGCCGCGCGTTCAACAAAGAAAAATTTTCAAAATCGGTATTTCTGAGGATTGTGTTATAGACAAGAATAGCGGACTCCGAAGAAATCCGCTCCCTTTTTCAACTATCAGTCCCCAGACTATCCAAGCCAGCTCTTAGCATTACTCTTAATTATGACCTTGGTTATCTCTCTGAGCTCTGCAATCAGCTCCTTTACTTGTATTGAAGTTGGTTCTGGTAAAGAGATTTTGCGTTCACTATTCCTCCCGATATTAACGAATCGAGGATTGCACTGTCTGACAATCTCCACAAGTTCCGTCTTGTCGAATGCAAGTAGTGGTTCCGCTGTGACCATTGTATAGAAACCTTTCTCTGCAATTAGCTTCATAGCGTTAGCTCTTTCCTCTATTTTCGGTGAATTCACCATAATCTCAGGATAGTAACGGTTAGTCTCAATCGTTGTCCCAATGATAGCATGTTTAAACACTCGATGGTCAAGGAATTGCAGAAACCGGCTCGGATTCTTCGACTGGAACAGGTAAACTATCTTCTTTTGTCCCGCTTTTTGGTCGTTGAATCCTGCACAATGGTCAAGGACTCTCAAAATCCACTCGTCAGGAACATTTTCGGCAAACATATCAATGCTGCTTCCTACAAATATCCTTGTACCCTCATTCAGGTCTTTACTAAATTCGTACTCGACGAGGACAGGGGAACACTGGTACTTTGGAGTCAACAGATTGTTCATGTAACAATAGCTGCACTGGTGATAGCAACATCCTTTAATCGGATTCCACGTATGCGTGATAAACTCGTACATGTTACCCTTAGCAGCGTTTAATGGATAATTATAATTCATAGTCATTAAAATTTTTAGTGACAAAATCGAAAAAAGGTATATAAAACCGATATTTTAGTAAAAAAGTCGCACTAGACAAATCGGGGTGATATGAGAAAATAACCTCTGCCGCCAACTCGCTTTTTTAGCTCTCTGGCCTCAAAGTATTCGGTAATGGTATGTGAGGTGACAGCCTTAGTAGTGGGGATATTCAGCTCAGCAAAGATTTCCTTGATTTTCTCCTTAATGAACTTGGCCGAGTACCACTGCTGGGGATAGAAGAAGGTGTTAATGAGCTGAATGGCATCTGTAGCATGAGCCGTCATTTGGTGTTTTTTCAAGATGACTGCTTCACGTATTTTTGTGACCGAATATCTCAACCGCTCAATTTCAGCCTTTCCTATCAGGTCGTATGCTTCAACTATCATACGGTCAGCAAACTCAAGGTCACGTTTGAACTGACATTCTAACTCTGTTTCACAGTCTCCGAGCAGTTCCAGTTGAGCAACAATCTCCTTACGTTTCTCCCTGATAGATGCTGCCTTGGACTCAATCTTCAAACGTTCAAAATCTCCAAACTTGTAGTACTGAGGGATGCGAGTCACATTGAAGTAACCGCAATCTTGATATGCTTGCAGCACTCTACTGTAATTATTGTAGGTAACTTTCACTGTTTCCTCGTCAATGTAGTTGTCTACCTTATAAGGGTCAACTTCGTTATTCTCGTCAAGGAACCGAGTGAAAGGTATAGTAGCCTGTGCTCTGCGGAATTCTTCCCGTTGAGTAGCTGTTGATGCAGAATAAGCCATCGTACCCATGTATTCGTAGACAATCTTTTGTGCACGAAACGTTTCGTCTATCTGCTCTCTGCTTTTTATCGGGTTACGTTTGTCGCAATTGCTGATGTGATATATCCTGTTCACACCATTTCGGAACCTGCCAACAATCTGTACGGCATCCATGTACGGGTCAATCATCGTGTATTCTGCTGTATAGCAATCTGTCAGCATCACGACATTTGGCGATTTCTGTAATTCGATGTCGAGTGCACTATAGAATCGGCTTGTCATCCAGTTATAGCGAGCTTTCTTCGATTCTTTCCATTCCTCGTAAGCATTCCTGAATTTAAAGGATTTTAGCTTGTCAACGCTCTTCTCGGAGCAGAACACTGCAGACTCATCCTTGACTCCTAGCTGCTTCATTAGCGAAAAAATCATATCGGTGGAGTTGACGAAGAAGAAAACAGGTCTCTCGTCCGATGCTAGAGATTCCAACAGTTCGCGAGTACTCTGCAACACATTATTCGTAGTATATAGCTGCAAGTCCATTTGGTAATCGTAATCAGGTACGAGCTTGACCATCTGGAAATCGTTGAAGCGAGGGTCTGCGTATTGTGTTGGTGGGGTTGCCGAGACAACAGCCTTATCCTTGCATTCGAAGAACAAATCCATCGGTAAAGTGATGTCTGACCTGTAGTCGCAGTCTTTCACAGATTTCTGAATCTCATCGAACAGCAGGAAATAACCATCGAAGCGTATATCGATGTCAAGGCCATCAAAAGCGTCCTGTACCTTCCTGAAACTTTCGGGAGTAGTCAGTATCTTAATCCACTTTCCCTGACGGAGACTGGTCTCAATGTAATCTGTAATCTCGTCCTGATAGACCCCCTGCCATACTCCTTTAAGATTATCGTTCTTGTGCTTCGGGTCGTGAGTCTTACCGTAAATTACAGGTCTGGTTGGCTCAATAATAATGGAATGTCTGGGAGCTTTGATTTCTGAGTAGGTAGCTCCGATTCCCGTAATGGTCTTATTGAGGATGGTGTTAGTCTCAATCACTGGGTAGATGTCGCTGAGATGCTGCGGTCTACCGTTCTTTAGGCTTATTATAATTTCTTTTATTTCCATATATATTAAAAAGTGTAGAGGGGCGAGCACTACCCCTCTACGGGTTAGACTTAGATATCCTGCTGGTGCTCACGCAGGTAGTTAAGGTTCTCGGTGGTACGAGGAATCCTGAAAAACACAGTCCCCTTGTACATCGACTTCATGGCAGAAATCTTGTCATTGTACTCTCGAAAGAGCGGAGTGTACTGGAGCACAAACCCTTTTTCAATGAATTGCTTCATGACTTCCCACTGGTAATCCTCGCTAACCTCAACAGTGTCACTCTGCATCGGGTCGCCTGCATAATTACTAACCTCACCAGTCGCTAAATAATTAATAAGGTTGTTCATGCGCTCGGCATCCAGTTCGTATTTGAATCCCGCCACAGTCTTAGACTCTACCCAAGCATAGGGGTGCTGAGTCTTCGTTGTTCCAAACTTAACCGAAAGCTTGTCGCCACGGTTCATCATCTTCATTACTTCGGCATATGCCTCATTGTTGGGGTACTGCTGCTCCTTGGCAGTTGTCAGTACTGAAAAATTTAATTTTTTCATCTTTTTTTCTTTTATATTTGCTGCCCTTTGCACTGTGCGAGGCGGCATCTTTACCTCCAGAACTACTCTAGCCCGATCGCTGCTGTTTCGTTCTGGGTGCAAAGTTAGAATCTATAGTAGAAATGAGGAATGAAAAAAGTGGAATGATGGTTAGGAAAATATGCTTTCAATTTTTCCCAACTAATTGATTTTCAGTAAAATGAAAATTGAAATTGCAAAAAACTATTTATCAGCCAAAACCATAGTATTTGTTATCGGTGGGTATTTCGACATCTTCATAGCCACTTATAGCTGTACGGATAAAGCCTTTGTCAGAATTGTCTGCACTAAGGAATTTTTCATTGTCAGTGACACCTGTAAAAAAAGCCATTCGTGAGATAAGTAAGTCTTTGTTTATTGATATGGATAGCGGATAGTTCGCTATTATATCGTTGTCAGCCTCTTTCTCTTTCAAAAACCAATTGAGATATTTGTAGAAAAGTGCTAATTTAATTGTTTTGGCCTTAGCTTTAGTCAGTCTTTCCGTCCCTAATTCTGAAGTATCTAATAAAGGATTATGGACTATGTATTCATCTTTTTCCCCATCGACCCTTATTGTAGTCTTACAGATGCCTGAATCTAAAAAGTTTAGAACAGCGACATTTAATAGGGTTAGTGTCTGAGTATCTTCGATTACTGTATTCTTACCATTAACATTCAGAGTGAGTTTTGCTTTACCCGTTGTCTTAATGGTGCTGCCAAATAACTTAGGGTTAAGTTTGTTTAGTTCGTTAGTAAGATTCTTTAATTCTTCTCGATGTGTCGGTAGACTGATTCTTGCTCCTTCGCAAGTTTTACCTTCAACCCAGTCTTTGATACAGACACATAGATACCAAAACTTGGATATGTCTAAATGGTAAACTTTTAAGGTCATTGATATGTCTGGCACATTTTCTTCTTGAACTTTCTTCAAGTCATGCCTGTTAGTGTCATCAATCTCTGAAAATTTGTAATGCTTAAATATCGGTTTTTCGTTAGCAGCTTGAAGATATTTGTCTAAGTGACTGACATCTATCTGCCTGTCAATGTATCTCCTAGCAAATCTGCTGGGGACAAACGAAGGACTTTTGATGAAATATTGTTCTCCTTTCTCTTCGTCAAAATCAGGTTCTGGTTCCCACCAGAAATTATTAGCCACCATGTTGACGTAACTAAATAGTGGATAATCGATGTATGGATAATCCATATATCCTGTACGCTCAAATTCTTGTATTGGTTCTATTTTATTCATAGCTGCAAAAGTAACAAAAAAACTCCACCTGACAAAACATCAAGTGGAGTTTTCTGCATCTCATTTACCAAAAACGTACTTTACGACTTTCTGGTTAGACTTGTTCTCGTTCACGAAGTCACGTTCAATGTAGATGTCGGTGACTCTCATGTTCTCATCCACGTGGTTGAGGGCTGCATGGACTGTGTACTTGTCAATCTTGCATTTGTTGAGAGCAATCGTTGCCCATGAATGACGGGCTGCATAGTATTCTAAGTCCTCAATCTGTAGCTGGTCACCAATCTCTTTCAGTCCCTTGTTGATGGCCTTATTGAATGCTTTGTGGTCTCTGTAGTCTTTGTAGAACTTGAAGAGTCGTTGGCCTGTAGTATCACGGTACTTCTCAATAATGGGTAGCACCATGTCAGGTACGTCTACTTCCATCTTAGCCTTGTCAAGTCTACGGTCTTTGGTCTTAGTACGGCAGTAAACAAGCTTGTTACCCCTTAGCTCTGTAGCATTATAGAGGTCAACGGAGTTAATGCCCATGAGACAGAATGAGAGGATAAAGCAATCTTTTGCAAGGTCTGGACGGCAGGTATGCTTGACTCCCTTGTGGATATTCTGATACGGCAGACTCCAGATAGCCTTGATTTGTTGAGGGGTGACAGCACGTTTACGAGTAGCCTCTTGTTTCGGAATTTTGAAGTACTCAAATGGAGTGTGGGGTATTCGTATGAGGCCTTTATCTGGTTTGTTATAGAATCTCTGTGCTTCACCGTAAAGATGTCTTAGACTCATAAGGTATAGTGACAAGCATCGATTAGACGGCACTCTTTTCCCCTTTGCTTGTAAAACCTTCACACGTTCCTTACGTACTTTTACTATATAGTCACGGTATTGTTCCAGCAGGTCAACAGTGATTTTCTTGATTTCCAACTCTTCTTCCCCTAGAAATCGGATGAATGAATTCAAAGCTGTGGTATAGTTGTCCTTGCCTTTAATAGTAGTCTC
Source organism: uncultured Prevotellaceae bacterium (assembly GCA_902764705.1). Classification (GTDB taxonomy): domain Bacteria; phylum Bacteroidota; class Bacteroidia; order Bacteroidales; family Bacteroidaceae; genus Prevotella. The sequence goes on along the minus strand of CACWWZ010000028.1, from coordinate 4,949 downwards.
ACTAATCCACTTCTTACTAAATGCAATAAAATCAATAGGCTTCTCAGCTTCCTCTTTGCATAGTAAACGGTTCACGATTTCGCTAATGTCATCGTTGCCAGAATCGAGGTGTAAGGAATTAACCAGTGTCCTGTAGTGTAACACTAGGCGGTCTGCCTCCTGTTTAGTCATGGAATCCTCTTTCAACTTCAAATCTGAGGTAAGGTCTGCATCTGTAGCAAACAAGTTGGTGGAAATCCTCTTCACTGTACGGTCTTTTGTGAACCTGATTTTCACGTTGTAGCTACCATCATTTCTCTTTCTGTCCTTCTGGACTTCTGCTTTAATTGTCAGCATAGAATTTAAATTTTAGTGCAAACTGCGGTCAACTAGCGGTCAACAGCGGTCATAAGAAATCCAAAAATCTACAGGAAATCAGACTCTCTTACAAGTGGAAGCACCTGAAATCTCGGAAGTCCTTGTAAATAGAGGTTTTGGAGTACAAAAAGGCCTCAGATTACCTCTGAGACCTTTGTGTGGACCAGGTAGGGCTTGAACCTACGACCTCCAGATTATGAGTTGCTCCGAAGGACATACTTTGTGATAGCCTGTGGTAGTCCGTCTCTATATATTTTTAATTTTTCTAATTTACTAATTCTCAATATGATATGCAGTGATTCTCTGTTGTGGAATACTTGAAGTTCCGTACAAGTTCCATGTCACTTTCTTATCACCTCAACTATGCTTTTCGAGGTCAAATCAAGGGGTCAAAGTTCCGTACAGGTTCCGGGGTTTGTCAATTTTGACGAATGACCACATTCTTATCGACTCCCAAGCAATAGCGATTTCTTGCGCAAAGGTATGAAAATAAAATTGATACGCGATTCTTTGTTTGCATAGTTTAACACTTTATGCATGATAGGGTGTGATTTTATGGGTAACTTTGCTGTAGTCTATGACATTCAAAAGAAATAATATGGCAACAAGCAATAGAAACAAAATATCATCTACCCTCTTTGACGCTCGGGTCGGGGATTGCTATATCTCTATGTGTTTGGACAAAAGGCATCCCGAAATTGTTAAGGATTTTTCCTTTCCGCTGTGTGTGAAATTCCATATCAGTGGCTCACGCTATTATTACAGTTTAGGTGAGAAGTGTACTGAAGATGAAATGATTAGGCTTTCCAAGGCCAAAGGGAACCGTGAAAAGCGGATTGGAACAGAAACGACATTCGAACGTAAGGTGCGGCTACAAGAAGTGTTTGAAAGCATGGTTAATGTGGTCACAACAGTAAACGAACGAGGTGTACTTACGCTGGATCGTATAAAACTGGCACTGACAGGTCGTAGTGAATCAGCCTCTTTTCTTTCGGTATGGGAGGAGATTATCAGAGAGAAACGCAGTAGTGGCAAGGCAGGAACTGCTGAGAACTATGAGAATGCGTACAGGTGCTTTACAAGTTTGACAGGCTTTACATACGCTGATGGTTTTGCTGTTGATTCCACCGTAATTAGCAAATGGATCGAAAGCATGACGGAGAAGAACATCAAGTCAACTACGCAGGGCATCCGACTCAGAGCATGCAGGGTGGTAGTAAACCGTTGTATTGGTGAAGGGTATATGCTGCCCAAAGCATATATGTTTGGTAAGACCCGTGACAAGATTAAGATACCTGCAGGATCATCCCGTAAGGAGTGGTTTCTCACAGTTGACCAGATGACAGAGCTGTATCTGCATTGGAAGAGCCGTGATATAGATTTCCCCATATCCAACACGAGACGGAAAGATAATGTCAGTTATGCCGCAAAGAGCGAGAAGGCTATAGAACTCATTTATCAGTCGTTGGCCATGTTTCTCATGCAATATCTCTGTTGTGGGTGCAACCTGATAGACCTTGCCTTACTACGCTACAACCGCTACTATTTTGAAGCGGATTGTCGTGCTTTCAGGTTTATACGTCATAAGACAGAAGACGAAACCATCGACGGTGACGGCATGGAGGTAATCGTACCAATTACTGATCCAATGAGGGAAATCTTGGACTGCTATTCGCCAACAGCAAAGATAGATCAGCTGGTTTTCCCTTTCTTGATGGATGATGTCGGAGAGGAAGATGCCAATGCTGTGCGAAAGAGGATATGTCAAGAGAATAAGAACATTAGAGACCGCTTGAAGAAGCTTATGGATGCCATAGGCTGGTCGATGAACCTTACGGGAACATACGCCCGCCACTCATTTGCCACGAACCTTCATGCAGCTAAGGTTCCCATGGAATATATCTCTGATGCGATGGGGCATAGCCTTGGCAACAGAGGCCAGATAACCATCCGCTATATCTCGCCCTACACTATCGAAGAAAGAGCGAAGTTCAATCGTTTGTTGCTGAATGTTGGCGATACAAGCAAAGACAGCATTGAAGAGTCGCAGAATACTGTAAGCAAAACGTCCATCACGCCAAGCAAGCAGGCTCTCTTCGAAAAGATGGATGCGTTCTCGGAAGACGATATTAAGGAAGCCCTGCTGATGCTGAAAAGGAAAGAAATGGAACGGTTCGAGAAAGAACTCTATGGTTGAAATGGGGCTTCAAAACACCCGATTTCGGTTAGATGCTCACATTGACAAACGGCTGACACACTCATGTAAATGGCTATTTTGAGCAGAACCTCACGAAAAAGATTAATTTGTAATTAACATTTATAAACACATGAACATTCAGGATAATAGAGAAACGGCAAATAAGGCCGTAAGGGAATGGAAGAGCCACCATCAACAGACGTATAGTGACTTCAAACGGCAGGTTGCAGCCATCGGTAGTGGCGACCTGTCGCTAATGGAGAGGACAATGGGACTTCTTGATGATTGTATGCCGCAGAATGCAAGGGATTTCTACGCGTACATATTTAAATATATAATGAACCCTGATTCGGTAGCAGATGACCAAGCGGCATTTTCCGATTATGACCAGTTGGCTGCTGAGTGTATCTTCCATCACGCAATGATCAAGGTGGACTCATTTACTGGCGAGATAGAGGAAACAAAGACTCCAAACAGTGACTGCATCATCATCAGGACTGATGACCTCGGCGAGAGCTTCGAGTCTATGCCTTCATCAATGAAGTGTGTCCTCAACGATTTGATCAACCAGATAGTAGCCTCTGGCACCGACACCCCATTAGCAGATCAAGACAGAATAGCCCTGCAGAACCTGGCGCTGCTTGTCACAAAGACGGTCTATGTCTATTCGCTCCTGTTTGTGCCAGAATACCTTGAACAACTTTACAAGCGTATTGCCGTTGAAGGTGAACCTCTCGCCTACTGCATCTACTTCTTCGTCACATTCGACCACGGTCTTCGACAGATGGCGGACGTATTCAGCAAGCAGATGGTAGACGGTCAAAGTACCAGTTTTACAGCCGAAATGTTCAGGATGTGTCTGCGGACATTCATAGCGCATAGCCTAACTAATAGGACTGACACGAAGGAAGGCTGGCAACAGTTGGCCAACGATACATCAAGCGATGACTGTTGGAAAGAAATCATGTTCACCTTGCGTTCCTGCCAGTCTCATGGTGGGCAGCAGAAGGATAGACGGACACTTGATGAATTGCTCATTGGCGATAAGGCCAGATTGAAAGCCCATATCAAAGATTACCTATCCGAGAATCCTGGCACATCCCGTCTGGCCTACCTGCTTTATGCCCTTCGCCAGTCGAATCGTATTGAGTCTTGCAACTATATCACCTTCCATCGAGCGTTACAAGCCATTACCAACAAACCGCTTGGTGGACCGGATGTTCCCCAAAGACGCTATCATGAGTTGCTGGCAGATCCAAAGCTGTTAGGCTCAAAGGGAAAGAAGTGGCAGCAGGCAAAGGCAATAATTGACCGATGGACTGTCCTATTCGGCAAAAAAGACATATAAGAACATAAAAACGCAACTTAAAAGTTGCATATTTCAAAAATAATCATTAAATTTGCAGCGCATATGAAATTTGAACGTATCATAGAAGGCAAAGACCATCTTTGGGCAGTGAGAGACATGAACAAGCCCAACAACGAGTTGGCAGCACTATTCCAGAAGTGGAACGATGCCGAATACTTGTGGGATTTCTTTCTTGAAAACCAGAACGACCTTCAAGAGTTCTTCCATATAGAGAGAATCAGCGAGGCCGTTGAGGACACGATTGATGATGCAGAGCAGTTGGAGAGGCTGATTCTGGAGATACCCTACACGGAAAATCTTGATGAACTCTTCATTCCACTCAGTTCAGCCGACATGACCATTCGGGAGTTGGCGAGGGAAAAGGCTCGGAACTGGAACCGCACAGGACACGCAAGTTGGCTTCGTGTCTATGCCATCCGACTTGAAAAGAATGTGTTCGTCATAACAGGTGGAGCCATCAAACTCACAAGGACGATGCAGGAGCGTAGCCATACCCAAGCGGAACTCGACAAGCTCAATCAGTGCCGACAGTTTCTTGCCAGCAATGGTGTATTCGATTCAGACAGTTTCATTTCAATGATAGAGGAGGATAATATATGAAGTCAAAAGCAGTACAGTTTTTGGAGGCGAACCAGTCAGGTGAGCGTTCCACGTTCGTTGACGATGCCAAGTGGAGGCAGGAGAATGCCTCGTGGCTGAGAAGATCCCGTCGCGTAGCCTATGCCATCATGGACTACATGCAGGATAATGGGCTTTCCCGTAACGATGTTGCCGAGAAACTGGGAGTCAGTCCTCAGTATGTGAGCAAGATCCTTTCCGGCAAGGTGAACTTCTCGTTCAAGACGATCTCTGAGATTGAAGAGGGTCTTGGCATAGAGGTATTCCAGGCAGCAGCGATGGAGGCATAAGGCTCGACGGCTAACAGAGCTTAAATAATGGTCGGTTGAATTAAGGAGTATTTCAACCGACCATTTGTTTGATGAACATTGTCTATCTTTGCCGTCGCAAACGGCGAAGATGCTCACG
>CACWWZ010000027.1 GCA_902764705.1 uncultured Prevotellaceae bacterium | reverse complement strand
CCCAGTTTTGTGAGATGAGCTTCGAACGCCGGCCAGCTTTAACTCATGAGATTCTCACCCAACTCGGATTAATAATTCTGTTTGTCGATGGCAAAGTTAGGCACAAAAAAAATGCGTTCCAAGTTCTTGAAACGCATTCGGTAAGTGCTTCGGTAAGTTTCTACATGTTGTTCCTCAAACTCTCTAAGAGAGAAGGCCTCACTTCAAATTATTATCCATAAAAGATTATCCAATTGGATAAAAGCAGGAGGACAGTGTATTTCTTTAGAAAATCTTGATACGGTATATCAGACTGAGCTCCACACGGTTGCTGCTGCGGTTGGGCAGTCCGACGGCGGCGTCGTAGCGGGTGGTCTTGCCGACATAAGCCAGCGAGAGGTGCGCATCCTGGGAAAGATCGGGGAACCACTGCAGGGCAACTTGATAGCCATAGTTGCGGCGATAGTTCTTCAATGCGCTGATGTCGGGCGCGGAAGCCCATTCGGCAAAGCCTTTCACGGCGCCAGCCCAATGAGGAGAGAAGTGATATCTGCAATAGCCAACGAGCGTCTGGTAGCGCACGTCGCGGATGTAGGCCGGTGACGACGCATCGCCATCCTCAGGCTGGGCAATGCCTGCTGCTGCGGCATCGACACTGACAATGCCATGACGGTCGATATTCTCCCAGGCGTGATAGTAGTCCAGATAACATTGCCACTTGTTCCACGTTAAGAGCGAGCCAAGCATCAGGAAACGGTTGCTCACCCCGCTGGCCTCGTGCATATAGGTGTACGACCAGTGGTTCTCGAGTTTGTCCCAAAGGCGGTTACCCATCCAGTTGACGGTAACAGCCAGCGGATGGCGTGTTTCCTGGAGCCCTGCACCGGGATACACCTTATCGATGGAATTGTTGTTGGCATTTGACACCGCCAGCGAAATCTCCTGTCCTTTAGCGACGTCGTAGGCGACTTCCATACCTATCAGCGAGGTATTGAAATTGGCATTGAAATCAGAATAGTCGAGCACCTGAATGGCGTTGGCATCATACTCGAAGCCACCCATTCCCAGCGCCTGCTTACCGGCTTTCAGTCGCAGCCGCTTATTAACCTGGTAGTTCACCATCAAAATGTCGAGGCTGTTGGAAAGCCCGTCGTCCTGCTTTTCCCAGGGACTTTCGAACTTGAAGCGAAGACGGTAGCTCCAGTGCTCATCCAAGAATCCACGGGCCTCGAAACGCAAATGACGTCCCTTGAAGCCTCCGTCGGGGTTGCTTCCTAAGTTTTCCTCGTAAGCCATATTGGTGTTCAGGAAGATGTTGAAGGCATCGTTTTTCTTATCCATGACCTTGAGTTTCTCGAGGATGGAGGCTACACCTTCATCGCGTCCGCCCATACCCGTATTGGCACCCTGCGCCCAACCACTGGCAGCAGCCATTACAAAGACTGCCATCAGCCCCAGTCTCAGTATTCTCACGTACCTCATAGGATACCGAATTGATGCAGGAAAATCAGAACGATGCAGAGCGGCACGATATATCTGACGGAAAACAAATAAGCCGTGAAGAACGACCCTGCAACGGTGCCACGATTGGTAAACTCATCGCGTACCAGCTGGCGATCAACGAACCATCCCATGATGATGCTCGTGAGGAAGCCACCAATGGGCAACATGAACTTAGCCGTGAGGAAATCGCAGAAGTCCATCAGCGACATACCGAACACATGCAGGTCGTAGGCTCCGGTAGAGAGAGAACTGAACACAGCGATGACTGAGCAGACCACCGTCAGAATCCACGTGGCATACTTTCGCGGCAGATTCAGTTCTTCGTGGAAGAATGCCGTACCGATCTCGTGCATAGAGATGGTAGACGTCAAGGCAGCGAAGACCAACAAGGCATAAAACAAACAGGAGAGGATATAACCATTCCAAGGCAATGCACTGAAGGCCTGCTGGAATACATTCGGGAGCGTGATAAAGATCAACGAAGGGCCGCTGTCGGGCTGTACGCCCACGGAGAACGCTGCCGGGAAAATCATCAGACCTGCCAGAATGGCGATGGCAGAGTCCAATAAGGCAATCTGGGTGGCTGACTTCAACAGATTGGTGTCGCTCTTAAAATAAGAAGCGTAGGTACAGAGGCAGGCCGTTCCCAAACTCAGCGAGAAGAACGCCTGACCCAAAGCCTCCAAAATCACGTCACCATTCATCTTCGAGAAATCAGGCTTCAGCAGGAACTTAATACCTTCAACAGCACCAGGCAGCATGCATGAAGCCACCACCAATATCAGCAACAGGATTAACAGCAACGGCATCAGCAGTTTAGAGATACGCTCGATGCCTTTGTTTACGCCCTGGGCAATCACAAAATGGGTTATCAGCACAAAGGCCACAGCCCAGAGACACGGTTTCAGAGGATTGTTGGAAAACTCCTGGAAGTACTTGATGATGTACTGCGCTTCACCATTTAAGTGTCCGGCAATAGCAGCAAACAGATACTGTAAGCACCAGCCAGCCACTACGGCATAAAAGCCCAGGATAATCGTAGAGGTGAGAATTCCCAGATAGCCCACAAAACGCCAATTCTTGCGTCCCAACTGGGCGTAAGCACGTGCTGCATTCGTTTGGGCGCGACGACCTACGATAAATTCACTGACCATACCTGGTATGCCCAAAAACAGCACACATACCAGATAGATGATGATGAATGCTGCACCGCCGTTTTGTCCAGTAGTAAACGGAAAGCGCCAGATGTTTCCTAAACCTATCGCGGAACCTGCCGTAGCCAGAATGATGGCAAGTTTACTACCGAATGTACCTCTGTTTTCCATATTCAATTAAAAGCTGGTTATTAATTGAATGAAGGCGTGTCAAGAAGAATGACACGCCCTCAAAATGTTAGAATCTGACATCAGACATCTGACATCAGACATTGTTTAGTCTTCCTGATATTCAGGACGCAGCTTGCGGACGGTCTCGCCGGCGCGCCACATTTCCTGATTACGCATAGCCTCGAGTTCCTTCTCCAAGCCGGCACGATAGTCGGGCTTCGAGTTGGCGTCGATGGTAATCTGAGCCTCGTTGCCAGTCTTCACCGAGTAGTAGAGCCACTCCATGACGGGCTTAATGGCATCGTGGAAACGGGGAGCCCAGTCCAATGCACCACGCTGTGCGGTGGTCGAGCAGTTAGCGTACATCCAGTCCATACCCTTAGCACCAAACAACGGGCCAAGACTCTGGGTGAGCTCCTCAACGGTCTCGTTGAAAGCCTCAGACGGTGTGTGACCATTCTCACGCAGCACCTCGTACTGAGCAAGCAGAAGGCCCTGGATGGCACCCATCAGCGAGCCACGCTCACCAGTCAGGTCAGAGGTAGCCTCGCGCTGGAAGGTAGTCTCAAACAGATAACCGGCACCGATACCGATACCGAAGGCCAGCGTCTTCTCCTTGGCCTTGCCCGTAGCGTCCTGATAGACGGCGTAAGAGCAGTTCAGACCGCGACCCTCGCAGAACATGGTGCGGAGGCTGGTACCAGAGCCCTTAGGAGCCACCATAATCACGTCGACATCCTTGGGAGGAACCACACCCGTACGGTCGCTCCAGTTGATAGCAAAACCGTGAGAATAATACAAAGTCTTACCAGGCTTCAGATATTTCTTGATGGTCGGCCACTGCTGCATCTGACCAGCATCGGAGAGCAGCATGCAGAGGATAGTGCCCTTCTCAGCAGCCTCCTCGATAGAGAACAGCGTCTTACCAGGTACCCAACCGTCAGCGACGGCCTTGTCGTAGGTCTTACCCTGACGCTGGCCGACAATCACATTGAAACCATTGTCGCGCAGGTTGCAGGCCTGTCCTGGTCCCTGAACACCATAACCGATGACGGCGATTACCTCATCCTTTAATACTTCACGTGCTTTCTCGAGTGAGAACTCTTTGCTGGTGACTACAGTCTCGATAACGCCACCAAAATTCATTTCTGCCATAATAGCTAAATAATTTAAATTGTTATACATATCCCTTGCGTACTATGCCAGCCCTACCCGAGAGCCGGACGCTTGGTGCTCACCACCGTCTTTTTACAAGTCCGCTCCCACCCTACCCGAGGGTGTGACAAGGGGTTAACTCATAAAATCGGGTGCGAAGGTACGAAAAAAAATAAAAGTAAAAAAGTAAAAAAGTAAAAAAGTAAAAGGAGAATACGAAAAAAGATGCTCAAACGATAAAAATCGGCCCTAGATTTGGACATATCGCAAAAAAACAGTATCTTTGCAGAATCAAAACAATCAAAATGACGAATATGACGATGAAAACATGCTTATTGACTGCCCTACTCTTTCTTTGCGGAGCTATGGCAGGAGTTCAAGCACAGGTGATGAAAGCCGCTGACCTGGAAAAATATGCTAAGGAAAAGTATGGCGACAAGTGGCTCGACGCAGCAGCCAATCTGGCCAAAGACATCAAGTTCGACAAAAACCAGTCATTGACCTACCAGCAGGTCATTGAAGCCCCCGGCAAGACCAAGCAGCAACTATATGTGATGCTGAACTACTGGGTTACAGCCACCTTTAAGGACAAGCAGGCCATTACGCTGAACGACAAGGAGTCCGGCTGTATCATCATCTCGTCGACCATCGATGCCATTGCCGACCATACCGGTACCATATTCCGATATATTGTCAACATCACCCCCATCATCAGGATTGACATTAAAGAAGGTAAGGTACGCGTGACGTACACCGTGCAGAACTACGACATCCTGAAAGTCGAGGACGGAGGATGGCTGGGAGCCTTGGCTGACAAGGACAACGACCGACAGAAGAACCAGAATATCTATAGCGACGGCAAGCGCATGAATGCCGACAAGACCGACCGCCGGCTCTATGACGAGCAGTGGGAAATCAACAAACGCTATCCCTTCGTCGAGAAGGATGCCCAAAAGCGTACCTGTTCGAAAGCCCTTGTCATGACCCACGCCTACTCTAACGCCATTCTCGACAAAATCGAAGAAGCTGTCAAAAACGGCCTCGTAGGCAACGAGGACGACGACTGGTAAAACTGACATCATTAGTATTCAATCTCAGGGAGCCATATACCTATTTAGATATATAGTTCCCTATTTTTATGCTCAAAAAACGACCTTTTAAGATTTTTTATCATATGCTTTTCGTAAAAGTATCAAAGAAAAGCAAAAAAGTATTGTATAATTTCAAAAAATAGTATTAACTTTGCCACGTCAAACTGATGATGATAATACATTATACTATTAACTAAAGGACAAAGTATGAATTTAAATTGCAGAAAAAACTCTCTGCTAGCAGGATTATTCGCAATAACCCTGCTGGGCAATTCGCCCGTAACGTATGCCGCTGAGGGCAGCTCGCCGCTGCCCAATGAGGTACAACAGGCGAAGAAAATTACGGGTACTGTGACGGACGCTATGGGTCCCGTCATTGGTGCCAGTGTAGTTGTAAAGGGTACTTCGAACGGTGTCGCCACCGACTTCGACGGAAACTTTACGCTAAGTGTTAATCAAGGTCAGACCATCGTGGTGTCCTACATCGGATACATCACGAAGGAAATCAAGATTGACGGTCGTAACAACTACGAGATTACCCTCGAAGAAGACAAAAAGATGCTCGACGAGGTCGTTGTCGTAGGTTATGGTACGATGAAGAAGTCAGACATCTCTGGTGCATCCTCCACCATCGGAGAGAGTGCCATCAAGGGGTCTATCATCACCTCGCTCGACCAAAGTCTACAGGGCCGTGCAGCCGGTGTGTCAGCAGTACAAACCTCTGGTGCACCAGGTTCCGCATCGTCTATCCGCGTTCGTGGTACCGCAACCATCAATGCAAATGCAGAACCTTTGTATGTTATTGACGGTGTCATTGTCAGAGGCAATGACCGCGGTGAGTCGGGTGCTGCCTATGGTTTGGGCGACGCGCTGGGTAATGGTTCCGTATCTACCATTTCTCCCTTGTCTACGATTGATCCCGCTGACATCGTTAGCATGGAAATCCTGAAGGACGCATCGGCAACCGCCATCTATGGTGCTCAAGGTGCTAATGGTGTTGTCCTCATCACCACCAAACATGGTAAAGCCGGTGAAGCTAAGTTCTCTTATAACGGTATGGTGGCAGCCAGCCGTCAGACCAAGCGTCTGGACATGATGAACCTGCGTGAATACGCCCAGTTCTATAACGGATTATACGAACAGGGTGAAATATCCACCCAGAATGCATATTTGGCAGATCCTTCTCTTTTGGGCAAGGGTACAAACTGGCAGGATGCTGTATTCCAGACAGCTTGGCAGCACAGTCACCAAATTAGTGCCCAAGGTGGTACTGAAAAAGTGAAGTACTATGTCTCAGGTTCATATATGAATCAAGAAGGTACCATCATCGGCTCTAAGTTCGACCGTCTTTCTTTCCGTTCCAACATTGATGCGGAACTAAAGAGTTGGCTGAAGATGGGCGTCAACCTCGCCTACTCTAACAGTAACGATGATTTGAAGTTAGCTGACTCTGACGAGGGTTTGATTACCTACTCGCTGACCACCATTCCTTCTATACCTATTTATAATATAGAAGGTGGTTATTCATCCATCAGCCAGGAGGGTTATACTAACCCCAATCCTATTGCTATGGCTTTGTCGGACGAGATTTTACTGAACCGTCAGAAACTGAATGGTAACATCTTCTTCGATGTGACACCATTCAAGAAGATTAATCTGACTTGGCATACGGAGGTGGGCTTCGACGTTAACTCCAGCAAGGGTGAGACTTATGAGCCCATGATTAGCCTGGGCACCTGGAAGCGCACAACCAACTCCTCACAATGGAATAAGAACAGCGGCCAGTTCCTGCAAATCAAGAACTATCTGACATGGATGCACACTTTTGCCGAGAAGCATAACGTAACAGGTATGGTAGGTCAGGAAGCATGGGAGTCAAAGTATGACTACATCACTGTTTCCAATACAAACCTTCCCTCTGATGAAGTACACAGTCCTAACCTCGGTCAGGGCACACAAACCTTCAGCAACGGTTTCGGCAGCAGTTCTATGGCATCGTTCTTCACTCGTTGGACTTACAGTTTCGACAACCGCTATAATGCCACTTACACCTATCGTTATGACGGTAGTTCAAACTTCGGTCCTAACAATCGCTGGGCAGGTTTCCACTCGTTTGCCGCTTCATGGCGTTTCTCGAACGAGAAGTTCTTCCAAGAGGCTCTTGGCAACGTCATCAGCAATGGTAAGCTGCGTCTCGGCTGGGGTCAGACTGGTAACGCCAACATCGGTGGATTCAAGTGGGGCGTTCCCTTGAGCAAGATGGAGTCTGACCTGGGTGTCACCTACCGTCCTGCACAGATTGCCAACAAGGACATCAAATGGGAAAGCCAGGAACAGTGGAACGTTGGTCTCGACCTCGGTTTCCTGAACGACCGCATCAACCTTACTGTCGATTTCTACGTCAAAGAATCCAAGGATATGCTGATGATGCTGAACCTTCCCTCTATTATGGGAACACAGGGTAATGGTTCTTCTTCTCTGAAAGCACCTTGGGGTAACTACGGTCACATCCGCAATACGGGTCTTGAGATTTCACTGAACACCCACCCCATCCGCACCAAGGACTTCACATGGGACTCTGACTTCCAGATTTCGTTCAACAAGAACAAGCTGGTCAGTCTGAGCGATGGAAGTACCTCTGTCGCCTTGACTGGTTACGGTCAGTGGACTGACGTGGTGTCATATACCAAGGAGGGTGAGTCGCTGTACAACTTCTACGGCTACGTTTGCGACGGTGTCTACGAAAGTCTGGAGGACATCGAAACATCTCCGAAGCCTGCAGCCTATCCTTCTAATGGTGTCTTTTCGAAAGGCTCTACCGTTTGGGTTGGAGATATCAAGTACAAGGACCTGAACGGTGACGGCGTCATCGACGAGAACGACCGTACCGTCATTGGCAACCCACTGCCCAAGTACACCTTTGGTTTCAACAACACCTTTACATACAAAGGCTTCGATCTGAACATTTTCATCAACGGTTCTGTTGGTGGTAAGATTGGTAACTACAACAAGATGAAGCTTACCCACATGAACTCATCGTGGACTAACCAGTTGAATGATGTTAACGGACGCGCCATCCTGCAGCCTATTAACGCCAACAAGGACTATTCTGCTGGTGTCGACCGTGGTGATGGACAGCTCGTATGGAATTGGTATGATGACATTACCAACATCCGTGTTTCCAACTCAGGCACATCAATGCCTCGCGCTTCTATCAACGATCCTAACGACAACGACCGTTGGAGCGACCGCTACATCGAGGACGGAAGCTATGTACGTCTGAAGAATATCGCCTTAGGATACAACTTCCCCAAGAAGTGGATCTCCAAGTGGGGTATTGACAACCTTCGTCTCTCATGCAACATTCAGAATCTCTTGACTATTACTAACTACAGCGGATATGACCCGGAAGTGGGTGCCAGTACGACCAGCGCCAACGTCTTCGGACTTGACAACGGACGCTACCCCTCGCCGACAACTTACTCATTCGCTTTGAACGTCTCATTCTAAAGAAAGGAAAAGAATTATGAAATTCGATAATATCAAAAAGCTGGCATTCCTTACCATCGCAGGACTCGTCTTCACCAGTTGCGAGAAATTCCTGGACAAACCGAGTGAGGACAGCTATACTACAGACAATTATTATAAGACAGAAGCACAATGTTTGGGAGCAACGTCCTATTTGTATAACTCACCTTGGTATGACTTCCAGCGTGGTTTCATCAAGATTGGCGAAGTTCTCTCAGGTAACTATTTCTGGGGTTCCAGTCCCTATCTGCAGTTCACGGTAAACGGAACTGACGAGGATTTGGTGAACATGTCTGCCTCCCTTTGGGCTGCTGTAGGACATTGCAATACCGTTTATGAGCTGCTTCAGGGAAGTCCTGTTGATTTGAGTCTTAAAGCACCGGCCATGGGCGAATGTCTGCTATGGAAGGCAATGGGTTATTTCTTTCTGGTTCGCACCTTCGGTGAAGTTCCCATCGTACACAGCAATAACAAGGTACTTCAGTCTGGCGCATACAGCACCATGCAGAAAGTAAAGCGTGCAGATGTCTATGAGTACATCATCATGACGCTTGAGAAAGCCATCGAGTTGCTGCCTGAGAAAGCATCACAACCAGGACGTCTCGACAAGTGGTCGGCCATAGGTTTGCTGGCCAAGGTTTACCTCACCAAGTCTGGTTTGAGCGGAACCGTCAATAAGGAAGACCTGGCCAAGGCTGCTTCCTACGCCAAGGACGTGATTGAGAATTCCGGCAAGAAACTGGAAGCCAACTATGAAGACATCTTCCTGCTCAAAAACCGCTATACAGAGGAAGGCCTTATTGCATGGCGCTGGACGGCCGAAGGAACCAACTGGACTCGCCAGAACTCCTATCAAAGCGACCTCGCTATCAGCGGCATTGACGACTGGGGTGCAACCTGGGGAGGCTGGAACGGTTTCTCGGCAGACTTACAAGAGGCCTTTGGTGTGAAGCTGCTTGAACAGTCGCCTGACGTTTGGAAAGGCCTGCAAGAATATCCACGCTTGCATGCTACTATGATGTTGCCAGGCTTTAGCTATAAGCAGTTCTGGCAGGACAAGCCACACGATGCAAATGGCTGGAGCTACATCAAATTCATCTATGAGAACAGCACTACCGGTTCTCTGGAGTCCGCTACAGGTTCGAACTCTGCAAAGCACATCTATGGCGACACCTACGACCATGAACAAGGTGCTGGTTGCTCTGACGGACGTATGGCCAGCTCAGTGCCAACCTTCCTGTTGCGTCTCTCTGACGTCTATCTGATTTATGCTGAAGCAATCTGTGGTGGACGTGGTTCTTCTACATCCGATGCTTCTGCCATCGATGCCTTCTACGCTGTACGCAGCCGTGGCCAGCAGAATCCTGACCCCAAGCCCAGCACTATCACATGGGATGACATCTGGAAGGAGCGCCGTTTGGAATTCGCTATGGAAGGTGACCGCTGGTACGACTATGTTCGTACTTCGTACTACGATCCAGACTTCTGTATCAAGGAGCTCCAGTCACAAAAGCGCAACCAGTTCTGGGGACTTGACGAACTGTATAAGGAGTATCACGATAAGGGAACCTGGAATGTTGACCCATCCAAGATGATGTACAACACTTCCGTACAAGCTCCTAATGTTACCACATTGATGAAGAAGGATCCTGACTCAGGTAAACGGTACTTCATTCTTCCTCCTACAGCCGACGACGTGCTGTCCAACCCGAATCTGGCTACAAATGTAGATGGTGTGCATGTTGATGTTCGCGCAACCTATAGCTATGAATAACTTTAAAGTATGTAAGCATTATGAAAATAACAAGATATTATAAAGGCTTTGGTCTGATGCTGGTGGCCGCTATCAGCTTAACGGTAACATCGTGCAAGGACGAGCCTGACAAATACGAAGTAGCTGATGGACTTCCCACAGTGGACTACATCCGCTGTCTGTCTTCAGAAATCAAAGGCAACAACGATGCTGCCAATACCCACTACACGAACGGGGAATTGGTAGAACAGGCTTCACCTCAGTCAACGATTGCTCTCATTGGCTCTAACCTGCGTAGTGTCTATGAGATATGGTTCAACGACAGGCAGGCCATTCTGAACACCAGTTATATTACTGACAATGCACTGCTCGTCGACGTTCCCAAATCAGTGCCCAAGGACGTCACCGACAAGATATACCTCATCACTCAGAACAAGGACACCGTTAAGGTCAACTTCAAAGTGGTGATTCCTGCTCCTGACATCAAGACGATGTCGTGTGAATATGCAGCCATTGGCGACAAGGTCACATTTACTGGTAACTATTTTGTATATGACCCCAGCTACCCGCTTAAGGCGTGGTTTACCGGTGAGGATGGTTCGCTCATTCCAGCACCTATTGATGTCAGTGATATTGCCGATGACTTCACCTCTGTGTCGCTGACCATTCCCGAGGGCGCAGGAAGAGGCCCCATCACCATGTCTTCTATCTATGGTACAGCATCGTCACCATTCTACTATCTCGACAATCGTGGCATGCTCTTCGACTTCGAGACGGTGGCTGATGGCGGAACAGGTCTGTTCTCACAGGGATGGAAGGTTCGTGACCCGATTGAAGACGAATACTCACTCACCAACTGTAGGCACTACATCACTATTGGTGACGGAGCAACCACATTGGACGAAGACGGTGGATGGTGCGATGTTCCATTCCGCTTTGACTTCTGGTGCGGAAGCTGGGATACTCCACAGAACATCACGACACCTCCTGGTGCTGCCCTCTTCAACGTAGCTGACTTCAACAAGTGGGAGTCCATGGCCTTGAAGTTTGAAATGAACATTCCTTCTAACAACGCATGGGCATCGGGAGCCATGCAAGTCTGCTTCCAGCCTATCGACCAAGTCACTCTCTCAGGAAATCCCATAGCAGGCTATAAGGTTGTTGGTGATGCCAATCACGCCGTATTCGACGCTTCCAAGCCTGATTACAAATGGGGTTCTGGCGACTGGGGACGTGCCTTCTATCGTCCTTGGATGACCACAGGTGAGTTCCATACCGACGGAAAGTGGATTACAGTAACCGTTCCTTTGGAAGACCTCAAACTCGACAAGGACGGAAAGCCCGCATCCGTTGGTCCCACCAAGGCCAGCGACTTTGCTAGTCTGACATTGTTCCTTTTGGGCGGTGGAAAGGGTAAGGAGTGTACTCCTCTTCTCCGCATCGATAACATACGCGTTGTTCCTTACAAATAAATAAAAGTCATTTACGATTATGAAAAGTATCAAAAATATATTTGCCCTGTTGATGATGGCCCTTGTCGGGCTGTCGCTGACAGCGTGCAGCAACGACGATCTGGATACCAACCAGTATCAAGGCGGTGTCAGTCTCAATGCTTATGGACCTAATCCCGTGATGCGGGGCGGAACGCTGCGCTTTGTGGGTAGCAATCTCGACCAGATTGCCAGCATCCAGATTCCTGGTATTTCCGCCATCACCAATTACGAAGTAGTGAAGGCCGGTGTTCCCAGCGAAATTCGTATTAACGTTCCCAAAGATGGTCCAGAAGTAGGTTTTGTCACTTTGACGACAAATACAAATCAGACCATCACGACAAAGAGTGAGCTGACATACATTGAGAGTATCGAATTTGAAAGTTTCTCGCCTGCTTCTGCAATGCCTGGCGACGTAGTGACCATCAAGGGCGACTACCTGAACCTGGTCCTCTCGTTGGCATTTGCTGACAATGTGGTAATTAGCGAACAGGACTTCATCACCCACGACCGCTATACCATTACGGTGGCTGTTCCCGAGGAGGCAAAAACAGGTAAGATTGAGCTCTACACAGCCGATCTGACTATTCAGTCTGACGAGGAGCTGGAGTATCAGATTATCCAAAGCGAGACAGCCATCGAGATTGGTTTGCCGACCGTTACTAGCATTAAGGGCCGCAATACTGCCGAACCGATGGGTAACATCGTTTGTAAGGCTGGCGAAACCATCCTCATCTACGGTTCTTACCTCAATCTGGTGGAAGACGTCACGATTGGTGGTGTCAGCGCTGTTTACATGCAGTACGTCGAAGGTAAGGGCATTTCATGCATGTTGCCTATGGAGGCTCCTGATGGCGACATCGTGATGGTATGTAAGTCGGGCGTCGAGGTTCCCATAGGTACCCTGACCACCGTGAAACCCACCAACTGCGTGGCCACTCCGAATCCCGTCAAAGCTGGCCAAACACTGACCATCACGGGTAAGGACATGATTACCGTCAGTTCAGTGACGTTCCCCACCATCCTGGATGGTGCTAACCCCGACGCTGGCGAGATCCAGGTATCAGACGACAAGGTTGTTGTCAAGTCTGTGCCCGACGTTGCTGTCGACGGCAATTTGCTCCTGGTAATGGCCAACGGCATGAGCGTTGAGGTTCCCTTCACGCTGGTGAAGCCAACCATCACACGTTACAATATGAATCCTGCCAGTGCTGGTTCTCCCCTTCAGATTACCGGTAAGGACCTTGACCTCGTCAAGAGCGTGACATTCGGCGAAGCTACCAACGACGACGACAAGTTTGAAGTCAGCGCAGACGGTAAGAAGATTACCGTTACCGTACCGATGGCCGGACAGAGCGGCAAGCCCAAGTTCAATCTGGCAAACGGCACATTTGTCGAAGGTCCTGCACTGAACATCAACGAGGCTGTATTCTGTTACTTCACCGAACTGCCCGCAGAGGATGCAGAGCTGAAGGCTGGCGACTCGTTCACACTGCCTGTGGCCAATGGCGACAAGCTGACCGGTGTAGAGATTAATGGCGAGAAGTGTCAGTATGTGCTGACTAGCAACAGCCAACTCATCATCGGCATTCCCACCACAGCGAAGAAGGGCTCGAAGGTACGCCTCATCTCTTCTAACGGTGAGATCACCTACACCTTCGACTTCATCCCCAACACCGAGGTGACTACCGTGCTGTGGACGGGTTTGACCGACCTGAAGAACTGGAGTTTCAACTGGGAGATTGGTAAGGGCACCAATGGCGACAACAACCCCAACATGTTCAAGGAAATGGACCTGCAGGAGGGCGATGTCATCCGCGTCTATCTCACTCCCGTTGACGGATGGTGGATGGTCAAGTTCTACGATGGCCACTGGGCAGAGCATCTCGAAGCCGGTGTGGCTGCTGGCATTGGCAGCACCTGCGAGATCAGTCCTAACAACTACAACCTCGACGAGCACGGTGGATGCATCGAGTTCACTGCTACAGCCAAGATGGTTGAACAGCTGACGACGCTCACCGACTGGGGTATGTGCTGGATCATGATGGGACAGGCTGTCATCACCAAGATTGCCGTCACTCACTACAACTCTCTTGAGACCACCGTATGGGAAGGAGAACTCGTTGCCGACAACTGGGGTAACCAGCCATACGTACTCAGTGATGGTGGTACAGAACTGCTGGCAGCAGGCATGAAAGTAGGTTCTATCATCCGTTGCTATCTGAAAACGATGGAAGACGCTTGGAACTGCCAGATTGTCGACGGACACTGGAACCCGAATACGCCATTCCCAGGTTGCGACTTCAATAACGGCAGCTGGAACCTGGCAGAACATAATGGAGCCATCGAATTCGAGGTCACACCGTATGTTTATGAACACATCACAACTCCTGGTGGATGGGGTGGCTCGTTCCTGCTCAATGGCGACAACGTAATTTGCACAAAGGTAACGATTGAATAACAAAACACTATTCGAAATATGAAACTAAAGAATATTATCAATACAATGTCTCTTGCAGCTGTGGCACTTCTTGCCACAGCGTGCAACGACACTGATGCGCAGTACAGTATACCCGTCGTAGGTGCTCCTGAATTTACTGCCGTATCTCCCGATGTAAATTCTGCACTGATATATGGTGAAAAGACCATCAAGGTTAAGTTCGACAAAAAGATCGGTTTTGCCACCAAGAATACGGATAAGATCACGCTGAATGGCGTTCCTGTCAAGAAAGCGCTGATACTGGGTGCAGACTCCGTGTTGACCATCACTGCCGATGTCAGCTACAACAAGTCGCAGAATCTGGTGATTCCAGCAGGACTCATTGTCGGTACGCAAGGCGATGTCTACGACAAGGAGTTGAACTTCACATGGACTATCAAGGATCTGCCCAGTAACGAGGCTACAGCCATGACACAGAAGTTAGGCTGGGGTTGGAACCTGGGTAACCACTTTGACACCAGCAACATGGAATGGGGCTACTGGGATGGTTCCACGCCTCAGGCAGCATTGTTCCAGAAACTGGCAGCAACAGGTGCCAAGACTGTGCGTATTCCTGTCACTTGGACGTGCCACATGCTTGAAGGCACAAACACCATCGATGCAGCCTATCTGAACGAGGTGGCTGGTGTCGTCGACATGGCCATTGCAGCAGGACTGAACGTCATTCTCAACACTCACCACGACTCGTTCGAGACAACTCTGGGCAACGCTGTCAACCAGCCAAGTGTCGCAAAGAGCGACTCCACGCTCATTGCAGACCTGTGGTCACAAGTTGCCACACGTTTTGCCAATTACAACGATCAGCTCATTTTCGAGACCTTCAACGAGGTTCACGCTGGCGACGACTGGGGCACTGGTTCAGAAGAGCAGTTCAAAATGCTGAACAATTGGAACCAGTATGCCGTTGACGCCATTCGCAAGACTGGTGGCAACAACACCAGCCGTTGGATTGGAGTATCGGGCTATGCTGCCAACATCGACCTGACAATCGAGCATCTTAAACTCCCCACCGACCCCGCTAACCATATCATGGTCGGCGTACACTGCTACGATCCGTACGACTTCTGTCTGGCACCTGTCGACGAAAAAGCAGACACCGTTAAAGTGTACAGTTGGGGACATAATGCCATCCCGGGCTACTCAGTCGATGGTGCTAACGAGGAATACATCATCAATAAACTCTACAAGCTGCGCACAGCCTACATCGAGAAAGGCATCCCCTGCTATCTGGGAGAGTACGGATGCGTATATCAGACCACAGCGCCAGCCAATGCCTACCGTAAGTACTACCTTGAGTACTTCTGCCGTTCAGCATATCTGGCAGGCATCCCTATGATGGTTTGGGATAATAGTGGCAAGGACGTTAGCATGGGTGGCAATGAGGCCAACTACTACATCAACCACAACGATGGTAGTTTCGTGGTCGACGGCGCCGAGATTGTGCCTATGATGATCAAGGCCTGCACCAACACGGACGACAGTTACTGGTTCGACGCCATTTGGACTCACTCGCCAGAACTGGATTATTAACGCATGATGAAACAACTATTGATTATTACTGCTGCAGCCATCCTCGTGATGAGCTGCAGCAGTAAATCGCAAAAGGCCGACGATCCGCTGGCCGACAGCGGGCGCACACAGCGCACAGAAGACCTCCTCGCCAACCTGAAGGCGTTGGGCGACAGCAGCGTCTATCTCTTCGGACAGCACGACGCCACCGTCTACGGCATCGGCTGGCAGGCCGACTATGCCAACGACTCTACCGTCCACCAGCGCAGCGACGTCAAGAGTGTCTGCGGCGACCACCCTGCCCTGCTCAGCTTCGACCTCGGACGCCTCGAGCTTGGCGACAGCCTCAACCTCGACAGTGTACCCTTCCAGCGCATCCGCCAGGAAGTCATTGCCCACTTCAACCGTGGGGGATTAATCTCGCTCTCGTGGACTGATGGCGATGCGACGAAGACAGTAGCTGTCGCCGACTTTCTCCAGTCTTTGGAGACACCCTACGGAGTAAAAGTTCCTGTGGTGTTCCGCCTGCGTGGCCAGTTCACTGCCGATGACTGGCGCACAGTGGTCAGCCAATTCCGCGAGCACGGCGTCACCAATGCTCTCTATGCCTATTCGCCTGGAACAGAGTCCGATGGTGACGAGGCCAAATACCTCGAACGTTATCCTGGCGACGACTATATCGACCTGCTTGGACTCGACTGCTACTGCTGGGCACCCGATGCCGATACCACGCAGGTGGCCCGTTATGCCGCCACGCTCGACAAGAACCTCCAGATGGTGTGCGCCATTGCCAAGCAGCGCCACAAGGCCGTTGCACTCACCGAGACTGGTTACGAATGCCTGAAGACTCCCGACTGGTGGACCCATGCGCTGGCTCCCGTGTTGGCAAAGCACCCTATCTGCTATGCCCTCGCCTGGCGCAATGCCCACAATCGCCCGAACCATTTCTTCGCACCCTACCCAGGCCAACAGTCTGCGTCCGACTTCATCCGATTCTACAACGATCCGCGCACGCTGTTCCTTAGCGATGTCAACGGGTTATACCTAAAGAAATAAAAAAAGAGGCGCTTGCCTCTTTTTTTTATTTCACCTTGCTCATGCGCTCCACCTGTTCGCGGATGACGGCCAGGGTGGTGGTGTCTGTGGCGAAGACGCTGTTCAGGCCCTGCGCTTCCTGAGCGGGGTCGTTGGTGTAGTCGTCGCCCACTTGCCACTGCTCGTGCTGCGGACGGGCAAAACCGCCCCAGCCCCAGAAGTTGCAGCCGGCAAAGAGTCCGCCCTGCTCGGCATTGTCGGCCACCAGTGAGAATACGTAGCGGTAGTATCCGTCGCGGCCCTTTGTCGAACTGCTTGTCGCGAAAGAAAAGCCGTCGCGCGGATAGCCGAACTCCTCCATAACCAATGGCTTGCCCAGTCGCTGGCAGATAGCCAAATGTTTGTCAATATACTCCTTGGTATTCTCGCAGGCACGTGGCAGATGTTCGATGAGCGAATCGGGTTTTGCCCAGCCCCAGTTGTAAGGCCACAGATGAACGTTGCAGTAGTCGACGTTCTGGTCAGCGCAGATACGCTCCCAGCATCCGAAGTCGTTCTCGCAGCCCCAGGCACCCTCGCTGCCAATGGAAATGAGGTGGTTGGGGTCCAGTTCGCGGATGATGCCCGACGCCTCGCTGAGCCACTTCTCGAAGGCGGGCAGCGCCTCTGTCGAGAAGGCGCGCGGTTCGTTACCGATCTGCCACGACATGATGGCGGGGTCGTCCTTGTAAGCCTTGCCTGTATAGCGGTTCGTACGACTGACGATGAAGCGCACATAGTCATAGAAAAGCTGGTGGGCCTTCTCATTGGTGGCATACTTCGACATGGCCTCCATGAAAGCCGGATAGCCTACGTCGTCAGGACGGGGCTGACGACCAGCCCCTGCGTGCTCCAGATAGAATCCGTAGCCCCCACTCCACTCCCACGAGTTGTTCAGGTAGAGCACCGCCACCATGTCGCGCTTGCCCATCTCCATCAGCAGGTAGTCCAGACCAGCCAGAATGGTGTCGTTGTAAACACCCGGCTTCTCCTGCAGCGTCGGTTCCACCTTGGTCTTCACGCCACGTTCGCCGTCACTGCCCACGAGGATGCGCAGGTTGTCGATGCCCATGCGTTTCATCTCGTCCAGTTCGCGGGCCAGACGGTCGCGGTTGCCGCCCTGCCCCTCTGAGGCGAGGATAGCACCATACCAGAAGTTGGTTCCTACATAATAATAAGGTTTCCCCGCGCGCACGAAATGTCCGTTCTCGACGCGCACAAAATCCTGTTCACCGGTTTGTTTCTGCTGACACCCCATGACGAGGGCCACCGTCGCTAAAAGAAAAAGTAGTTGTTTCATATAAAGTTTAGAGTTTAGAGTTTAAAAAGTTGTGAGTTTAGCATTTAAAGTTTAGAGAAACGTTGCAAAGATACACTTTTTTCTTAATTTTTAATTCTTAATTCTTAACTTTTTTGTAATTTTGCAACGTTTAATTTGATTTTATGAAAAAAGCACTTACAATATTCGTATTTTTGCTGGCTGTGGTCACTGCGACGGCACAGATGCAAGACCCCGTCCACGTACGTTCTGAACTGAAGAAAATCAGCGACACGGAGGCCGAACTGCTGTTCTCGGCAACCATCGATGCCGGCTGGCACGTCTACTCGACGGGACTCGCCGACGACGGCCCCATCTCTGCCACCTTCCACGCCGATAAGATGGAGGGTGCAAAGACCGTGGGTTCGCTGAAGGCTCGCGGCAAGGAGCAGAAGGTTTTCGACAAGGTTTTCGAAATGGAGGTACGCTACTTCGAACAGGCTGTGACCTTCGTGCAGAAGATTCAGTTCACCCAACCGCAGTACAACATCGAATGCTACGTGGAGTATGGTGCCTGCAACGACCGTATGTGCATGCCCCCGTCGACCATCGAACTGAAGGCCAGTGGGAAGGGTCTGGAGACAGGAGAGAAGGAGACAGTGGATCCCTCAGACTCAACTCTCATCGCAACGCCACACTCTCAAAGAGAGAACTCTCAACTTTCAACTGTCAACTCTCCAGACTCCACGCTGTGGCAGCCCGTTGTCAGCGAACTGCGCGCCATGAATACGGGCACCGACGACCTCGCCGACCATTCCTTGCTTTACATCCTCCTGATGGGTTTCGTGGGTGGTCTGCTGGCGGTACTCATGCCCTGCATCTGGCCCATCATCCCCATGACGGTGTCGTTCTTCCTGAAGCGGGCTAAAGACGACAAGAGTCGTGGCATTCGCGATGCCCTTACCTACGGCATCAGCATCATTGTCATCTATCTGGGACTGGGGCTGCTCGTCACCGCACTCTTCGGCTCGGACACGCTGAACGCCATGTCGACGAATGCCTTCTTCAACATATTCCTGTTTCTGTTGCTGGTGGTGTTCGCACTATCCTTCTTCGGATGGTTCGAAATCAAACTGCCCGACTCGTGGGCCACGAAGGTCGACCAAAAGAGTGACGAGTTATCCTCAAAAGCGGTAGCAAACTCTAAACTCTCATCTCTCAACTCTCAACTTTCTATCTTCCTCATGGCTTTCACCCTCGTGCTAGTATCCTTCTCGTGCACGGCGCCCATCATCGGACTGCTGCTCGTAGAGACCACCACCAGCGGCAACTGGCTAGCACCCGCCATGGGCATGCTGGGCTTCGCCATCGCACTGGCACTGCCCTTCACGCTCTTCGCCCTCTTCCCCTCATGGCTGAAGCAGGCTCCCAAATCGGGCGGATGGATGAACATCATCAAGGTCGTGCTGGGATTCATCGAACTGGCCTTTGCCCTGAAATTCTTCTCCGTGGCCGACCTCGCATACGGCTGGCACCTGATGGACCGCGAGGTATTCCTCTCGCTGTGGATAGCTATCTTCACCCTGCTGGCACTCTATCTCATGGGCGTGTTCCGCTTCCAGAGCGACGTCGTCGAGGGCGAACCGCACCGTCCCATGCCCGTCGTATGCATCATGGGCGGACTCGTCTCGCTGGCCTTTGCCATCTATATGGTGCCTGGACTCTGGGGCGCTCCCTGCAAGGCCGTCAGCGCCTTCGCACCACCCATCAGCACACAGGACTTCAACCTGAACAGCAAGACCGTCGAGGCCCGCTTCACTGACTACGAGCAGGGCATGGCGGCTGCCAAAGCCGAAGGCAAGCCCGTGCTCATCGATTTCACCGGCTTCGGCTGTGTCAACTGTCGTAAGATGGAAGCGGCCGTATGGACTGACCCGCAGGTGGCCGACCTGTTGGAAAAGAAATTCGTACTCATCTCGCTATACGTCGACGACAAGACCCCCCTGGCAGAACCCATTGAGGTGACCGATGCCCAAGGCCAGAAGCGCACTCTGCGCACCGTGGGTGCCAAATGGAGCTATCTGCAGAGCCAGAAGTTCGGTGCCAACGCACAGCCGTTCTATGTGATTATAAACAATGAGGGCCACCCACTGATGGGTAGCCGCTCGTATGATGAGGACATTGCTGCCTACGTCGATTTCCTGCGTCAGGGTCTGAAGCGCTATGCCGAATAATGGCAGCCTGCGCTATATCGAGTGATATTTCACCAGTCCCTCGATAGGACTCTGCACGATGGTGCCTACGCGGAATTTCTCCTTCTTGGCAGCTTCCTTCAGCGCCTCCGGATAGCTCGAAGCCATCGAGCCTACGAAGTGTACGGGCAGTTCCGGATGCTGATATGGCACGATGTTGCAACGGAAGAACTGGCGGAAATTGTCGACCACCAGCTGTTTCAACAGCGGGTTGTCCATGCGCTCGGAAATGAACAGTGACGTGGTAGCCAGGAAGCGGTTGGCCAGCGGCTCACGATACACCTTATTAATAATATCGGCCTGCGTCAGCTTTTCTTTCTTCAGGTATTCGTCGCGGATGTCGGCATACTGCGGATTCTTGAAGATGGCATTCATAAACATGCGTCCCAGCACGGCCCCGCCGCCCTCGTCGCCCAGGATATAGCCCAGAGCCGGCGTGTTCTGCACGATGTCCTTGCCGTCGTAGAGACAACTGTTCGCTCCCGTTCCCAAAATACACGCTATGCCCGCCTCGCGCTGACACAGGGCGCGCGCTGCAGCCATCAGGTCGCTATGCACCTCGACCTGCTGGGGCGAAAACACCTCGCCCAGCATCTGCGTCATCATCGGCACATGGGCAGGCGTACAGCCACTGCCGTAGAAATACACCTTCACCTTCGACAGCAGCGAACCCTCCAGCTCGCCGGAATCGATGAGCTGTGCACGCGGAAAGGTCGACAGTTGCGACATCAGTTCCTGGCCCAGAATATGGCGGATGACGTCGGGCGTCTGGTGGATGGGCGTAATGCCCTGGGTGTGAAACGTGGCGATGATCTCGCCCTTACGAAGTCCCTTTGAGTGTAGAAGCATCCAATCGGTCTTGGTGCTGCCGCTGTCAGCAATCAGAATCATATATGTTTAGAGTTTAGAGTTTAAAGTTTAGAGAAACTTTCGTAAATTTTTCTGCAAAGATACAAAAAAGTTTAGAGTTTAGAGTTTAAAGTTTAGAGAAATGTGTAACTTTGCAGCAAAATTTACAAAAATGAAGCGATTTCTTTCCATTATAGTCATTCTGCTGGCCACGCTGAACATCCATGCCGTGCTAAAGGAGAAAGACTTGGCACAAACATTACAGATTCTGCGCGTTGAGCTGACTACCCACCAACGTGAATTATCCGAACGTACTGCCTTCGACCGCAAACGCACCGAACAGGTGCGCAACCAGCTCATAGCCACTATGAAGCGTTCCGACCAGAACTCGCTCATGCTCTATTCGCAGAAGCAGGAGTACGTGTTCGACCTCACCTACGCCTGCCATGAGGCTACCCAGCAGTATCAGGAGTTCATGCGCCAGCGCATACCGTTCAAGCAGTTCATGAGCCGGACGGATAGCGAAATAGCCCGCTACGACTCGCTCATCAACACGCTGGAGACCATGCCCCGTCGCGTGCTCAATGCACAGGGTCAACAGGACCGCTTCGTTTGTCTTGCCCTCGCCAAGAAAATCCGTTCCTCACTCGAGAAGAACCGCGACACGATGAAGGACTTCATCGAGATGTACGACCACACGGAGCAGCGCCTGTCGCGCATGAACGACTATGCCCAAAAGCGCTATAGCGACATCCAGACGGGCATCTTCAAGAATGGCGGCGACTCCTACTTCTCCATCCTTCAGAACTTCAGTCGCTACTGGAATTACATGACGCGCACCGTCCAGAAGAAATACCAGCCCACGGACAATTCCCAATGGGACTCGCGCTACATCTTCGGATTGCTCATGGGTGTCATCCTTTATGCCGTCCTCGCCACACTGCTTAACTTCGTCATTGTCCGCTACGTTGTACCCAAGCGCCTGCGCACCGAGGAATTCATGAAGAAGCGCACCTGCATCACGCTGGCCACCACAACGGTCACATTCGCCCTCATCCTCGGCATCACATTGGCCACCGTCGAGCAGAATTTCTTCATCATGGCCGCCAACCTGCTGGTAACCTATGCCTGGCTCTTGGGCGTCATCCTCTTCTCGCTGCTGCTACGCGTCAAGGGCGACCAGATCAAGAGCGCTTTCCGCATCTACACCCCACTCATCACCGTCGGATTCATCGTTATCGCCTTCCGCATCATCCTCATCCCCAACGAGCTGGTGAACCTGCTCTTCCCGCCCATCCTACTCCTCTGCGCCCTGTGGCAGTGGAGCGTCATCCGTCGGCATAACCACAACATTCCCCGCTCCGACATTTTCTTTTCCTACATATCCCTCGTGGTGTTCATCGCCTCGGTGGTATGCTCATGGATAGGATATACCCTGCTCGCCGTACAGGTGCTTATCTGGTGGATCATGCAGCTCACCTGCATCCTCACCATCACCTGCCTGTCGCAATACCTGAAGTTCTATGGTCTGCGTCGTCGCCTTGCCGAATCCCCCATCACCAAGACGTGGCTCTACGACCTTGTCTATCAGGTCGTGCTTCCCTCGCTCAGCGTGCTCTCCGTCATGCTCAGTATCTGGTGGGCCGCCAACGTGTTCAACCTCTCCGACCTCTGCTGGAAGGCTTTCAAATACCATTTTGTTGACCAAGACAACTTCCAGCTCAGCATTATCAAGCTCACCATGGTCGTCTGCCTGTGGTTCTTATTCTCGTGGCTCAGCAAGACGTTGCTCAGACTGCTCAAACTGCACTTTGTCACCAAGGACCCCGACTCTGCCGAGAGCCGTACTGTCATGTCGAAAAACATCATCCAGATTATTATCTGGGGTTCATGGGCTTTAATGTCCCTCGCCATATTCCACATCAGTGTGTCGTGGCTGTTGGCCATCACCGGCGGACTGTCCACCGGTATCGGTTTCGCCTCGAAGAACATCATCGAGAACATCTTCTACGGTGCCTCGCTCATGACTGGCCGCATCAAGGTCGGCGACTGGATTGAGGTCCACGACACCATGGGCAAGGTGGTGAGCATCAGCTACACATCCACCGTCGTCGAATCGCTCTACGGAGAAATCATCACCTTCCAGAACTCACAGCTGTTCACCAACAACTACAAGAATCTGACGCGCAATCACGGCTACGTACTGGCCGTCGTGCCCTATAGCGTGGCCTATGGCTCGAACCTCCAGGAGGTCGTGCAGCTTGTCGACAATGCTGTCAACCAGATGAAGCACCGCTGGATGGACCGCTCGAAGAAGGCTAAGTCCGTCGTTGGCGAACTGGCCGACTCAGGCATCAACCTCAAGATGTTTGTCTGGGCCGACGCCCCCAAGAAGTCCTACGTCGTCAGCGACGTCCTCAACTGCGTTTACGACACCCTCAACCAGCACGGCATCGAGATTCCGTTCCCGCAGCAGGACGTACACATCAAACAGTAATGTTCCCCGCTGCCCACAACAAGAGGGTAGTACCCATTACGCGAAGAAATAGGAGGCGCGGGCGATGAACGCTCGGGCCTCCTTTATTTGTTGCCACGGGAAGGTTCTGGACCTTCGTGTGGTGAGGGGGTTAGAACTTGTAGTCGATGCCGAGACCGATGACGTTGTTGGTGCGCGAGTAGGTCTCAGTGCCGTAAGATGCCTGCTTGTCGTAGTCGCTGTAGATGCTGATGAAATAGCCGGCATTCAGGCGGATTTTCTCGTTGATGTTCCAAGCGCCACCGAGTCCGATGCTGTAGCTGTCGCAGGCGAAGGAGGTGTTCTGCTGGTAGCCGTCGGAGAGTCCGTAGTCGGTGCGCTGACCACCGCAGCTGACTGTGAACTTGTCGTTGATGTCGTACTCGACGCCAGCGAGGAATTCGTGGGTGCCGTGGGTGAGCTCGTCCTGACGGTCGTTGGCCATCTTGGCATTCTTATCGTCGAAGAAATGATATTCGAGGGTAGCACGCAGTTTGGGAGTGAACTCGTAACCGGCTGCTACTGAAAGTAATGCCGGCATGTCGTAGCGCGTGCGGGCACCGTCCTGATATGGTGCGGTGTAGGTAGCCAACCCAGACTCTACCGTAGTCTTGATTTGTGAGGCCGTAGCGGTAGCCTGTTCTGCAGACATCTTTCCCGCAGCAACCAGCTGTGCTAGCGGAGCGACAACCAACTGGTCTGTGTTGAGCGAAGCCGACAAGGAGTTCGTCTCGTTCTTGGTCTCAATCTTGGTGCGGAACTCGTAGCGGGCAGTCAGCGTGAGGGGTCCCTGATGGTAGTTCAGGCTGACGATGGGGGTAAAGCCCCACCCTTTCTGGTCGACGTCGAGCGAGAGGCTGGCGAGTTCGTTAACAGGCATTGAGCTATATTCGGGAGTGCTCTTCATAGCCTTGACGTGGCCGCGATAGTAGCCGTCGTAATAGTTGGCACGGAAGCCAGCAGCCGCCGAGAGGCAGTCGAGCA
The DNA here is from genome assembly GCA_902764705.1 of uncultured Prevotellaceae bacterium. Taxonomy (GTDB): domain Bacteria; phylum Bacteroidota; class Bacteroidia; order Bacteroidales; family Bacteroidaceae; genus Prevotella. The sequence continues at coordinate 13,434 of CACWWZ010000027.1, read as the reverse complement.
GCTTATAGGTGAAGTTAATCTGTCCGCCATAGATGTACTGCTTGCCCTTCATCTCGGAGTCGAACTGGTCGGGGATGACGACGGGTGCAAAGCCAGCGGTTTTCTCGCTCAGGTTCTGTGTCAGCCCGGTGACGACGGAGCCCAGCAGGACGTTGAACATGGGTACGCCGTTGTCGTACTGCACGAAGCCGCCGCTACCGACGATGCCTATCATGCCGGAAACGGCCCAGCGGTCCTTCTTGTAAGAGGCGAAGAGTGCTGGCACGATGGGTACAGAGGCCACACCTTCGTACTTAACGTTGTTGTAGGTGATGTCGCGGTTCTGCCAGGGTTTCTGGAAGTTAAGCGAGAGCTGCCAGCCTTCGTGTCCCCAGGCGAGTCCTGCGGGGTTGGAGAAGACGGCATCGACGTCGAACGATGCGCCACGTGCCATCATGCGGTCGAAGGCGATGTGATAATTGGTGTTGGTCATCAGTCCACCGGCAATGGCGGTGGTTGACATGAGGGCTGCGAAAGCCACAAAAGCAATAATTTTTCTCATTGGAAATATGGATTGATTGATATTTCGGCTGCAAAGGTACTAAATAAAATGAAGAATGAAGAATGAAGAATGAAGAATTTTTCAATTGACTTATATTATTATTTTTATAATAGGTGGATTTTTTTCCGGAAAATATTGGGAGGAGTGGATTTATTTTTGTAATTTTGCAGCCCAATTGTACATTTTATAACGCGTTATTATATATTTATGGCAGACAAGAAGAAAATCAAGACAGCGCTCATCTCCGTGTTTCACAAGGATGGGCTGGACGAATTGCTGAAGAAGCTGAACGACGAGGGCGTGAAGTTCCTGTCGACAGGCGGTACGCAGACATTTATTGAGTCGCTGGGCTACGAGTGTGAGAAGGTGGAAAACGTGACGACGTACCCCTCGATCCTGGGTGGCCGAGTGAAGACCCTGCATCCGAAGGTGTTCGGAGGCATCCTGGGCAGACGTGATCTGGAGGGTGACCGTCAGCAGATGGCCCAGTACGAGATTCCTGAAATCGACCTCGTGGTGGTCGACCTGTATCCTTTCGAGCAGACCGTTGCCAGCGGTGCCAGCGAGGAGGACATCATCGAGAAGATTGACATTGGCGGCATTTCGCTGATCCGTGCCGGTGCAAAGAACTTCAACGATGTAGTCATCGTGCCTTCGAAGGCTGAATACAGCGTTTTGCTGGACATTCTGAACAAGCAGGGTGCCGAGACCACTAAGGAGCAGCGCCGCATGTTCGCCACACGTGCCTTTGGTGTCAGCAGCCATTATGACACTGCCATTCACAACTGGTTTGAGAAATAAGAAGTTAGAGAAGTTAAAAAGAAGAAAAGAATGGGATTTTTTAGTTTTATTCAGGAGATAGCCATGGACCTGGGAACGGCTAACACCATCATTATCAGTGATGATAAGATTGTGGTCGACGAGCCGTCAGTGGTAGCGCTGGACCGCCACACCGACAAGATGATTGCTGTGGGCGAGAAAGCCAAGATGATGTATGAGAAGACTCATGACAACATACGTACCGTTCGTCCGCTGAGAGACGGCGTAATAGCCGACTTCTCGGCCTGCGAGCAGATGATGCGCGGACTGATCAAGATGGTGCACACCGGTCACCGTCTGTTCTCGCCGTCGCTGCGCATGGTCATCGGCGTACCGTCGGGTTCGACGGAAGTAGAGCTGCGTGCCGTACGCGACTCTGCCGAGCATGCCGACGGCCGAGACGTGTATCTGATTTTCGAGCCTATGGCCGCAGCCATCGGTATCGGCATCGACGTGGAGGCCCCCGAGGGCAACATGATTGTCGACATTGGCGGCGGTTCGACGGAGATTGCCGTCATCTCGCTGGGCGGTATCGTTTCGAACAACTCAATCCGCACGGCTGGTGACGACCTGACTGCCGACATTCAGGAATACATGTCGCGCCAGCACAACGTGAAGGTGTCGGAGCGTATGGCCGAGCGCATCAAGATTGCCGTAGGTTCGGCACTGACCGACCTGGGCGACGAGGCCCCCGAGGACTACATCGTGCACGGCCCGAACCGTATCACCGCACTGCCTATGGAGGTTCCCGTATGCTATCAGGAGATTGCCCACTGTCTGGACAAAACGGTGGCGAAGATCGAGAATGCCGTGCTGTCGGCACTGGAGAACACTCCCCCTGAGCTGTATGCCGACATCGTGAAGAACGGTATTTGGCTGGCTGGCGGCGGTGCTCTGCTGCGCGGCTTGGACCGTCGTCTGGAAGGCAAGATCAACATTCCGTTCCACATTGCCGAGGATCCCTTGCACTCAGTGGCCAAGGGTGCCGGTATTGCACTGAAGAACGTGGATCGCTTCTCGTTCCTGATGAGATAATTTATCAGGAGTTAACGAAGTTAAAGAAGTTAACGAAGTTAAAGAAGTTAACGAAGTTAAAGAAGTTAACGAAGTTAGACGAAGGTGAAGAACCTGCTGGAGTTTCTGAAGAACCACTTCCACTGGGCCCTCTTCGTATTGCTTGAAGTGCTGAGTGCCGTTCTGTTGTTTCAGTATAACAACTACCAGAACAGCGTTTGGTTTACGTCAGCCAACTGGGCTGCAGGCAAGGTATACGAAGGGACCGCATGGGTGGAGTCGTTTTTCTCGTTGTCGAAAGTCAACGAGGACTTGACACTTCGTAACTTCTATCTGGAGCGCCAGGTGACGCAGCTGCGCCGTCTGTACGGCGAGGCTACGGCTACCGAAGCCAGCGACCAGGAAAAGCAGGAACTGGAGAAACTGGCGCAGTATAAACTGATTCCCGCCAAGGTAGTGACCAACGAGCTGCACCTGGCTAACAACCTGATTACCATTGACAAAGGCGCGAAGGACAGCGTGGAAGTCGGCATGGGTGTAGCCTGCGGACAGGGCGTCGTCGGCGTGGTATTCTTGACGAGCGACTACTACAGCGTGGTGATTCCCGTCCTGAACGTGAAATCGTCGCGCATCAGCTGTGCCATCCGCAACCGAGGATACTTCGGTGTGCTGCGCTGGGACGGCCGTGATGCCGGAATAGCCTACGTGGAGGACATTCCCCGTCACGCCCGATTCAAGAAGGGCGAATGGGTGGAAACCAACGGCTATTCGACCATCTTCCCCCCAGGGGTGCTGGTGGGACAGATCAAGGAGGTGTTTAACTCGCGCGACGGACTGTCGTACCGCCTGCAGGTTCGCCTGTCGACGGACTTCGGCAATCTGCGCGACGTGGTGGTCATCAGCGACAAATCGATTGCCGAGCGCATGCGTATCATGCAGGCAGCAAGGGATTCGCTGAAACTGAACGTAAGCGAATGAAGAATTAAGAGGTAAGAATTAAGAGGGCTATATGAAAGCTGATATCCTGAAACGGGCTGGGATTTTCGTAATCTTCGTGCTGGCACAGGCTATTGTGCTGGGACGCATACACCTGTTCCACTATGCCACACCGCTGTTCTACGTATACTTCGTGCTGGGCTTCGAGCGCAACCACCCGAAATGGGCCATCCTGCTGTGGAGCTTCTTCATGGGACTACTCGTCGACATCTTCAGCAACACGCCAGGACTGGCGGCAGCATCACTGACGCTCATCGGCGCTCTGCAGCCGTACTATCTGGAGCTCTTCGTGCCACGCGACTCGGCAGAGAACATGAAACCCAGCATCGCAACACTGGGACCATCGAAATATTCAACCTATGCCATCACACTGACAGTGCTGTACTGCATCGTGTTCTACTCGCTGGAATTCTTTAATTTCTTCAACTGGCTGCAGTGGTTGTTCTGCGTGGTAGGCAGCACGGTCATCACACTGATTCTGATATACACCTTCGAGATTTTCAAAAGCAGACAGTAGATGAAGGAACACGGTTCGGATTACAGGCACTATGTTATCGGAGGTGTCGCCATCCTCATCGTGGTGGTATACATTGCCCGTCTGTTTCAGTTGCAGATTTCGAGTGACGACTACAAGAAGAGTGCGGACTCGAATGCATTCCTCAAGAAGATAGAATACCCGTCGCGTGGCGTCATCACCGACCGCAACGGCAAGCTGCTGGTGTACAACCAGCCCGCCTACGACATCATGGTGGTGATGAACGAGGCGAAGGACCACCTGGACACGCTGGAGTTCTGCCAGGCGCTGAACATCAGCCGCGAGGAGTTCGACCGCAGGATGGAGAATATCAAGGACCGCGGCAAGAACCCCGGCTATTCGCGATTCACGCAGCAAATCTTCATCAGTCAGCTGTCGGACAAGGACTTCTCGGTATTCCAGGAGAAAATGTTCCGTTTCCCTGGTTTCTACGTCCAGCGGCGTACCATCCGCCAATACCAGTATCCGCTGGCTGCTCACGTGCTAGGCGATATTGCAGAAGTGTCGCAAGGCGATATTGAAGCCGACGACTACTACCAGCCAGGCGACTACATCGGCAAGCTGGGCATTGAGCGCAGCTACGAGAAACAACTGCGAGGCGAGAAGGGCATACAGATTCTGTTGCGCGACGCCCACGGACGCGTGCAGGGCCGCTATCAGAACGGTAAGTTCGACCGCCGTCCCGTGGCAGGCAAGAACCTGAAGCTGGGCATCGACGTCGAGCTGCAAGCCCTGGGCGAGAAGCTGATGGAAGGCAAGATTGGTTCCATTGTGGCCATCGAGCCGTCGACGGGCGAAGTGCTCTGCATGGTGTCGTCACCATCGTACGACCCCCGCATGATGGTAGGCCGCCAGCGTTCGAAGAGTCACCACCAGCTGAGTCAGAACGTGTGGAAGCCGTTGCTGAACAGAAGTATCATGGGACAGTATCCGCCCGGCTCGACGTTTAAGACCACGCAGGGTCTGACATTCATGTCGGAAGGCATCCTGCACCCCACACATACCGCTTATCCGTGCGGACACGGATTCAACTACAAGGGCCTGCACGTAGGCTGTCACGGACACGCCTCGCCATTGTCGCTGGTGCCGGCGCTGTCGACGTCGTGTAACGGATATTTCTGCTGGGGACTGTACTACATGATCAACCAGCACGTGTCGAAATACGGTTCCGTGCAGAAGGCGATGGACAAATGGCGCGACTACATGGTGTCGATGGGCTTCGGATATAAGCTGGGCGTTGACCTGCCTGGCGAGAAGCGAGGACTCATTCCCAACTCGAAATTCTACGACAAGGCCTACAAGGGTTCGTGGAACGGACTGACCATCATATCGATTGCCATCGGACAGGGCGAGGTGAACGCCACACCGCTGCAGATTGCCAACCTGGGTGCGACGATTGCCAACCGCGGATGGTTCATCACACCCCATGTCGTGAAACAGGTGCAGGGCGAGAAGCTGGACACTGCCTACACCAACCGCCGCCACACAATGGCGAAGCGCGAGGCCTACGACTATGTGGTAAAGGGCATGAGGGCGTCGGCAACGGGCGGTACGTGCAAGGCGCTGGCCCATTACGACTTCATGGCGTGCGGCAAGACGGGTACAGCCCAGAACCGCGGCCACGACCACTCGGTGTTCATGGGTTTCGCACCGATGGACAATCCCAAGATTGCCGTTGCCGTCTATGTGGAGAACGGTGGCTGGGGTGCGACATACGGTGTGCCCCTGGGCGGACTGATTATGGAGAAGTATATTAACGGAAAGCTGTCGGAAGCCTCGCAGAAGAAGGCTGACGAATTCCAGCATAAGCATATTTCGTATGGAAATACGAGTAGGTGAGAATTAAGAGGGAGAAATGAGCGGTAACAAGAAACAACCAAGCGTTCTGAGGAGCATTGACTGGTGGACGATAGCCATTTATATCGCCCTGCTCACCTTTGGATGGATCAGCGTCTGCGGAGCCAGCTACTCGTATGGCGAGACGGACATCTTCAGCCTGTCGACACGCTCGGGCATGCAGATTGTGTGGATAGGAACCAGTATTCTGCTGGGATTCGTCATCGTCATGCTCGACGACCGATTCTACGACACCTTCGCATACATTATCTACGCCCTGCTGCTGCTATTGCTCTTTGCCACCATCTTCAACCCACACAGCATCAAAGGCTCGCGATCGTGGCTCGTGCTGGGACCATTGCGACTGCAACCGGCGGAATTTGCAAAATTCGCTACAGCGCTGGCACTGGCCAAATTCATGTCGGCCTATGGGTATAACATCAACCAGATGAAACACTTTGCCGTCACGCTGGCCATCATCCTGATGCCCATGGTGTGCATCGTGCTGCAAAGAGAGACAGGATCGGCACTGGTCTATCTGGCCTTCTTCCTGATGTTCTATCGCGAAGGAATGCCTGGCTCCATCCTGTTCACTGGCGTGGCGATGGTGGTGTATTTTGTGGTAGGCATCCGTTTTGCGGACGTTCATATCGGTGCGGCGGAGGTGACAAGTCTGGGTAAATTCGTCGTCATGCTGCTTATACAGTGCTTCTCCATAGGCATGATATGGGTCTACTGCAACCAGCGCACCGCCTTGCGATTGGCACTGTACTGCATAGGCATTACGCTGGCGTCGCTGCTGCTGTTGCGACTGCATTTCGACATTGTCTATATACAACTGGCAATGACGGCCGTGCTGATAGGCTATTGCATCTGGGAGGGACTGGGAACACGCATCCGCTCGTATTTCTTCATCGCCCTGTTTGCCTTAGGGTCGGTGGGTTTCTTCTATGGAGCAGACTTCATCATGCAGAACGTGATGGAACCCCACCAGCGCTCGCGCATCAACGTGCTACTGGGACTGGACGAAGACCTGCGTGGTGCAGGCTATAACGTGCACCAGTCGGAGATAGCCATCGGATCGGGAGGTCTCGAAGGAAAAGGTTTTCTGAACGGTACGCAGACAAAGTTAAAGTTCGTGCCTGAGCAGGATACGGACTTCATATTCTGTACCGTTGGCGAGGAAGAGGGATTCCTGGGGTCGGCCGCTGTGCTGCTGTTGTTCATGGCATTGATACTAAGGCTTATATACCTATCGGAACGACAACCGCTACGCTTCAGCAGAATCTATGGCTATTGCGTATTATCCATTTTCCTGTTCCATGTCTTCATCAATGTGGGCATGGTGCTGGGACTGACTCCTGTGATTGGCATCCCCTTGCCGTTCTTCAGCTATGGAGGATCGTCGCTCTGGGGATTCACGTTCCTGCTGTTCATCTTCCTGCGACTCGATGCCAGCCGTAACCTGTTGCGTTCTTAGTCAGCGGCTACGGACGACACGCAATCCAACATCAGATATGCCGGGAAGAATGTCACGTTTCATGTCGTGACGGATTTTCACGTATAGCAGCTCGTCCTCCTCGAGATCCATTGCGGAAAGCGGAAACGTATACTGGAACTGACTCACTCCCCTACCCTGCACATGGCCTTGTTCGTTAAACAGGCTACAGGCAAGGGTGTCGACACGCAACAGCTGCTTCGACTTGTTGCGCTGTTCGATAATCAGATTCAGGCCCATGAAGGGATATTCGCCACTGATGCGCAGCCCGACTTCCTCCATGTAGCGCCCTGACGCTGACACGGGACCCATGACAAAGGTTAGCGTATCGTTCTTGTCCCAGCCCGTCATGGGGGTATGCTCGTAGTGGTAGTAGGCGGTCTTCTGGTTACAGGCCGTCACAAGCACACAGAGCAATGCCAAGGCTGTTATATATAATAAGGTACGCTTACTGTTTGCCATCTTTGGGTGGAACAGGCTTCTTGGACTTCTTCTTTTTCTTCTTCTTGGCACGGTCGAAACGGGCAATATTCTCCTGAGTAGCTAGGTCGATGGGACCCTGAGGAGCCTTCTTGTCACTGTCTTCCAGCAACGAGAGAGGTTTCTCGCCCTTGCGGTTCATTTCGATAATCTGCTTGGCACGATCACTGGTGATGGTCTCCACATTGGCGGCAATGTTCTTGTCGGTCGAATAGGAAATAAGCCCTGCCAGGATGTCGGCCTTGAAATAATAGTAGTCAGCATCCTGCGTCTGCAGCACAGTTTCCTTCGACGGCAACTTACGGCTAGCCTCCACATAGTTGTCGACCTCGTAATTCAGACAGCACTTCAGCTTGGCACACATACCTGCCAACTTCTGGGGATTCAGGGAAATATCCTGGAATCGCGCTGACGACGTGCCAACGGAAACGAAGTTCTTCATCCACGTAGCACAGCACAACTCGCGTCCGCAAGGTCCTGTACCGCCAATAAGTCCTGCTTCCTGACGGGCACCAATCTGTTTCATCTCGACACGGATATGGAATGCCGCTGCCAGGTCCTTAATGAGCTGACGGAAGTCGACACGCTCGTCGGCGATATAATAGAAAATGGCTTTCTGACCGTCGCCCTGATACTCCACGTCGCCAATCTTCATCTTCAGGCCCAGTCCCTTGGCAATCTGACGGCTCTCAATCATCGTCGAATGCTCGCGCTGCTTGGCTTCCTTGTATTTATCAATATCCATGGGACGAGCCAGACGATAAATGCGACGAATGTCGTCAGCACTCTTCAGATTGGCTTTCTTAATCTGCATATGCACCAGACGGCCCGTCAGCGTCACCACGCCGATGTCGTGTCCGGGATTGGCTTCCACAGCGACAATATCTCCCTTTTTCAGGGGCAGGTTGTTCACGTTGTGATAATATCCCTTGCGGGTATGTTTGAACTGTACCTCCACCAGGTCGGTAGTTTCTGCATTGCCAGGCACATCGGCCAGCCAGTCGTAGGTGTTCAGCTGACGATCCTGACGGCCCACAGCATGCTTACAGAGGCCTCGGTCGCAACCAGTCATTATTTCGTATTCCTTAGGTTTATCCATATCTATTATCTATTATCTCTTATCTATTATCTCTTATCTTTTATCTATTATCTACTTCTGTATCAGCAGCACAATCATCTGCAGAGCCATGTCGAAGAACACAATCTTGGCATTGGCATTCTGCCCGATGTCGCGTATCGATTTGTTGATGAGATCCATGATGGGCAGGATGTTGGCCTCGTTGATGAAACGGGCAAAATTGCGAGCGAAATCTTCCTCGCGCTGAGTCATGTAGCAGAGTTCCTCTTGGTGGAAGTTATACATGAAGTTCTCGCGAATCAAGCGCAGAAAATAAGTCAGGAAGCGTTTCTGCTTCTCACGGCCCATGGCGGCCATACGTTCCGACCACGTCTTCAGGTCCTTGACCTTTCGCTGGTAAGACAATCGCATCAGCGTCTGGAACATGTCCAAAAACAACTCGTTCTCGGAATCGGTGCTCAGCATTTCCAATGCTTTCAGCCAGCTGCCATTGGCCATACGGCTGATGCGCTGGGCGACATCCTCCGTCAGACCGCGTTTCTCCATCAGCGCCTGGCGGACATCCTCGTCGGCAATCTTCTTGACATCAATACGCTGTACGCGACTCCGGATGGTTTCCAACAGATTGTCAGGTTCCTCGCACACCAAGATGAATACCGTCTGCGAAGGGGGTTCCTCCAGCAGTTTCAGGATTTTGTTGGCACACTCGATATTCATGCGCTCGGGCAACCATATCAGACTGACCTTATAGCCACCCTGGCTGGACTTCAGCGACAGTTTGCGAATCAGCTCGTCGCTCTCGCCTGCCGTAATGATGGCCTGCTGGTTCTCGCCACCCATCATCTCCAGCCACTCGTTCATCGTAAAGAAAGGCCCTGCCATGATGAGCTCATGCCATTCGCGGGCAAAGTCGTCGCTGATGGGCTTGTGGTCAGCATTCATGGAAGGTAGCTTGATGGTAGGATAGGTGAAATGTAAATCAGGATGTTCCAATTTGCGTAACATCGCCTCGTCATTGGCCGTACGGCTCAGCAACTGGACGGCGAAACCAAGGGCCAGTGCCATCTTGCCACAACCTACCGGACCACAGAGCATAAGGGCATGGGGCAGACGGTCCTCGCTGACCATCTGCTGAAGGCGCTGACGCACCTCTTGCTGTCCTATTACTTGCTCAAAAGCCATTTTCTGTGCAAAATTAGTTAAAAAGTGTGGTATTCGCAAGATAATTTCAAAGAAAAGCGTTACTTTTGTAATCTGTTAACGAAAACTAACTAAAATCATAAGATATGACTCAATCAGAAACAGGCAATAAAGCCTACCTTGTGAGCATCGTGATGGTCGCCGTACTCGGTGGCTTGCTCTTCGGTTATGACACCGCAGTGATTTCTGGAGCCGAGAAGGGTCTCCAGGCGTTTTTCATGGAAGCCAAAGACTTCGCATACACCGACGGCTGGCACGGTTTTACGTCGGCTAGCGCATTGATAGGCTGTATCATCGGTTCGGCCCTTTCAGGTTTCCTCGCCACGAACCTCGGCCGTAAGAAGTCGCTCATCATTGCCGGTCTGCTCTTCTTCATCTCAGCCCTCGGATCGATGGATCCTGAGTTCCTGTTCTTCAACTACGGTGAACCCACCTACTCGCTGCTCATCATGTTCAACATCTACCGTGTCATCGGTGGTATCGGTGTAGGTCTGGCCTCAGCCATCTGCCCGATGTACATCGGCGAGGTGGCTCCCTCTAACATCCGAGGCATGCTCGTCTCGTGGAACCAGTTTGCCATCATCTTCGGTCAGCTGGTGGTTTACTTCGTCAACTTCTTCATCCTGGGCGACCACATCCAGCCGCTGGTCGAGGAGATGGGCAAGGGCATTGCGGCCATCAACCCCGCCGCACAATGGACTGTCACCACAGGTTGGCGCTATATGTTCGGATCTGAGGCCGTACCTGCAGGACTCTTTGCCTTGTTGATCTGCTTCGTACCTGAGACCCCGCGATACCTTGTTTCTGTTGGTCAGGACCAAAAAGCCCTCGGCATCTTGTCGAAGATCAACGGCTCGAGCAAGGCTGCCCAGATTCTGCAGGACATCAAGGACACCATGGTGGTGAAGACCGAGAAGCTGCTTACCTATGGTGCCATGTGTATCTTCATCGGCATCATGCTCAGCGTGTTCCAGCAGGCTGTAGGTATCAACGCCGTGCTTTACTACGCTCCGCGTATCTTCGGCGATATGGGTATGGACGACCCGATGATGCTGACCGTCTTCATGGGTATCATCAACATCTCGTTCACGCTGGTGGCCATCTTCACCGTCGAGAAGTGGGGTCGTAAGCCGCTGCTCATCTGGGGTTCTTTAGGTATGGCCCTGGGGGCCTTCGGTGTGGCCGTCACCTTCGGTAACGACAGTCTGGCACTGGTCACCGCTGCCTCACTGCTCCTCTATTCTGCATGCTTTATGTTCTCATGGGGTCCCATCTGTTGGGTGCTCATCGCCGAGATCTTCCCCAACACCATCCGTGGTGCAGCTGTGGCTATCGCTGTGGCAGCACAGTGGATCTCGAACTTTATCGTTTCGTCGACCTTCGTGCCCATGTTCAACATGCACCTGACGGAGGGTGATGACTTCGGTCACTGGTTTACCTACGGCCTCTATGGCATCATCTGCGTCATCGCAGCCATCTTCGTCTGGAAACTCGTTCCTGAGACCAAGGGCAAGACACTCGAGGACATGACACAGCTCTGGAAGAACAGAAAGTAATGAAAACCTCAAATCTCAAATCTCAAAGATGAAAAAAATTCTTGTAGCTGAAGACAACGACAGCAACTACATATTGATGAACTATATTCTGAAGAAGCACTACGATTACTTCCGTGCCCGTAATGGACAGGAGGCTGTAGAGCTGACAGAATCGGAAAAACCCGACCTCATTCTGATGGATATCAAGATGCCCGTTATGGACGGACTTGAAGCCACCCGCCAGATCAAGGGCAAGAATCCCGATCTGCCCATTATCGCGGTGACAGCAAATGCCTTCGACAGTGACCGTCATGCTGCTTTCGAAGCAGGATGTAACGATTTCATATCGAAGCCTGTCAATGCCGAGAAGTGCCTTCAGACTATTGCAAAGTACATTGGCGAATGAAACCACAGAAAGTCATTCTTTCCAAAGATTTGCAGCAATCGCTTTCCGAAGCGGTTGCTGCATGCAAATACGATCTGCTGTTCGTGCTCTGCGACGAGACGACGGAGCGGCTCTGCCTGCCTGTCGTGGCCGGTTATGAGTGCATGAAAGCATCTCAGCGTATCGTTATCAAAGACACAGACACCAACAAGACCCTCGAGTCCGTAACCCACGTATGGTCGGAACTGCAACGTCTGGGAGCCACACGCCACTCGCTGATGATTAATCTGGGAGGAGGTATGGTGACCGACCTGGGCGGTTTTGCTGCATCAACCTTCAAACGCGGCATTCAATACATCAACATCCCCACGACACTGCTCTCCATGGTCGACGCCTCTGTGGGAGGAAAAACGGGCATTAACTTCGGAGGTCTGAAAAACGAGATTGGTGTGTTCAACAATGCCAGTTCTGTGATTCTGGATACGACATTCCTGCGCACCATGGACCACGAAAACCTGCTCAGCGGCTATGCCGAGATGCTGAAACACGGACTCATCTCCAACGACAAGATGTGGTCGGAACTGCTGAACTTCTCACCTCTCACCTCTGACCTCTCACCTCTCAACCAGATGGTCGCTGAAAGCGTTGCCGTCAAACAGCACATCGTGACCGAGGACCCCACAGAACAAGGCATCCGCAAGGCCCTCAACCTCGGACATACCGCAGGCCACGCCTTCGAATCGATGGCTCTGGAGCGCAAACCCATTCTTCACGGCTATGCGGTCGCTTACGGACTGATTGTCGAGCTATATCTCTGCTGTGTAAAGATGGGATTCCCGCAGGACAAGATGCGCCAGACCGTGTCGTTCATCAAAGAACATTACGGGCGCATGGCTATCACCTGTGACGACTATCCCCACCTGATAGCCCTCATGCATCACGACAAGAAGAACACAGGGCACGACATCAATTTCACCCTCTTGGGCGACATTGGCGACATTCGCATCAACCAGACAGCTTCGGAAGACGACATCAAGGAAGCCCTGGATTTCTATCGGGAAGGGTAACGTTAAGCGAGGGGGCAGAGCCATGCTTGCATCGAAGGTGTCAAGACCCACAAAAGGGGGAAAGACGCCTTGTTACAAGAAGAGAGAAGCCTTATTACAGGGAGAGAGACGGCATCTTGCCTGATTCGGGCGGATGACCAAATGAAATAGGGCGGGCGCCCTTATATCTTGGAGCGCCCGCCCGAATTTATAGAAAGGATCACGGTTCTGTGATCAACTTTATAATCTTGAGGGAATCTTCTTGCCCCGCAATTGTCTTCAATCTATGATTTCATTGGGTGGGGTAATGATAGGCTTTCCGTTCTTGTCGAGCTGCGGGGTAAGGCCACCGTCACGTATTTCTACAGACCATTTTTTCGTGCAAAAATGCCAAAAGTGTCACTTTTCGTTTTAACGTACTAAATATCAGTTTGTTACAAAAGTGATGGTTATTAGAAAAGTGTCACTTCC
>CACWWZ010000026.1 GCA_902764705.1 uncultured Prevotellaceae bacterium | reverse complement strand
ACAAGGAGTTGTTTCTAAGCGGTCCTTGGCCTAAAACCATTACTCTCCATGCAGTCAAGGGCAAAAGCACTATCGTCATCACCGTTATATAGCATTTCCGGAGTCACCCAAGTCACCATGCAGAATTTCCTGTTTATAGGGGTTTCAAGAGAGTCAACCTCTCTGAAATGTTAAAACCGCTGAAGTCAAGGGACGAACAAACTCCGGGTGTTACAATGTAAGGTCACAGGGGCACAGTGGGACGCTGTGAGGTTTTTCTCCTATAACTGTGTATCACAGACCGGACTGTCCCCCAGTGCACTAACATTTGCAGTCTGAAATCGACCAAATGCGCCATCCGGAAATCTTCTAAACGCTGACATTGCTGACATGCTGACATCAGTTTCCATAGATTGATTAAAAAAGGGTATATAGCCAAAATACCCTTTTTTATTTTTTTTGTATTACTCTTAGAAATCAATGTCAGCATGTCAGCAATGTCAGCAAACCGCCCCCTGTCCGCCAATAACCCACGCTTATTTTCCAATAACCCGCCCTTATTGCGCAATAACCCGCCCTTATTGTCCCTCTGTGAGGTCTCCGTCCTGAGTTCGCATCGCCACACTCTGCCCCTAGCGGAGAATGTCTCCGCCTAGGGATGGGTTTTGCAGACTCCGGAGGTTGCACGTGCGGCACCCTCGAGTCTGCACGTGTAGACTCGGGGAGTCTGCAAATGCATGCTCGAGGGCCGGTTACAGACAAGGCTGCGCATTTTTTCCTTGAAAAATTTGGATTTGGCTTAAAAATTTTGTATCTTTGCAGCATGATATAGTTTTGATCTGCTTGATTATCGCGCTAAGGTAGGCACACCCATAGGCGATCATATTGACCGTGTTGGGCAAGTCTTCTATGAAGCCGCATAATGTCGACTTTTGTACTTGGATTAGTATTTAAAAGCAGAGCTTGCGAAAAAAAAACCGTTATGAAGACAGACATACAGATTGCACGCGAATGCGAGCTGAAACCCATCAGCGAGATTGCCACTGAGTTGGGCATCGACCCAGAACAGATTGAACCCTATGGACGCTACATGGCGAAGGTGCCCATCGGACTTATCGACGAAAAGAAGGTGAAGCAGAGCCGCCTCATCCTGGTGACGGCCATCAGTCCCACGAAAGCCGGTATCGGCAAGACCACCGTCAGCATCGGACTGACGCTGGGCTTGAACCGCCTGGGCAAGAAGGCCGCTGTGGCCCTGCGCGAGCCCTCGCTGGGTCCCTGCTTCGGTATGAAGGGTGGTGCCGCCGGTGGTGGCTATGCCCAGGTGTTGCCGATGGAGAAGATCAACCTGCATTTCACGGGCGACTTCCATGCCGTGACCTCAGCGCACAACACCATCAGCGCCCTGCTGGACAACTACCTGTACCAGCACCGCAAGGAGGGCTTTTCGCTGCGTGAGATATTCTGGAAGCGCGTGCTCGACGTGAACGACCGTGCGCTGCGTAACGTGGTGACAGGACTGCGTGGCGACGGCGTGGTATCCGAGACGGGTTTCGACATCACGCCGGCATCGGAACTGATGGCCATTCTCTGTCTGGCCACCAGCGAGGAAGACCTGCAGCGCCGCATCGAGAACATCGTGCTGGGCATCACCGCCGACGGCAAGCACTTCAAGGTGAAGGACCTCGGCGTGGCAGGTGCCATCACCGTGCTGCTGCGCGACGCCCTGAATCCCAATCTGGTGCAAACCACTGAGCACACGCCGGCCTACATACATGGCGGACCGTTTGCCAACATCGCCCACGGCTGCTCCAGCGTGGTTGCAACGAAGATGGCCATGACGTTCAGCGACTATGTGGTAACGGAGGCTGGATTCGGTGCCGACTTGGGAGCCGAGAAGTTCTTCGACATCAAGTGCCGCAAGACCGGTTTGCAACCCCGACTGGTGGTCATCGTTGCCACCACACAGGGCCTGAAGATGCACGGCGGTGTGGCCCTCGAGCATATCAAGGAACCCAATGCAGCGGGACTGACGGAGGGTCTGAAGAACCTGAACCGCCACATCCGCAATATGCAGGGCTTCGGACAGCCCGTCGTGGTCACCCTGAACCGTCACGACAGCGATTTGGAGGAGGAGATAGACATCGTTCGCAAGAACTGCGAGGATCTGGGCGTGGGCTTTGCCGTCAACGAAGCCTTCCTGAAAGGCGGCGAGGGAGCCACCGAACTGGCACAGACCGTCATCGACACCATCGAGCGCCAGCAGCCGCTGCCCATCCGCTTCACCTACAAAGAGGCCGACTGTCTGGAAGACAAGATCGAGAAGGTGTGCAAGCGCATCTATGGCGCTGCCGCTGTGGAGTACAGCAAGACGGCGAAGAAGAAACTGGAGGACCTGCGTGCCAGCTTTACCGACGAGGACGGTGCCATCGCGCACTATCCCGTGTGCATTGCCAAGACGCAGTTCTCGTTCTCGGCCGATTCTACGCGTTATGGTTCACCCGAGGGCTTCACCATCCGCATTCGTGACGTCATCCTGAATTGCGGCAGTGAGATGATTGTAGTCATCGCGGGCGACATGCTTCGCATGCCGGGACTCCCCAAGAGTCCGCAGGCCGAGCGCATCACCATCGTCGACGGCCAGATAGAGGGCTTGTCGTAATATGCGAACGTTATTATTTAGATAATAAGACAGGCAATATGTATGCTTTCTAAAACCTGTTCTTTAAGTTTATAACATAGAAGGGGGAGTCAGTTAGTCATAAACGTTTTTCAGGCTGAAAGCCGATGTTTTTGCCAACTGCGGGATGGGTCCACAATAGTGGATATGGCAAGATGCCCCCTTTTAACTCCATCTTTTTACTCTTTATTATAACATTCTTTACTCTTTGAGTAAAAAGATGCAGAAAAGTTTGGCCGTTTCGCCAAAAAACGTTACTTTTGCAAGTGATGTATGTTGTTTGGTATAAAAATGAAGCGAACGAAGGGAAATATAGGTTGGACGATGCTGCTGGTGGCACTGCTGCTGTCGGCAACAGTATGTATGCTGACCGCCTGCTCCAGCGATGATACCAATACCACATCATCCCCCACCAACAACCCCTCCGAAATCTCTTTCATGGCTGATGTGTGGAAAATGGCAGAAGGGACTAGAGCCGCGACGTATGACAATGCATATTTGCAAAGTCAAGGTTTTGTATGTACTGCCTACAATGCAGGAACCGCGACTCTCAATACCGAGGCAAATATCAACGAAACATCTGTGACATGGAATAACGAGGACTCAAGATGGGTATTTTATGGTGGTCCGCGCTATTGGCCCGCAACTGGCGACCTTGATTTCTTCGCCTATGCACCTGCCAGTGGAAGTTGTATTATTGACCTTATATATTCTTCAGGCCCACAGGTTACGTTTTCATGCTCAGCCCTTCCTGTAACATCCAGCGGACAAAGTAGTGTTACGGAGTTTGTCTATGCTTTAACTGAAGGTCAAAATAAGACCAATGCAGCAAGTGGTGTTTCTCTCAGCTTCATTCATCCCTTTACCCTCATCAAACTTCAGCTGGCAGCAGGTCATCCGGCAATACATATCAATACCATTACGTTCAAATCCATTAAGAATAATGGAAGTTACAATACTGGTACTTGGACGCCTAGCGGAGATCCCACAGACTTTGTCTGGACCTTTAACGCAGACTATGACAACCATGAAAGTGTTAATACTTTAGCACTCGGAGGCTCTTACCTTGTCATTCCCCAGAATTGGACTGGCGAAATCGAGGTCGAAGCGGTTTGGACTGTATGGGGCGAATCTAAGACTAATACGGTAAGCAAAGACCTGGAAGGTACCATCACCTGGCAGCGAGGCTACAGCTATACCTACACATTCAATATTACAGAAACTGACCTCGTGGTCAACACGTCAAAATATACCGAACAATGGTGATGCGATGTAAGAAGTAAGATGTAAGAATGAAGATACAGATCCGACATATAGCCCTGATGTTGACCCTGCTGCTCCTTGGTGGCATGGCCAATGAGGCGTGGGCGGTACAAATAACTTACCATATTTTGACTTTGCCGTGTAAGCATACAGCAACTGTTCCCGATGCTACAGGATGGGTCGGTAATACAAGAGCGGAAGTTGATGGTTATCGTCAAGAGGCCATCAAGGTGGTTGTCAATGGTAGTACCGTGGAACTGCCAGCTTACCTTAAAAGCCCTCTGGCAAAGAACTTCACGTATTATCCTGCAGCTTTTGTCACTAAGAAGAGTAATACTGCGGAGAAAGTATATGAATACAACAATGATACCAAGGCTTTCTTCTATTCTGCACCTATTGCGCCTTACACAAAAGTGACAATAAGTGGAGGAACAGTTACAGAAGAAATAGCGTCCACATCTGAAGCATGGAGTACTGCAGGTTCCGACTATAAGAAGACTGCAACCGACTTGGCTAACTATAATTCTCAGAAAACAGATCTTGCTGATGGCACCTACTACTTCAAGATGAACTGTTTGCAGGAACAAGATCCCATAACTGTTACTAGCGATATCTATGTCACCTACGAGTATAATCCCGACAATACCATTGCCAAACTCGATGGCTCTCGGACATACAACATCAAGTTAGGTGACTACGGCTTCCTCGCTTTGAACAGAGGTCGTAACAACCGTCCTGCAGTCATTCCAGCAGCAAAAATTGCAGATCATCCAGAATATCTGACCAGCGAGGAATTCGTGGAGATATCACATGACCCTAACAAACAGGAAATTCCAGGTACTAATAGCGTACAAGGATACTGGAAGGATGACCCTTATAACACACGATCTGAAGTGGCATATCAATTCCACTTCCTGTTCAAGTATTATGGACTCGACCCCTATAATATTACCATCAGTAGTGCATATAACACAGATAAGTATTACATTGAAAAATATGGTAATAATTCTATTGTAAAAAAATGGTATAAAGGTAGTAGTCTATTTGCTCAAAACACAGCTACGGCCTTTATTTCGAGTGATGACAATAAAGAATATACCCAGACAAGCTATAGCGACCCCGCAACCGAAGTAACCTTTACGACTAAATATGGTTTCTATAAAGGACTTTCAACTGTATGGAATTCGTTTGCACTGCTCTATGCTTGTGATAAAGACGGCCATATAAATGAGAATAATCTTGTCTTGATGGGTAGTAGAACTGTCAAAACTGACAAATCAGGAAACTTGGATTATACAACTGATAAACAATATTACTTAGCCCGGGAAAAGACTAACAACAATAACAACTGGAAATTTACCTCTTTGTCAAAGCAGGATGCTCCTGTTTTAGACAAGAATATGTATGAGATTAAGACTGTCAACTTCAAGGTGAAGACACCATTTGGCAACTTCGTGACAGCCTCCATTAATCTAAGCGAATATTCATTAGGAAAAGATATTGATGTAGAGGATATTCCTGGAGACCTGAAGCGAAAGTATTGTAGTTTTAATAATAGATTCTATAAGGACCCGGCTCTTACCCAACAGATTACTTCATATTCTGAACTCACAGGAGGAGTCTATGACATATATGTAGGATACACAGTAGATATGCCGTTCCAAACGATTAGCGCCGATGCAGGTGCTGATGCCTATAAGACTGCTACATGGTATGAACTGACAGATGAAGGAAGTACAGAAGCGAACGGAAAGAAGATCATGTATGACGGCTCTGCAAACTTCAAGAATAATGGCGCATCGGGTTCCTTCGAAAAAACAACAGAGTTTGCCTTTGTCGGAAACCCCTACGAACTAAGGGTGATCTATCGTGATGCGACGGAAACAGCAGAAGCGAATCGTTACGTAGGCGGTAGCACAAATCTTGACGTAAGCACAACGGCTGGCGATGACTACCGCTGGGAGATTCCTAATGATAACACAAACGGAAGTTTCCGGCTGCGAAAATTCAATGGTACTGGCCACTGGTATTGGAATGCAGATCATCAGAGCGAAGACGTTACTTACGGAACAAATAAATCCTTTAGTGTGACTAATGGTAACGTACAGACCATTAAATTAAACATCAGTGGTCTGACTTACGTGAATGGACATTATATCATGGTGACTGCAGGCGGAACAGATGCTGCTCAGGTAACATCAACCGTCCCTACATTAAGTACAGGTACGGGAGCGGTACGAAGTGATGGTACGGCGACTGTTACGGTTAATGTTGCTGCTAATACAAGTGGGGCTAACAAAACATTCACGCTGACCATACAGGAGTATAATGGTACCAATGATGCTACTATTGGTACTGCTACCGTTGTCACTGTTACTCAGGCTGGTACTGCCTACACAGGTAATACCATTACATACAGCACAGAAAACTCCACTCGCATCAAATGGCTGGAACTGCCTATACGCAACTTTACCTATAACATCGTGGACAAGGCGGGTCATATAGCTGCGAAAGCTACCACCAGCCAAGTAATCTACTCACCTCTGTCTGTTGCCAGCATTCCTTCTGTTATTGTCAGCCCATTCATATTGGACGAAGAGGTGACGTTCTATACTACCTACGGAGAAACCGGACGAGGAAGCTTGTCTTCATCTATCACACAGTTGCCAATAGGTAACTCTGTCAGCAGCACCGACATTTTTGTCAAGTACACCACGACAAGACTTGACAGCAAACCTGCTAAGTTGAATGAAAACCAGGAGTTTAATGTGAAGTTGAACGGACTGTATCTCTACTATGACAATGGTGTTATCAAAACCAATGATAATCCGGACACAGAAGATCTGAAATCGAAGGCCTATCTTTGGAAACTGCGAGGTCGCGACCCCTATAACATGCTTATCGACAACCTAGGGGCAAGGGAATATCTTCCTGATGAAGTAAACAAAGTTGCTGGTCAGTCGGAATCTGTCACTGTTTATAATGATAACGGTGGAACAACTACAGAATTAAGACAAATGGGTGCATGGGTGAAACTAGCAGCTACTTTGGGTAATGACGTTGCACTTACTTTCGATACGAACAGAGATAATGCCCAGCGCTTCATTGCTAAGAGTAATACTGCGTCAGGTGTCTATGAAGTGATGGTTGCAACTAATACCGTGGATGCCAGCACTACCTATTACAATATCGGATGCTCGGGAGCAAATACTGTTAAGATATACAGCAACGCGACGTATGTTCATGACGACGAAGAACTGATGTTCATTCTAAATCAGAATATTGATTTCACCTATCACCTGATAGATAAAGCAAAACATGAACTGTTGACCGTAGAAAGCAAGAACCTTGAACTTGCGCTGCCGGCAGAGTATCAGAGCCCTCTGGTAGGCACCTATAATTATTACTCGCGCGACCAGATTAACATTGACACTTCAAAAGATCCGGACGAATACACACCGATAAATGTAGGAACTAAACTTTCGAGTATTTTAGATCTTTATGCAGCCTATAATGATCCTGTAGCGAGTGATGCCACTGAATGGGGAAATGCAACAGCACCATATAAACAGACTGCAACGGATGAAGCCGACATGATTAATACAATCAGGGTGCAAGCAGAAACTGGTACTTACATATTCAACATAAATTACGGTGCATCATATCAGAAAATAGAGGTCACCAGAGGATATCGTGGCACAAACATCTACGTCACCTACGAGAAGAACGACCTCGTGTCGTTTAGTAGCTCAAGCCCTTATATGCTGAAGTTCCTCCAGCCTTTTGATGGTGGTTACTATCTGGAGGATGGTAATGATAAGTTGACGAAGAATAAGATTCAGGCTGTATATCCATATTGTAACGGTGATGGTAGCCTGAATATCTATGGTACTGCGATGAATAAGGAACAGATGGATGGAGGCTCAAGCACCCGTCCACGCTGGATATGGTTCTTCGAGAGTGACAACGATGATCCCTATCATGTGAAGATACACTCTAAGAGTACGATATCCTATAACAGCATTTCTCATCCGACCTATTTGGAAACAAAGGCTGTTCATTTCAATCAAGATGTCAATTCATCCACCAAACACGTAGTCACTTGCGGATCGCTGCCAGGTATCGCCTCAACCGACCCGACGGAATACATGATATTGGGTACTGAGGGACATTACAAACTAGTGACCACTGATGCTATTAATGATGGTGTGAGTAACGAACGTCGCACGGTGAATTCATTCGAGCAGTATTGGAAGACCTACAACATGATTAAGCAATGCTTGCTGGAAATTGATGTAAAGAAGGATGCCAAATACAAGGATGTATTTAGCAATGACGAATCGACTTGGGTGGTACCAACAGCACTGAGGGAAACTCTGAAGACTAAACTTACGTCTCTTCAGTATACTGCAACAGATGATGGTGATCTTACAACTAAGATTAATGCTCTCACATCTACGGGAATTTATTACTTCAGGGTTGGTTCGAGTACCTATACTTATAAGAAAGTTACTGTCACAAACATCCCTGCTTCAACGCCAGATTCAGATTACACGATAGAAGAAGGTCGCGAAGAAGACTGGCAAGGCTTGAACTATGTAGATGGATGGTTCTGGCACAGTTACGACGCCATTGTCAATGCAGTACGCTGGAACGGATACAATGATGTGAAGAAAGCAAACACGAAACTCGTGGAAAAGCTGGAGCACTGGTTCCAGACCTTTGATGTGGGTGATGGTACATTTGACATAGAAAGTGCTGACATACCTCCTGTGTTGGTACTGCTCGACCGTCATGGTTGGGAAATTATGCGTAAGCCATTGGGATATAACAGTAGTGCTGCACTTGATGTGTTGAGAGCCTATGATAGCCCGATGGTGAAGGAATACAAGTTCTACTCGAACGCCACAAAGGCTTCTGGATGTCACAAATATACGCTAAGAATGCAAAATGGCGCTGAGCGTGACCCCATCAAGGTAAATGGCCAGCATTACACATCCACCTCATTGGCTGACCTGCCTCCCGAAACGGCTTCGGGTGTGAAGAGCGGTGGCGCCTTCAATGACCAGTATGTTACCTATACTGTAAAGGAAGAGTATGAGAACAGTTATCAGTATCATCTCGAACTGCATGAAGAGGACAATACCTTTGAGGAGTGGGGAACACCCTCGAAATTCTTGATTCTGACGAATGGCAGATTCTATAGAGATAATGCCGATGGTGCTAAACCCAACTACCTGAGTAAACCGATTCGCCAGGGTTCTGCCGTGCCATCGGACAATGGTGAGGTGTATGACATGATTTTGGCGCCAACCACAATCTATGCTGACACCGATGGCAATGGAGTTATAGACGATAATAACCTGTGGTACGTCGGGCCCAACCTGAATATTGATGAGGAGATGGGCATTATATGGGCTAAAGCTTCAGGAGGCTCAAATGAACCAAAGACCAAATACGAAACTAAAAAGGATTATAAGGACAAGACAGGTTTCGATCCCTATAATTTACAACTACAACATGTAAGTGATGAAAAATATCTGACTACCCACATGACTACGACAGCATTGGACAATGGCCATATGGTAGGTGACTATACGGGTGGAAATAATAAAGTAACATTAGAAGCCGTTTTTACCAGTTATACCCCAAGTTCTAGCAAAGGTAGCGAGGGCTATGACCACACGAATATTCAGATGAGTAATCAGACGTTTATGGCGGTGCTGGATGCCAATGGTAATATGCAGTTGATGCCTCGCTTTGACCATACACAGCGCATAAATGTTGACGCCAATTCTCCTTACTTAACCACGTTGGAAGATCCCGCGGATCATGCAAAAGCCAGTGTCGATAATTGGAGGTCGATGGGACCGCAGACCACTTTCCTGGTACGTCCACAGGTATTTGAATATCACATTATTGATAACGAAGGCCGTGAGGCCCTGCGCTACAAGACTTGTGGTGAATACACGCCATCCATTACAGAGCACTTTAGAAGCCCGCTGGCTACAGACTTCAAATATTACTTTGGCTATGCAGCATGTACCACTGCTGCCAGCAGTTACGAATCATACACCGCAGCAGCCACTTCTGGTTATTTCAAGAAGGAAGCAGCAGGCACTGCTGCTATGGAAACTGCCGCCAAAGCACTGACGGTAGAGGATGACTATTATTTCAAAGTTGGTGAAAGTGAACCATATACCTACAAGAAAGTATCTGTAACAAAGGCCCATTCCGGCTCAACAGATGCGACTTATACCACTGTTGATTGTACGGAAGAAGAGTGGACTAATGCTGTGGCATATCAGCAGTCATCAACAGATGATGCAGATTTTGAAAGTGACGCAAAGGCACTTGCAAATATAGGTTTCAACTACTTCCAGATAGGTCCAACGACTCTATACAGAAAGGTGACTATTGACGAAGATGGAATAACATCAGAAGATAGTAATAGTTCAGAGTGGTCGAGTCATTCAGGTGAAACAGTAGCAGACATGTCTGCCTATAAGACTGCAATCGATGCTCTTTCATCTGTTGGAACCTATTATTACAAGATAACAGCATATTATTCGTATAAAAAGGTCGTTGTAACAAACACCAATAATTCCTTCTCTACTGAGGTAGCTGCCCATAAGGATGTCTCAAGCAGAGAAATTACTGGAACATTTGCTGAAGTAGGTCTTAACGACATGATAAATCAGGTCTATGTACGCTATAGTTACGATGCAAGTTCCGATATCGATGAAATCCTGCAAGGCAAATGGCTTACCATCAAGTTGGCGGATAAGAATGTACAGGCAAGTGGAACTATTGTGACGACTGATGATCCGTCGACTCCTGCAGTAGATGAGAAAGGTACTGGCGTGTCGCTCTTTACGGGCTCTAAACCTGAAACAATAAATTGGGAAAGTGATGCAAGAAAGTGGCAATGGAAGTTCTTGGCATCGCCTGTGAATCCTGAATCGGTATATTATGGTACCCTAGATCCATACGCTATACAAATATTTAACCGCGAGAAGAACAACGATCCTACTTTACTTGCGGAAAACAGTCCTATGGGAGTGGGTATTAAGGTCAATGGTTGTGACCGCTTCGCATTGCTGTCTCACCCAAGTGGCGGTTATGCATTGGCTGTAGCGAAAGAATATCCCCAATACGACTATTATTTCCTCAATGGTGCAGGCATGACAACAAGTGTGGCTGCAACGACCTGTACGGAAAATCGCCAGAAGTTAACAGCAACAAACGCGTCGGCTTATACTACAGCCAAGGCAGCACTAACTGCCGACGGAGAGTATTATTATAGATATGGTAATGGTGATGGAACTAATGAGACTCCTGAAACATACACATATAAGAAAGTCGTTGTGATTTCTGGAGTTAAAACGGAATATGAGAGTGATGCGAGTGAATGGTCTGCAAGTGACACCTATTATTTCACGGTAAAAACCAATGCGTTAAGTCCAGGCGCACAACTTGTGGTGAATGATGATGTAGAGCATAATTACGTCTATAAGGTCATTACGAATGATGCTTCTGGCAATAAGCTTGCTGCCAGTGCCGAGCAGGATAAAGATGGTGCTTCAGAACATAACTTTGTTCCATATCTACCATTGGATATACAAACACCATTGCTCAACATCGGCGAAGACTATAAATATTATGGAGCAGCAATTGAGAGCTCTGAAACCTATACGGTAAACGACGAAACTCAGTTGATTACCTTATATGGTCTCTACAATGATGAAGTGTATGTGCGCTATGAAGCATACGACA
Organism: uncultured Prevotellaceae bacterium; assembly: GCA_902764705.1. GTDB lineage: Bacteria > Bacteroidota > Bacteroidia > Bacteroidales > Bacteroidaceae > Prevotella. The sequence goes on along the minus strand of CACWWZ010000026.1, from coordinate 28,499 downwards.
TGGATAAGACATTGTATGAGGTGCCAAATATGAAGACTCTTGTCGAAGGTAAGGTGGCTAGACATGATGATTCAAAAGATGCTGCGCTCAATATCAATAACGGATTGCCCTATAACATCATTTGGGAAGATGACAATATGATGAGGAGCAATGACGACACAGAGACAGACGTTACTGGTGATTACATCAAAGGTAAGGCTGGACAGAATTTGCAGGCAGACATAGCTAATGGATACGTTTGGAAGTTCCAAGGGAATGACCCTTATGCTCTGAAAATCTATAACAACAAACAAGCAAAATTCATTCATGCTGCTTCTGCTGAAAATGATGCTGCATGTACATTGACAGATACTCCAACAGAATTTATGCTGCTGAAGCGTGATGGTTATGACTATGGCGTGCTGGAAGTGACTGGTCATAAGGGATCTGCTCTTACAATGACAGACGATAATGGTTCGACATTAGGCGTGGCAAAAATCACGACCAGTGCTCCCAAGTATTTCATCATCTTCGGACTTTCTACGCATAAGTTGATTTATCATCTGGTCTTAGCGAAAATCGGTAAAACAGTGGAGATTCCTTATTCGGATAATAATGACCCACTTGATCCACGATATACCAAGGGCAGTGGGAAATTAGTTATTAGTGGTACTACCCAACGTGATTTGAGTGATACTTACCAATTGGGGTCAACTATTTTAGGAAAGTCCTATAGTGTTGACGCTGGTGAAGTCAGTATCGGTGATGTTTTGAAGGTGCCAACTGAATTTGAAAGGCCAAACACGGTTTACTTCTTCTATGTAGATAATATTCAATCCGGCGGTGATGTTGGGACATACCAGGATACAGCAGATGACGCTTCAGTGTATACCACTAAGAAGTCTGCCCTCGATGGATGTACAGACGGATATTATTATTTCAAGATTGGAACGAGCACATATACTTATAAGAGAGTGCAAGTGAAGGATGGGACTGTATTGGATGATGTTGATTGCAATTCTGATGACTGGTCTAATTGTTGGCAGGATAATACCGAATTAAATGCATCATACAAAGGTATGGAAGTAACCAAGCTGATGTCGGATGCTAGTCTCATCGGTGGATTGGTACAGATAAACATTGGCTATGCATTCCAGACGGGCTTGGAAACCAATGCCGGTGAAGGTTTCGTAACAGATCCTAACCAAAATCTTTGGTACACCTTCGAGACTAAGCATGATGATGGAACACCATACTTGGCACAATATACCAATGCCTGGGGATTGCAGGCTAAGGCAGGACGTGATACCCGCTACACTAACGATTACCTGTGGTCTCCTGTGGGTGATGTCTATGGGTTTAAGATGTATAACCGCTATATGATTAAGAATAGCGGAGGTGTCTCCAATGTGATGACGATGCCGACAATATCTGAGGGTACAAACTTGAAGTTAGCACTGCCCGGTTCGGATGGAATACCTGAAGGCAACGAAGTGTTCGAACTGTTAGCATCGAATACTGCAGGTTATTTCCGTATTCACCCTGTTGTTAATTACATAGGAACACAATATTACGTCAGGAAAGACCCATCCGACAACTATGCAAAGATTAGCACTGGCTATTCAGAGTGGACTTTTAACCTGAATCCTGATTTGATTCAGCCTTATATTGACCGTATCAACTATGTGGGAGGACTTAAGAGTGAAGTGGCAAATGATGAAAGTTTTGAAATAGAAGGTGTAGATGATCCGGTAGATGTGAAAGCACTCGTTACTGCTCTCAAGAACGGTACAGCTACGGCAGCACAACTGATGACTTTGCAATCAATAGTCTATAATGATGCTAACATTGTCAGTTACACTCCAGGCTACTACCGTCTGCACTCACAGCCAGGTGTGTCGAAAATCAGTCCCGTCCGCTATGCCAGTGGCTATCTACATGATATAGAAAAGACAACAGTTTCTGGTGGTATCCCCATCCACTTCTATAGTAAACAAGGCACTAGTACTACTTTTGGAAGTTCAGGACTGAAAAATGGGTATACATTGACGAATGCTACGCGAGGCGATATTCCGGTTCCTGCTACAGAGTATGATCCGTCGACTGTCTTCTATTTCTCGGGGACAGAAACTTTAGCTGGTAATCCTCGTTCAACAATGCAAACACAGGGATTGTATGTTGCAGCAAATGCAAATGGAGACGCTGCTAATGGAACAACAACCAGCAAGTTGCAAAGGGCAGTGATGTCTGACAATTCTGAAAATGCCATCACCTTCTCCCTCATGGATATTGGAGGTGCCATTCTGCTGATACACGACGGTGCTACGCCTGCAATAAGACGCTATCTTAATTTCGACCAAAGTAATGCTGCCGACATTTACGATTTGAAGTACTATCATGAATCGCCCACCGACGATGCTAAGTGGTGTATGCAGCCTGTGCAGAAAGCTACAGAGGCAGGAACAAATGAGATGGGACTGAAGGTGACTACGAACAATGGTGGTGACGATTATTACTATACCACCTTCTATGCTCCATATGATGTGCTTTTGCCCGATGTAGAAGGCAAGAAATATGATGCATATACCTGTGATACATGGCAGAATACCGGTCTTAAAACGGCTAAGGTTCCTGCCAGTAGTCCATACCTTGCAGGAAAGTTTGTACCAGCAGAAACTCCTGTTATTATACGTACTGACGACAATAGCGGTTCTATAAATTTATCCCTGCCTTCAACTTCTCCAACGACTCCTGACCCTCCCCTGAGGTGTGTCTTCTTGGGACAATATCTGGAACAGTTGCTTGCAGCTGATGAAGCGCACGATGTATATACTTTTGGACTGCCATTCACCACTGATGTGACCATCAATCGCACCACAGGCGAGATTACCGCAGCATTGTCTGAACAGGCAAAGTCTGGCGTTGGCTTCTATATCAATGCCAATCCAAATAAAGAACACAACGCATTACAGTCACTGTGGCTCAGGAACAACCGCTATGTTATTCACAACAAGGCGTACTATCGAGCAACAGGTGGTGGTGGCTCTGCACCGCAATTGGAAGGTGTGCAGTTCGTTCCCGTCATCTTCGGTGATGAGGAGCCGGGCGAGGAGGAGTTGCTGCCGGATGGTAGTGTGCAGGTCATTGGTGACGGATGTATCTATGACTTGCTGGGCCGGAAGGTGGCGACGAGGGAGCAGGTGGAGGACGGCACATGGCGTGAACGACTGGCTCCGGGAATATATATTCTGAACGGAAAGAAGTTTAAGAAATAAAAAAGTTGCTAAAACGCTTGTAAATATCGCAGGAATTTCGTATCTTTGCCAAAAAGAACTAAAAACCCTACGGCTATGAACAAAGAGGATAAATTCGTGATTACCATTAGCCGCCAGTTTGGAACGGGCGGACATGAGATTGGTGCGGAGCTGGCTCGCCGGCTCGGAGTGAAGTTGCTGGACAAGCAGATACTGAACGAGGTGGCCTCGCGAATGGGAATCGTAGAGGACGCCGTGGAGAAGATTGAGTCGCGGAACCCGCTGTGGCGTGACGACTTCACCAACTTCTATCGTACATATATGGCTAATGCACAATATGACGGAATGGAGCAGGGAGAGACGAGTCATGCGCTGTTCCGGGCTCAGTGTGATGCCATCCGTAAGATTGCTGAAGAGGAGTCGTGTGTCATTGTGGGCCGTTGCGGATTCGACGTCTTTGCCGACCATCCGAATGCGCTGAAGATTTTCATTCATTCGAGTGTGGACTGCCGCAAACGGCGCATTGCCGAGAAGTACGACATCAGCGAGCATGATGCTGCAGCAATGATTGTGGACAACGACTATAGCCGTGAACTGTATACGAAGAAGTTTACGGGACGTGACTGGAAGGATGCCACGAATTACGACATCTCGCTGGATGTGCGTAAGTTCGGTGTGAATGGTGCAGTGGATTTTTTAATGAAATGTATTGAAGGATGAAAAAAGTATATAAAGCTCATATTCTCTTTACGAAGGAGAAGGACCGTTTTGAGGTATTTGAGAATGGTTATGTCGCAGTAGGTGATGACGGCCGTGTTGTTGGTGTTGCAAATAGTCTGGAAGACCTTAAAGTTCAATTTCCAGCGTTCAACGTTCAACGTGCTGAGTTCATCGACTTTGGTGACAAACTGCTCATCCCCGCTATGAACGACATGCACGTGCATGCCCCACAGGTGCATAACCAGGGCGTGGCGATGGATCTGGAACTGCTTCCGTGGTTGCAGAACTACACGTTCCCCGAGGAGTCGAAGTATGCGGACGTAGAATATGCCGAGCGCATGTATCGCCGTTTCCTGCATACCCAGTGGCTGTTCGGTACGATGCGTAGCGTGGTCTTCGGTACCGTTCATACGGAGAGCACCCGTATACTCATGAAGCTGTATCAGGAGGCTGGCATGGGTGCGTTGGTGGGCAAGGTGGCCATGAACCGCAACTGTCCCGATGCCCTTTGCGAAGATGTGGATGCCGCCGTCGAGGGCAACGAGAAACTGATAGCCGAGTTCGGTAATCCAGACGGACTGGTACGGCCCATTATCACACCGCGCTTCGTGCCGTCGTGTACGCCGGAGTTGCTGAAGGCCTGTGGTGAATTGGCCAAGAAATACCAGCTGCCCGTACAGTCGCACCTGTCGGAGAACGTGTCGGAGATTGCCTGGGTGGCTGAGCTGGAGCCGGAAAGCAAGAGCTATGGCGATGCCTACAACCGTTATGGACTCTTCGGACAGACACCGACCATCATGGCGCACTGCGTGTGGACGAAGGGTGAGGAACTGGAACTGATGAAACGCAATGGCGTGATGGTGGCCCACTGTCCCACGTCGAACTTCAATATCGCGTCAGGTATGGCACCTCTCCGCACCTTCCTTGACGAGGGTGTGCACATCGGCTTGGGTAGCGACATCAGCGGCGGTCACGACCTGAACATGTTCCGCATGCTGGTCTATGCCATCCAGGTCAGCAAGATGCACTACCAGCAAGACCACAACAAGGCGTTCCTGACCCTTTCCGAGATATTCTGGATTGCCACCAAGTCGGCAGGAAGTTTCTTTGGTAAGGTGGGAAGCTTCGAACCCGGTTACGACTTCGACGCGCTGGTCATCGACGATGCCGTGCTCTATCCTTCTGAGTACTCGCTGCAACACCGCTTGGAGCGCTTCATCTATGTGGGCGACGACCGCCAGATAGTGCATCGCTTCTGTCGCGGCCAGGAGGTGCCCGAACCGAAGGTGGATTGAAAAGAATAAAGGGGACGTGAAAGTCCCCTTTATTCTTTAGGAGTTAGAAGGAGTTAGAAGAAGTTATGCGGCTTTGCCGCGTCTCCTTCTATCTCCTTCTATCTCCTTCTATTCTTCTTCCTCAGTCTCAGCAGCGCGGAAGTTCTCGAGGTCTTCTACCTGGAAGGCCTTGATGTAAGCAGACTTACCAAGAACGTCCTCCTCAGTCATACGAACATAGACGTTGGCGCTCTTCTCGAAGAGCTCAGGAGCCTTGGTGGCATCGCGGATGATGAGCAGCGACATCACGAGCTCGGCAGTCATGTCGTACAGACGACGGGCCAGGAAGTCCTGTGCATCCTGATTCTCCAGCGCCTTCACGTTAGCGAGAGCCTCCTCGTAAACTGGGATGAGCTTCTCGACGCGGGCCTTGAGACCAGCGACAGAATCGCTGGGTACCAAACCGGCAGCCATCTCCTTGATGTTGGCGAGCATGGTGCCGTTGGTGATATAGCGGATAGCGGCTACAACCTGGAGCTGAGTGGTACCCTCGTAGATTGAGAAGATACGTGCATCGCGGAACAGACGCTGGCTCTTGTACTCCATGATGAAGCCTGAACCACCGTGGATGCTGATAGCATCGTAGGCGTTCTGGTTAGCGTACTCTGAGTTCATACCCTTGGCGAGTGGTGTGAAGGCATCAGCCAAACGCTGATACTTCTTCAACTCCTGCTTCTCCTCGGGCTCGAGTTTGCGGTCGCGCTCGATGTCCTCGAGGCACTTGTAGATGTCCACGTAGCAAGCTGTCTCGTACAGCAGTGCACGACCAGCATCGAGCTTAGCCTTCATGCGAGAGAGCATATCGTAAACAGCGGGGAAGTTGATGATCTTGTCACCGAACTGCTGACGCTCCTTAGCGTAAGCCAGGCCCTCGTTGTAAGCCTCCTGCTCAACACCTACAGACTGTGCGGCGATACCCAAACGGGCGCCGTTCATCAGAGCCATCACGTACTTGATCAGACCCAGACGTGTGCTACCGCAGAGTTCTGCCTTAGCGTTCTTATAGGTGAGCTCACAGGTAGGTGAGCCATGGATACCCAGCTTGTGCTCGATGTGACGAACGTCAACACCGCCCTGACGCTTGTCGTAGATGAACATCGACAGACCACGTCCGTCCTTGGTGCCCTCCTCAGAACGAGCCAGCACGAGGTGGATGTCGCTATCACCGTTGGTGATGAAGCGCTTAACACCATTCAGGCGCCAGCAGTTCTCCTTCTCGTCGAAGGTAGCCTTCAGCATTACGCGCTGCAGGTCGGAACCAGCATCAGGCTCAGTCAGGTCCATACTCATACCCTCACCAGCGCAAACGCGTGGGATGTACTTCTGGCGCTGCTCCTCGCTACCGAACTCATAGAGGGTATCGATACAGCTCTGCAGGCTCCAGATGTTCTGGAAACCGGCATCAGCCGAAGAAATCATCTCAGAGAGCATAGAGAACACTGTGTTAGGCAGGTTCAGACCGCCGTAACGACGAGGCATACTTACACCCCACAAACCAGCCTTACGGGTGGCGTCGAGGTTCTCGTAAGTCTTAGAGGCGTAGATCATACGACCATTCTCGAGGTGTGGACCTTCGAGGTCAACGTCCTCAGAGTTAGGCTCGATGATGTTTGCAGCCACGTCGCCGGTGATGTCGAGAATCTGCTTGTAGTTCTCGATAGCATCGCCCAGGTCAACGGGAGCGTAGTCATACTTCTTGGCATCTTCGAAGTTGCGCTCCTTGAGCTCAACGATGCGCTTCATCAGAGGATGGTTCAGATAGAATCCAATCTCTGGGTGATCACTATAATAGTTTGCCATAATTATTTATTTTCTTTTATTTTCTTGAATTCTCCGTAACAAGCAATTGCACATACAATCGCAAGTATGCCGCGAATGACTTTTAAGACCAATGAGTCAAGAGTGATAACGTCATAGGCGAATATCAACGTCGCTACAAAAAGGAGAATCAAGGCAAATTTATTCTTCATTATTTGCTATTCTGCTTGTAGTACTTGATCAGCTTAGGTACAACCTCCTCAACGGTGCCAACAATTACGTAGTCGGCAATCTTGTTGATAGGAGCATCGGGATCGCTGTTGATAGAGATGATAATGCCAGAATCCTGCATACCAGCGATGTGCTGAATCTGTCCAGAGATACCGCAGGCGATGTATACCTTTGGATGAACGGTAACACCTGTCTGACCAATCTGACGGTCGTGGTCGAGCCAGCCTGCATCAACAGCAGCACGGCTACCACCAACCTCGCCATGCAGCACCTTAGCCAACTCGAACAGCTGGTCGAAGTTCTCCTTGCAACCCATACCGTAACCACCGGCTACAACGATAGGTGCACCCTTCAGGTTGTGCTTAGCAGCCTCAACGTGGTGATCCAGAACCTTAACTACGAAGGCCTCAGGGCTTACATACTTGCTTACCTCTGGGTAAACAACCTCCTTGCGGCACTCGCCATCGTAAAGAGCCTTCTGCATAACGCCAGAGCGTACAGTAGCCATCTGTGGACGGTGGTCGGGGTTAACGATGGTAGCTACGATGTTACCACCGAAGGCAGGACGAATCTGATAGAGCAGGTTCTCGTATGTCTTATTGTTCTTCTTATCCTCGAAAGGACCAATCTCCAACTCTGTGCAGTCAGCAGTCAGACCCGAGGTCAGTGATGATGATACACGTGGACCGAGGTCACGACCAATCACGGTAGCACCCATCAAGCAAATCTGTGGCTGCTCCTCTTTGAAGAGGTTTACCAGGATATCCGTGTGAGGAGCTGAGGTGTAAGGGAACAGGTCCTTAGCGTCGAAAACAAACAGCTTGTCAACACCATAAGGCAGAATCTGATCCTCAACCTTGCCCTTGATACCTGTACCGGCAACAATGGCGTGGAGCTCTACGTTCAGCTCATTGGCGAGCTTGCGACCCTTAGTCAGCAGCTCCTGAGATACTTCCTGTACCTGAGTACCTTCTATTTCGCAATATACAAATACGTTATTCATAATTTTTTAAATTATGATTTCTGTCGCGACTCAGCCATCCAAGCGAGCTTGATGGCGTTCGCTGCTCCAGAAATTCATATCAACCAATGATTTTCTCTTCCAACAATTCTTTAATCATACCCTCAATATCAGCATCCGAAGCTGTCAAAGTTTTCGACTCCTTAGCCTGGAACACGATGTTTTTGATGGTCTTCACCTTCGTGGGAGAACCACTGAGACCGCACTGTGCAACATCACCGTCCACATCAGCAACAGACCACTGGTTCAGGGTCAGCTCAGGACGCTCATCGTACAGATAGTCGTAAGCAGTACCCTCGGCAGGACGCTCCATAGGACAGGTAGCGCGCTTGTACTTCATCACCAACTTGGCGTTCTGGGGACGACAAGGAGCAGCGCTACCGTTGACAGTAATCACTACAGGCAGAGGAGCCTCTACAGTCTCCACACCACCGTCGATGACGCGCTTAATGGTAGCCTTACCATCCTTTACAGAGAGAACCTCCTCAGCGTATGTTACCTGGTTGAGACCCAGCTTCTGAGCCACCTGAGGACCTACCTGAGCGGTATCACCGTCGATAGCCTGACGACCACCAATCACGATATCTACGTCGCCAATCTTCTTGATGGCTGTAGCCAGCGCATAAGAAGTAGCGAGGGTATCGGCACCGGCGAAGAGACGGTCGGTCAGCAACCAGCCCGTATCAGCGCCACGATAAAGTCCCTGACGGATAATTTCACCTGCACGTGGAGGACCCATCGTGAGGATTCCTACTGTTGAGCCTGGGTTCTGCTCCTTCAGACGAAGAGCCTGCTCCAGGGCATTCAAATCTTCTGGATTGAAGATGGCGGGTAGGGCAGCGCGGTTCACCGTTCCTTCGGCAGTCATGGCGTCCTTACCCACGTTTCTTGTGTCGGGTACCTGCTTAGCAAGTACTACAATTTTTAATGCCATATTATTATAATAATGTGTAAAAATGATATCCTTTTCTCAAAAATCGGCTGCAAAGGTACGACTTTTTGCGCACACAGCCAAATAAAATGCACAAAAACAACCCTTTTGTGCACAAAGCGCGCATTTTGTGCAACATTTATTTTGCATTTCGCTCGATTTGCATTATCTTTGCAGGCATGATAGACAGAGCGACAGTTGACAAGATAATGGATGCCGTCAACATTGTGGATGTGGTGGGCGAATTCGTTAACCTGCGCAAGGCGGGGGTTAACTACAAGGGCCTGTGTCCTTTCCACGACGACAAGACTCCGTCGTTTATGGTGTCGCCAGCCCGCCAGATTTGTAAGTGCTTCGCCTGTGGAGAGGGCGGCAATGCCGTCAATTTCCTGATGAAGCACGAGCAGATTACCTATCCTGAAGCCCTGCGTTGGTTGGCGAAGAAATATAATATCGAGATTCAAGAACGTGAACTGAGTGACGACGAGAAGCGTGAGCAGTCGGAGCGTGAGTCGATGTTCATTGTCAACGAGTGGGCGTGTCAGTACTTTCATGAGATTCTGAAGAACGACGTCGACGGTCAGGCCATCGGCAAACAATATTTCCGCAGTCGCGGCATCCGTGACGATATCATCGAGAAGTTCCAGTTGGGCTTTGCGCTCTCGAAACGTGACGCATTAGCCAATGAAGCCAAGCGGAAAGGCTATAAACCCGAGTTTCTGGTAAAGACTGGTCTTTGTGGAGAAAATGAGAAAGGACTCTATGACCGTTTTGCGGGGCGTGCCATGTTCCCGTGGTTGAATGTCAGCGGCAAGGTGGTGGCGTTTGGTGGTCGTAAGCTTGATGCCGCCACGAAGGGCGTACAACAGAAATATGTCAACTCGCCCGACTCGGAGATCTATCACAAGGAACGCGAGCTTTATGGCATCTATCAGGCCAAAAAGGCCATTGTCAAGGAAGACTGCGTATACATGGTGGAGGGCTATACCGATGTTATTGCCATGCACCAGTGCGGACTGGAGAATGTGGTGGCTAACTCGGGTACGGCGCTGAGTGTATACCAGATTAAGCTGTTGCGACGCTTCACGCAGAACATCGTATTGCTTTACGATGGCGATGAGGCTGGTATCCATGCCGCTATGCGTGGTACCGATATGCTGTTGCAAGAGGGTATGAATGTCAAGGTGCTGCTCTTGCCCGATGGCGATGACCCCGACTCCTTTGCCCGCAAGCATACCTCTCAGCAGTTCAAGGACTATATTGAGGCTCATCAGACGGACTTCATCCAGTTCAAGACAGAGCTGATGCTGAAGAACGTGAAGGATCCCATCAAACGTGCCGAGGCCATCAACAGTATCGTGCGTTCGGTGAGTGTTATCCCTGATCCCATTATCCGTGCTACATATATTGGTGAATGCGCCCGCCGGTTGGAAGTCGACGAGCGGACGTTGATTACCCAGACGAACAAATATATTGCCGGTGATAAGGAGGAACAGCGCAAGACTGCCGAGCGCGAGGAACAGCGTCAGCAGCCCGCCGCTCAGCAAGAGGATACCTCGTTCTATCGCCTGTCGTTCGAGAGTACTGTCGAGCGACTCATCATCCAGAACATCATCCGTCACGGTGATGAGATTATTTTCAGCGACCTTGAAGCAGAAGACGGCACGACGATAAGTCTTAATGTGGCTCAGTATGTTGACTACGACCTGTCGCAGGACAATCTGTCGTTCTCGACACCTATATATAATAAGATTCTGAGCGAGGCCGTCGAGCATTCTGCCGACAAGGACTTTAAAGCCGACCGCTATTTCATGCAGCATCCTGATCCGGAAATCAGTCAGCTGGCTTTGATGTTGGGTATCGACAGCCACCAGCTCAGTCGTAGCTTCGAACGCCAAGAGAGCGAACGCGACCTGCGGCAGCGTATGCAACACCTGATTCTCGATTTCCGTATGGACATCGTCAACCAACATATGAAGGAGGTCCAGCGCCAACTGAAAGAGGCGGGCTCGAATATGGAGCTTATCCGTGAACTGATGGAGGAATACAAGCAGACACAGGAACTGCGTAATGCCTTGGCTCGTCAGCGGGGGTCGGATGTGATTGTTTAATTAAGAATTTAGAATTAAGAGGTGAGGAGTTAAGGGATGGGAGGATTGTTTTACATCATCGGCATGACGCTGTTGTGGGGCGTGATAGCACTGACGGTCATTCACGTCGTGATGGACAACCGCCAGCCCGCCAAGACCATGGCTTGGGCATTGGTCATCTTTTTCCTGCCGCTGGTGGGTATCGTACTCTATATTTTCTTTGGCATCAACCACCGTCGTGAACGACTTGTCTCCCAGCGCTCACTCGATCAGTTGTCGAAACGTTCCATGCTGGGCTTCGTCGAACAGCAGGACTTGCATGTAGCGGATAGTCATAAGCAACTCGTCGATCTCTTTATTAATCAGAATCTTTCGCTGCCTTTCAAGGTGGCTGCTGTCGACATTATGACCGACGGCTACAGTTTTTTCCCAGAACTGCTGGCAGACATCGGACGTGCGAAACATCACATCCATATCTCCATGTACATCTTCGAAGAGGACCCTTTGGGTAACCTCCTGGCCGATGCACTGATTGATAAGGTTCGTCAGGGTGTCAAGGTGCGCATCATCTACGACGACGTGGGGTGTTGGCGTGTCCCTCACTGCTTTTTCGAGCGGATGCGAGAAGGTGGCATCGAGGTGCAGCCCTTCCTGCCCGTGCATTTCCCCACTTTTACCAGTAAGGTAAACTACCGTAATCACCGTAAGATTATTGTCATCGATGGTCAGGTAGGTTATATTGGGGGTATGAATATTGCTCTGCGTTATTTAATGGGAACGGACAAACAGCCTTGGCGCGACACGATGCTGCGTCTGCAGGGGCCTATCGTCTATTCTTTGCAACGGGCATTCCTAGTAGACTGGTACTTCGTTGATCGTACGTTGATTACCAACCGTGACTACTACCCTGCCGCTGCGTCACAGTCTCCACTTACTTCTTGTGTTGCCCAAGTGGTGACCAGCAGTGCTACGGCACGCTATCCGGAGATTATGCAGGGCTTTGTCCGTGCCATTACGGCCGCTCGCCGTTATATCTATCTTGAGACACCTTACTTCATCCCCAACGAACCCGTGCTCTTTGCCCTGAAGACAGCAACTGTGGCGGGTGTCGATGTGCGTATTCTTTGTCCCCGCCATTCCGATGCCCGTTTCACCGAATGGGCCTCGCGGTCCTACCTGCGTGAACTCCATGAGGCAGGTGCCAAGGTGTTCCTTTACGAGCCGGGGTTCATGCATTCGAAACTGATGGTCATCGATGATGCGTTGGTGACCTGTGGCTCAACCAATGCCGACTTCCGCTCGTTTGAGAATAATTTCGAAGCCAACGTCTTTATTTATGATCAGGGAACGGCATTGCGCCTGAAGAAGGTGTTCCTTGACGACCAGTCGCAGTGCGTTGCTCTCGAGAACGTCGCTTCGTGGATGCGTCCGAAGTTCTTCCCGCGTCTCTGGGAGAGTCTGACGCGTATGATTTCCCCATTATTATAAAAGAGGTAAAAGGTGTTCTCTTACCTCTTACCTCTCTGTGCTTGCCACTAAAGCGATTGATTACTCAACCACAATATGGATATTCTCTTTCGTGATGTCTTCGGCATTAGTGAAGGTGGCGTCCTTCTTGGCCTTGATGACGATATTCTTCAGTTTGATGCCCTTGATAGGCATCTCGGGCAAACCGTTGAACTCCATAGCACGTCCGGCACCATTGCAAACGATGTCCTGAATGTCGATATTGCGGAAGATCGGTGTCTCCTCCGTAACAGGCATCTTCGTCGTGTTGTCGGGATTATCACCATCGGCCAGCATCTCGGCTACCGACTTGCCGCCATAATACATATTGAAAGTGATGGCATCGGTCTTGATGTCTGTCATCGATATGTCGCGGATGAAGATGTTCTCTACGATGCCGCCACGGCCACGTGTCGACTTGAAGCGCAGACCGACATCAGTGCCCAGAAACTGACAGTTCTCCACCAGAATGTTTCTGACACCGCCACTCATTTCGGAACCGACAACGAAGCCACCATGTCCGGCGAATACTGTACAGCCGTCGACTACCACATTCTCACAGGGGCGACCACGCAGGCGTCCGTCCTTGTCCTTACCACTCTTGATGCAGATGCCATCATCGCCGGCATCGAACTTTGAATTGACGATAAGGGCGTTCTTGCACGACTCCAAATCAAGAGCATCGCCATTTTGTGCGTAGGCAGGATTACGTGCGAGGACATTGTCGATGATAACATTCTCGCACATTAACGGATGGATATTCCAAGCAGGGGAGTTCTGGAAAATGACACCTTGCAGGAGCACGTTCTTGCAGTTGACCAGCGAAATCATTACTGGACGCAGGAAACGCTTGATGGCATTCCACTCGGCATCTGTCGTTGCCTTGGGAACGTTCATGTTGGCATTCTTCTCAGCGTCGGAATAGCCTTGAGAGGGTACCCAGTAGTCGTCGCGTACCTTTATGCCACCGGGGCGTTCCAGTACTTCCTTCCACTGGCTGGCAGTCATCTTCGATTTCTTGACGGGACGCCAGTACTGTCCGTTGCCGTCAATGACGCCGCGTCCTGTGATAGCGATGTTCTCACAGCCGTTGGCAGAGAGCGGTGACTGACAGCGACGGGTTTCCAAACCTTCAAACGAAGTTTTGATGATGGAGTAGAGGTTCTCGTCGCCAGAGAATAAAATGACGGCTCCGACCTCCAAGTGGAGGTCGATGTTCGACTTCAACTCAATGGGACCGGTAAACCACACACCGGCAGGAACCAACAGACGACCGCCACCCTGATTACTCAGTTGATTGATGGCCTTGGCAAAAGCTTCGGTGTTGAGGGTAATGCCATCACCTACGGCACCGAAATCCTTTAGGTTCACCTGACGATCAGAAAATATGGGTGCGCTGACCTCGGGCATGGCGAACGGGAGGCTCTGGGTGTAGCGCTTGTAGGGATTCCCAGACTTTTGTGCTGAGGCCGTCAGTGTGACGCCTAACAGCAAGAGACAGATTAGCTTTTTCATTGTAGTTTTGTTTTTGTAGTTCATTATTTCGTTATTTCGATATTTCATTATGTCGAGATGTCGTTCTGCCGGATTTCGTTCAGCGGAATCATCACGAAGTCGCGCTCTTGCATCAGCGGATGGGGAATCTTCAGGTCGGGCTCGTCGATGGTGATGTCGTCATACAGCAGGATGTCGATGTCGATGGGACGGTCTTTGTACCGTTGCTTGGGGCCTGTCCCATCTGTGCGATATGTCGCACTGGGGGCCTGTCCCCCTATGGGTTTCTTCCGTCCCATGTCACGCTCAATCTTTTGCGTCAGACGGAGCACCTCGCGGGGGGTCCACTCCGTTTCGCAGAGGATGACGGCATTGAGAAATTTGTTGGGTGACTCAAAGCCCCAGGGCTCTGTCTCGATGAGCGGCGACTGACGTACTACCGCACCCACTCGCTCCCCTATCAGTTGGATTGCTTGCCGGATGTTTGCTTCGCGGTCGCCCAGATTCGTTCCCAGTCCTAGATATACTTTATGCGGTAGCGGGTTAGTCATCGAGAATCAGCATGCAGTCGCCATAGCATCCGAACTGATAGCCATTGTCCACAGCTTTCTGATAAGCCTCCATGACGAGGTCGTAACCTCCGAAGGCAGCAGTCGCCATGAGCATGGTAGATTCCGAGTAGTAGAAGTTGACAATCAGACGGTCGGCCAATCCGAAGTCATATGGCGGGAAGATAAATTTGTTAGTCCATCCGTTGAACTCCTTCAGCATACCGTCCGTACCCACGGCAGTTTCTGTGGCGCGCAGGGTGGTCACACCGACGGCACAGATATGATGTCCGTTAGTCTTCGACTCGTTGACGGGTACACAGGCTTCGGGGGTGATAATCATCTGTTCCGACCCCATTTTATGTTTTGTCAGGTCTTCCACTTCGATGGAATCGAAGCATCCCAGTCCACAATGCACGGTGATAAATGAGAAATTCACACCACGAATTTCAAGACGCTTCATTAACTCACGGCTGAAATGTAATCCTGAGGCGGGTGCCGTTACAGCTCCCTCATGCTGGGCATAGATGGTCTGGAAATTCTCTGTATCGTCTTCCGACACAGGACGGCGGTCGATGATGTAACGGGGAACGGGCGACGAACCCAAAGCAAAGAGTTCCTGCTTGAACTCCTCGTGGGGGCAGTCGTAGAGAAAGCGCAATGTACGTCCGCGGCTGGTGGTATTGTCAATGACTTCTGCCACCATCGGACCTTCTTCCTCAAAGAACAGCTTGTTGCCGATACGGATTTTACGTGCCGGTTCCACCAAGACATCCCATAGACGCAGCTCTGGATTCAGTTCGCGCAACAGGAAGACCTCAATCTTGGCGTCAGTCTTCTCCTTCGTACCATATAGACGGGCGGGGAATACCTTCGAGTCGTTAAATATGATTGAATCGCCCTCGTCGAAATAGTCGATAATGTTACGGAACTTGATGAATTCCTCAGTGTCGTTGCCTTCTTCGTCTTTCTCGAACATTTCGATTGTTTGACTCTTGCGATGTACAATCATCATGCGGCACTCGTCGCGACGATAAACCTTTTCGGTGCTACCGTCAGGGTTTTCAAACACCTTGTGGGGAGGTTCCAGAGCCAACAGCTTGTCGGGCAGGTTAAATTTGAATTGTGACAGTTTCATATATTTCTTTTATTTCGTTATTTCAACATTTCGTTATTTCGATATCTTGCTGTTCCAGCCATGCGGGGAAATCATCGATAGTCACGCAGTCCTCGATACGTACATCGCCTAGACGCGTTCTGCACAGGGCGGTTAAGTAGGCGCCGCTCTGCAGGGCACGGCCAATGTCGCGGGCCAATGAACGGATATAGGTGCCTTTACCGCAACTGACGCGAATGCTCATCTGCATGGTCTCCGGGTCGAAATGGGTCAGTTCAATCTCGTCGATACGGACGGTTTTGGCTTTCAGGGTCACTTCCTCGCCCTTACGCTTGAGCTTGTAGGCTCGCTCGCCACCAATCTTACAAGCAGAGTAGGAGGGAGGAACCTGCTCTATATCGCCGACAAAATCGGAGAGTACACTGCGAATGAGTTCTTCCGTGATGTGTTCCGTAGGGTAGGTCTGGTTCACCTCGTGCTCCATGTCGTAGCTGGGCGTCGTAGCTCCCAGTTGTAAGGTGGCAGTATACTCCTTCGTGTCGAGCTGCAGACGTTCAATCTCTTTGGTCTTCTTGCCTGTGCAGAGAATGAGTACGCCTGTGGCCAGCGGATCGAGGGTTCCTGCATGGCCAATCTTCACACGGCGCACACCAACCTTCTTCGACACGCGGGTCCTGACATAGGCCAGCGCACCGAACGAGGTCATCCGGTAGGGTTTGTTCATGTATATGTATTCTCCCTCGATGAAGTTCATGCTTTACAAAGAGAAAATAATGGTTAACACACCCACGATAGCACAGTAGATGCCGAAATAGATCAGCTTGCCGCGTTTCACGATGTTAATCATCCATTTGCAGGCCACACAGCCAGCCACGAAAGCGGCAAGGAAGCCTACTACCAGCGGCAGGGTTTCAATATTACCCGTCACGTCCTCGCCCTTCACCATCTTCATGACGTCAAGCAGGGCTTCACCCAAAATGGGAGGAATGACCATCAGAAACGAGAACTGTGCCAGCGATTCCTTCTTATTGCCCAACAGCAGACCTGTGGCAATGGTAGAGCCTGAGCGCGAAAGACCTGGCATCACGGCACATGCCTGAGCAATACCAATGATGAAGGCGTCTTTCCAAGAGATATGCTCCTTTTGACGAGGCTTGGCATAATACGAGAAAATCAGCAGTGCTGCTGTAATCAACAGGCAGCATCCCACAACTAAAAGTCCGGAACCGAAGATTTCTTCCACCTGATCCTTGAAGAACAGACCGACGATGCCCACAGGAATCATCGATACAATGATGTTCAGCACGTATTTTGTCTCTGCATTGAGCTCAAACTTGAAAAGCCCCTTCAGAATCCAGTCGATCTCGCTCCACAGAATGACGATGGTCGACAATATGGTGGCGACATGTACTGCAACGATGAACATCAGGTTGTCGGCGCCGTCTTCCATGCCAAACAAGGCCTGACCGATGGCCAGATGACCACTGCTGCTGACGGGCAGATATTCTGTCAGTCCCTGAACGATACCCAGAATGAGTGCTTCAAACCAGCTCATGCCTCACCCTCCTTCTCTGTCGTCTGTGCAGTGTTGTCGCTCTTTGGACGGCGTACAACGGCATAAACCATCGAAACAAAACCTATCAGGCACACCACAGGAGCTACCTTGATACGTCGGGCACTGAAAATGTCCGGGTTGTAGGTTGTATCACTTGAACCCGCCCCGCTCATCAGCAGAAAACCGATAATGACCACTGCCATACCCACTGCCAGCAGGATGTAATTCACGCGGTCAAATGCAAAATTACTCTTATCCATTATATTTTTTACTTCTTTAAACTTTCAACTCTCAACTCTCAACTCTCAACTTTCAACTCTCAACTTTCAACTAGATTTTATACAGCTCCCCTGCCGTCATTTTCAGGAACTTGTTCACGGCCAGCCATGCACACAGTGCTGTAATGACAATACCGAAAACTAGTACGGCAATCGCTGTCAGTACCAGTACTTCCCATGTAACGATGTCCATCACACCTGGCTGGGTCAGATAGAGTCCGTAGACACCCAGCCCCAACACGATAATGGCTAAGATGGCGGCCAGCACACCGATGCCGATAGCCTGTTTCAGGAAGGGGCGACGGATGAATCCCCATGAGGCTCCCACAAGTTTCATGGTGTGGATGACGAAACGACGGGCATACACACTCAGTCTTACGGTGTTACTGATGAGCGAGAATGACACGAAGGTCAGCAGCACAGCCAGTACAAGCAATACTACACTCACGCGACTCAAGTTCATGTTTACCTTGTCCATCAGGTCCTCCATATAGGTCAGGTCGCTCACGCGAGAATCCTTTCTGAGCTCTTTGACTATCCACTTCAGCGAGTCACGGTTGGCATAGTCAGCTGAAAGTTGTATTTCCAGCGTAGCAGGGAAGGGATTGAATCCCAAAAATTCCGTCGGATCGCTGCCCAGTTCTTTGATCTGTTCGTGTTGTGCCTGCTCTTTGCTAATATAGTCGATGTTGTGTGAGTAGGGACGGTGATATAGGTCACGGCAGAATAATTTGGCATCGTTCACTGATACTGAGTCCTTCAGCATGACGGTTACGGTCAGGTTTTCCTTCATGTGAGCAGACAGGTTGCGTGCAGATAGTACAAAGAAAACCACCATGCCCAGCAAAATGAGCACCATCGTAGTGCTTATACATAAGGTCACGACCTGCATACCACGACGGTTGCGGTTTTTTTTTCGCTTTTTTGTCATAGTTTCATTTAGACGTATACACCTAATTGGTTGTCAAGGCTCGTGCAAGCCGAGAGCAATGGAACTTGTTCCAATTGCCGAAGCGCAGCTGAGTCTCGCAGCCTTTTCGGCTGCAAAGATACAACTTTTAATTATAAATTAAGAATGAAGAATCAAGAAATTTGCATTTGACCTGCATTTTTTCTTATCTCTTAACTCTTAAGTCTCAACTTTTTTGTAATTTTGCACGCGTTATGAGCACAATTATCTATCCTTCGCCCATTTTCGGGCCTATACATAGTCGTCGCTTGGGCATTTCGTTGGGCATCAATCTGATGCCGGCCGACGGAAAGGTATGCAGTTTTAACTGCATCTATTGTGAATGTGGTCTTAACGAAGACCATCGTCCGACCTTGCCGAGACCTACTCCTGAACAGGTGTCGCAGTATCTGGAAGAGAAGCTGCAGGAGATGGTTGCTGCCGGACAATTGCCGGATGTGCTGACCTTTGCGGGCAATGGTGAGCCAACGTGTCATCCCCATTTTGCGGAAATCATCGATGATACCCTGCGTCTGCGTGACCGCTATTGCCCGAAAGCTAAGGTCAGCGTACTGTCTAATTCCACCATGATTCACCGCCAGCAGGTGCACGACGCCCTGATGCGTGTCGATAACAACATCCTTAAACTCGACACCATCAATCCGGAGTATATCCGCAAGGTCGACCAACCCAATGCCGGTTATGACGTCCGGCAGGTCATCGATAACATGAAACGTTTCAACGGCCATATCATCATCCAAACAATGTTTATGAGAGGAGAGAAGGAGGGGAGGAGAGAAGGAGAGATGGAGTCTGTCGACAATACCGGTGAGGAATATGTCGCCCCGTGGCTCGATGCCGTCCGTGATATCAACCCTCAACAGGTGATGGTCTATACTATCGATCGTGAAACGCCAATCCAAGGACTTCTCAAAGCCACCCACGAACAACTTGATGCCATCCGCGATCGTGTCATTGCTCTCGGCATCCCCTGCTCTGCAAGTTATTGATTGACAAGAAAAGGATAAGAAAAATCCTCGGGCTTCAGAACCCGAGGATTTATTGTGTTTACATCTCACATCTTACATCACACATCTTACTTCTTAATCGGGTAGACGTACAAGAGTGCGAGCATGATGCAGGCGATGATAGCCGGGAAGATGGAGAACAACAGCCATATCATGCGGTTCACGGCATCCTGATCGGTAATCGTAATGACAGTCTGACCTGTGGCATCGGTACCGGAAATGAAGCCCGCAAAGCCCAACAGCAGGGCAACAAGCGAACCGGAGATGGCGGTGCCGAACTTCATGGCCATCGTACCCGAGGAGAAAATTAGTCCCGTTGATGAGGTGCCGTTCTTCTCTGTGGCATAGTCGGACACGTCGGCATACATAGACCATAGCAGAGGCGAGTAGATGCCGATACCGATGGACGTCAGAATGACAACAGCCACCATGACCCAGATGTAAGCAGGATCCATGGGCACGAAGAAGAAACCGATGGAGGTGACAGCACATATGACGGCAGCCCACATGAAGGCACGGCGCTTGGAGCCCACCCACCTGGTGAATACAGGCGATACACCACCAAAGACCATACATGTCAATTCGCCAAAGGTCATGAATACGGTGTAGTTGATGATGAGACCGCTGACGGTGACATCGCCATGCATACAGTATTCGAACATGTAACCGGCTACAGCATAGCGGAAACCATTGAAGAAGTTGGTGCATACACCAACCAACGTCAGAATAATCCATGGACGGTTGCGGAACAAATCGCCGAAGGGCTTGAACGAGAACTTCTCAGCACGAACGGGCTTTAGACGCTCTTTGGTCAATAGTCCGCAGGCCAGTGTTCCTGCTGCGGCTATGATACCGAAGAAGGCACCGAGCACGGCATACTGGTGCTGGTCAGAGCCACCAACCAGTTTCTGTAAGTATGGGAACGACAGCAGCGTGACGAAGCCCATAGCGTAAGCACCCACCATACGGAACGAGGAGAACTGGTTTTTCTCGTCGTCGTTATCGGTCATGACGCCCAGTAGCGAGCCGTAAGGCACGTTGACGGCGGTGTAGATGACCATCATGAGCAGATAGAGCGTGTAGGCCCAGATGCGCTTGCCCATAGGACCAAACTCTGGGGTGTAGAGCAACAGGGCGAAGATGAGTCCGAATGGTACGGCTCCCAGAATGAGCCAAGGCCTATAGGTGCCCCAGCGGCTTTGTGTGCGGTCAGCCAAAGCACCCATCATCGGGTCGGTGACCACGTCGAACATGCGGGCTATGAGCATCAGTGTGGCGGTGTCTGCCACAGTGAGTCCGAAGACATTGGTGAAGAACAGTGGAAAGGCAATGGACATGACCTTCCATGTGATGCCACCAGCAGCAGCATCACCTAAGGCATAACCTATTTTTTCTTTTAATGTAGCCATAGCATTACATTGTTACTTCAACAACATGGTGGCCTGGGGTAGCCTTGATGACGGTACCATCGATGGGTGCCCCGTCAAGCACGATGCGGCTGACGCCACTTTGTTTGCCGTCGGGGTTCTTGATGGTAATATCGAACGTCGCATCACGCAGTACGCGGTGTACGGTATATTCCTTCAGCGTAGACGGAATGCAGGGGTCAATCTCAATGCCGTCGTAGGTCGGCTTGATACCCAGAATGTACTGTGTGATGGTAATCCAGTTCCACGCTGCTGTTCCCGTCAGCCACGAGTTCTTGCCCTCGCCGGGCTTGGCGGCATCCTTACCTGCTACCATCTGGCAGTAGACGTAGGGCTCCACCTTATGCAACTGCTGATCCTTGATCCATGCGGGACAAATCTTGGTATAGTGGTCCCAGGCATCGTTACCACGACGGGCCACAGTCTCACCGATGATAACCCACGGATTGTTGTGGCAGAAAATACCGGCATTCTCCTTATAGCCAGCGGGATAGCTGCTGATTTCGCCCATCTCGACATAGTAGCGGGTGAAGGCGGGATTGTTGAGCACCATGCCGTGTTCACAGTCGAGATACTTTTTGCAGCTGTCGAGTGCCTTGTCGACCATACCGTCCTCCAGTCCGATACCAGCCATCGTGCAGAAACCCTGCGACTCGATGAATATCTTACCCTCTTCACACTCCTTAGAGCCAATCTTGTTGCCGTAGAAGTCGTAGGCACGCAGATACCACTCACCGTCCCAACCGTGCTTCTTGACGGCCTCGACCATAGCATCGATGCACTTCTGGGCACGCTTGGCCTCCTCGGTCTTTGCTATTTTCTCACAAAGTTCTACATACTGCTTGCCTGTGAGCACGAAGAGACCGGCAATCATCAGCGATTCAGCCTTCGAGCCCTCGCTGTTGTTCTCGGTGGTCTGGAACGACTCGTTGGGGTCCCACGAGAAGCAATTCAGGTTCAGGCAGTCATTCCAGTCGGCACGACCGATGAGCGGCAGCATGTGGGGACCTAGGTTCTCTACCACATGGTTGAACGAGATGCGCAGGTGTTCAAACAGCGTCACCTCAGTGCCGGGCTGGTTGTCCCAGGGCACCATCTCGTCAAGAATCGAGAAGTCGCCCGTTTCCTTGATATAAGCCACCGTACCGAAGATGAGCCAGCAGGGGTCATCGTTAAAACCGCCACCGATATCGTTGTTGCCACGTTTGGTCAGCGGCTGATACTGGTGATAGCAGCCACCGTCGGGGAACTGCGTAGAGGCAATGTCGATGATGCGCTGGCGGGCACGGCTGGGAATCTGATGGACGAAGCCAACGAGGTCTTGGTTCGAATCGCGGAAGCCCATGCCGCGGCCTACACCGCTTTCGAAGAACGATGCTGAACGCGAGAAGCAGAATGTAATCATGCACTGATACTGATTCCAGATGTTCACCATGCGGTTCATGCGCTCGTCGGCACTCTTAACCGTGTACTTGCTTAACAGCTCGTCCCACATCTGGTGCAACTCGTTGAAGGCGTCGTCGACGGCCTCTACGGTGGCAAAACGCGTAATCGTGGCGTGGGCCTTATCCTTGTTCACCAGTGTCACATCGGAATCCTGCGAACTGATGAGCTCTCCGCGCTTCTTGCGCTCGATGTCCTCGGCGGAGAACTTCTTTTCCTGCTCGTTCTCAACATAGCCCAGCACGAAGATGAAGTCCTTCGACTCGCCTGGCTGCAACTCCACCTCTATATAATGCGAGGCAATGGGACTCCAACCGTGTGCAACGCTCATAGCGGGTTTGCCGGCCGTGACACACTGCGGATTTGAGAAATCGTTGTACAATCCGATGAACGACTCGCGGTCGGTATCGTAACCATCGACCTTGGCATTGGTCAAGGCGTAGTAAGCATAGTGGTTACGGCGCTCCTTATATTCCGTCTTATGGTAGATGGTGGCGCCGCCGTTCTCGATTTCGACCTCGCCTGTCGACCAGTTGCGCTGGAAGTTCTCCATATCCGTTGCTGCATTCCACAGACACCACTCTGTAAACGAGAAGAGCTTCAGCGTCTTCACCTCGTTGCCGGTGTTCTTCAGCGTCAGTTTCTGCACTTCAGCCCATGTCTTCAGCGGTACGAAGAAGAGTACCGAAGCATCTACGCCGTTCTTCGAACCCATAATGCGCGTGTAGTTCATACCGTGACGGCACTCGTACGAGTCGAGTGGCGTCTTGCAGGGTTTCCAGCCCGGACTCCACACCGTGTCACCGTCATTGATATAGAAATAACGGCCTCCAGCGTCCATCGGTACACCATTATAGCGATAGCGGGTAATGCGACGGAACTTGGCATCCTTATAGAAACTGTAACCTCCTGCCGTGTTGGAAATCAGTCCGAAGAAATCCTCATTGCCCAGATAGTTAATCCAAGGAAACGGGGTTGCAGGGTCGGTAATAACGTACTCTCGGTTCTTATCATCGAAAAAACCAAATGTCTTCATATCTTTCTTAATATTATTACATTTTTAAATTATTACATTTTTACATTTTACTTTTCCTCCAGTCCTTTCGACGCCATCAGCAGGTCAACCAGCGGCTTGTCCTTGAAATCGTGCTTCTGCTGATCCCAGAAACCGAAGTCGGCATCATAGCACCAAGTAGTCCAGGCAATGTTGAACTCGTCGAACACGGTCAACATGTCCTTTGTCCACTTGTAAGCCAGCTCGCGGTCAACGGGCTCATAGACACCCCATTCGCCGCAGAACAGCTGCAAGCCATATTTCTGGGCGGCCTCGATGGCATCCTTGAAGTCGGCACGGATGTGGTCGATGTCCCATACCTCTGTAGTAAAGTGGTTCTCGTCGATGACCGCCTTGACGGTGTCGTTGGAAGCTTCGTAGTCTTCCTTCGATACGAGTACGCCGGGATAGTTCACCTTGCCGGTATATTTGCCGATGGGGGTCCACCATGCGCCGTAGTGTGTCAGAATCATCGGGTTATAATAGTGGAACGACAGCACGATGTTCTTGTCGCCCTCGGGAACCTTCAGATACTTAATGGTTCCGTAGCTCTGCCACAGGTTCGAACCGATGACCAGAGTGCGCTGAGGCTCACGTTCGCGCAGGGCCTTGTGCACCTTGGCTACCAGCTGGTTCCATTGCTCGTGGTCTTCAGCCACAGGCTCGTTCATGAATTCGTAAGCCACAGAGTCGTTGCTATAGCCCTTCAATGCATCCGACAGCTGATACCACAGATTAATCAGGTCCTGTTGCGACTTTTCTGAGGTGAACAGCGTGTTGGCAGCCTGGTCTTCTTCGTTCACGGCATTGAAATAGTGCGAACGGATGATATGCAGGTCGACGATGGCGCGCAGATGGTACTTGTTACACTGGTCGAGAGCGAATGTCAGCAGATCCCAAGCCTCGGGCAGCTTGTTGCCCTCTTCATCCCAGAACTGAACCTCGTCGATGGGGATACGCACAAAGTCGAAACCCAGCGAATCCAGACGGGCAAAGTCGTCCTCCTGGATGTGCAGCCTGCGGGCCTCACCGCGGTCTTCATTGTTCTGCGACAGCCAATGGCTCAGGTTCGTGCCGCGCTTAATGCGGAAGTTGTTCACTTCGTTCGTGGTCTCACTCTTGGTGCCGCACGCTGTCAGCGTTAGCAATGTCGTGGCTATCACGGCCACCATCATCATACATTTTTTCATACATTTATAGATTTAGTCGTTTTTTTGCTCTTATAGGAAGCCCTTTAACGTGCAAAGATAGTGAAAAAAAAGTGAACAACTCCCGTTTTGCAGTATTTTTTCAAAGTATTAACATTTAATCTGCTGAAAATTCCCTATCTTTGCAAGCAAAAAGTGCGAAAACGGACTGCACCTTGGCAAAAAGGCAAGCTTTCTGCACTGACCAATTCAGCCAATCGAGATAAAATAATGAGAATAAATGATGATGATAAGAAAAGCAAACCAAGAGGATATTAAGCGTGTCATTGAACTGTTGCATCAGGTTAATATGGTGCATCATGTATTGCGTCCAGACCTGTTCAAGCCTCACACAACGAAATATAATGAGCAGGAACTGACATCACTGCTCAAAGATGAGAACAAGCCCATTTTTGTCTACGTCGACGGGATTGTGTTAGGGTACGCTTTCTGTCAGGTGTCCGAAGTAAAGGACAACCAACTGTTAGAAGATATCAAGACGCTGTATATCGATGATATATGCGTAGACGAAAATGCTCGCGGCAAACACATCGGAAAGGCTTTATACGAACATGTTCGTAACTATGCAGAATCCATCGGCTGCAATAACATCACTCTGAATGTATGGGAGGGCAACGACCCCGCATGGCATTTCTATAAGGATATGGGCATGCAAGTTCAGAAAACCACAATGGAGATTATATTAAAAAACGAAGTAAAGATATAGACAATGAAAGGGCCGACACTCATAATAAGTGTCAGCCCTGATTTGAGAGAGTTACTTAATGGTGATCCAGACGGCCTCACCTTTGTCCTTGGCTTCGACGATCTTCTGCTTCAGGCGGTGGAGCCAGATGCGGCTGTCGAGGACTTTGCCGACTTCACGGTTCTTGCCAACGAGGATACAGCCTTCGGTGTCTGCGGCGGTGTTGCCCGCATGGATGCGGATGCCCTGCCACTTGCGGTTGAACTCAGGGCCACCAAGCAGGATGGGAAGCCATTGCTTGAACTTCGGTGAATACGAGATGACTACAGCATAGCGGCCTTCAGGGATGGCCGAGCGGCCTTTCACCTTGTAGGCCCCGTGCTCATAATCCCTCCAAGTGGGTTCCAGTGTGTCACAAAAATACTCTTTCTCCGTTCCTGCCAGATACTCGTCATCTACGCGCCTCTGTATGTAGATTCTACCTATCGTGTAGGTCTTGCGTTTTGCTATACGTTCTAATATCAGTTCCATGTCATTTCTGCTTTTTGATTTTCGAAAAACTGTCATCTGTCATCTGTAAGAGGTAACC
This sequence comes from uncultured Prevotellaceae bacterium, assembly GCA_902764705.1. GTDB lineage: Bacteria > Bacteroidota > Bacteroidia > Bacteroidales > Bacteroidaceae > Prevotella. The sequence goes on along the minus strand of CACWWZ010000026.1, from coordinate 2,300 downwards.
GCGATGCACCCATTGCGAGAGCATGTTGCGGGTTCCGCGAGTATCCATGCCGTTGGCCTGTCGAATAAGGTCTGCATCATGAACGGTGAACTCGTCAGGCAGCAGTTTCAGCAGGTTGCGAGGACCGCGACGGCCTGTCTGCTCGTCGGCACTACGGTTTGCGTTCTCAATAGCCTCACCAAAAAATGTCATTTTGCAATGCATGTCATATTGCAGGCTCCAACGGACAAAATCTTCAATCTCCTTCGACCATTTGTAGTCGTTGCAGATGTAGAGTACACACGCCTTCAAGTAGGCTATCACGTTGGCACGGAACGACAGGTTCTCATAAACCCTCGACTGCGAGAGGCGGGCAAACTCGGCACATTCATCCTTCAATCGCTTAGCCAGACGGAATGCCTGCGGGCAATCTATCACGCCTGTAGCACGACAGAGTCGGTCAATGAAGGGTCTCAACTCTTCGTCGAACTGAGAATCATACGTGCCATAGACGGGCATGTCGGCTCCGATTTCCCGTTCTGGGATAGTGCAGAAGTTGATTCGCGAAATGGGGCCGTCTGTCAAAACTCGTGCAAAGTATTTCTGTCCCTTCTGAATGGTTGTTGCGGCATTCCAATTGAATCGGATGCACACCTTCTCTGTGACTGACTGCGTACCCACACGCGTCTGACCGTATCGGTTGTCTGGGTCGAAAGCCAGACACATAATCTGAAACTGCTGCGAGCCACGAGCCGAACCGCGAAGGGCATCAAACTGGTCTATCTCGTTCATCTTCGTATAGAGGAAATGCTCGTCGGCCTCAGCCATACGCATCACAAAAGCTGGGTTGGTCATATCTGGGTCAACCTCCTGAATAACAAGTCCTTCTGGACGCTGGCGTTTGTCCTTGTTTGAGCCTTTCGAGTTCACCTCCTTTTTCCAGTCGGCCTCACGCTTCAGGTTCTCGGCATCACGCTTGCGGATATCGGCCATGATGTGGTTGATGGGTTGTGAGATACAGTCCTTACCGGCTCCTGTTCCAGCCATCAGCACGTTCATAAACGTAGCCTCATGCATCACATTGTCGATATACGGAAAGCGTACCTTCCACAGATGAGCACCCAGCGAAGGAAAAATAGCGTGAGCCACAGCAGGCTTATACACTTCGGGAGTGCGCGATACCAACAGTTGAACAACCTTTGGCAGTTTCTTCGGCATCTCTGGCGGCAAAGCGGGTTCCTGGTTATTGGTTAACGGTTCACGATTATTCTCGCCCGTAGGGCAACCCTTAACCATGCCCCCTTCACCCTGAACCATCTTCAGGCTCTTGGCCAATACTTTGCGTTGGAACTGCGACATCTTCTGATTGGGGTCATAGTATTTCGAGTAGAAATCGTCCACCAACTGCTGAATATTCTTGTCTTGCCAATTCTGCGCCATGCGCACCTTCAATACGCCAATCAGCTCCGTCTTCTTCAATAGCTGGGTAGCACCCACAGAGAGAATACTTTTCAGCGCCTCATGCCGATGACCTTCCACGATGAGTACATCGGGTGTCAACTCTGCCTCTTTCAGCCTCAACGATGTCTTCTGAAATGCTTACGGCAACAGTAGGGGTAGCGTTGGCTTCAGGCTTAACCAAAGGCCTTCCATCTACATCAAGCCCTCTTTGCAGATAGGCCTCTCGGCGCTCCTCCAACTCTTCGCCCTCAATGGGTTCCAGCCAATGCTCAGAGCGGAAAGTTTCCTGGTCGATACCTGTTACATAGATATATCGTTCTGGCGTAAAGCACGACGAATCAAGCAGCTCATCGGCATTAAAACCGATCTCCTCACAGAAAGCACGCTGGGCTTCTTCGATGGTCATGCCTTTTGGAATGCGGATATAGATGTGGCCTTTGCCACGAGCCGAATAAGCCTCACGCAGCACCATATCGTACCACTCCGACATCTCGTCCTTGTTCACCTCCAAGGCTTTCTCGAAGGCCTGTCGAACCAACTTGGGGTTGTCAATATCCACGCACGTCATAAAGGTGAAGGCCTCGGGAATGATGCTGTCCTGCGACCGATGGTTGTCCTTGAAGGCTGTGTAGTGAGGGCAGATAAATGGTAACCAGTCCTTTTTCTCCTCCTTACCGGCACGAATATCTGCGACATCTTGGCGGAGCCACTCCTGGCGGAGCAGCTCGTCAAGCTGCTCCCCAGTTTGGGTTTCTGCATATCCCCGATTATTCTTCTGTTTGTCAGAGAAATGCTTGGTGTTCAGTGCTATCAGTCGATTTACCATACTGTTTCCTCCTTTCTTGAGTTAAAATAGGCCA
>CACWWZ010000025.1 GCA_902764705.1 uncultured Prevotellaceae bacterium | reverse complement strand
GTATGGCCGACATCAGCCCCACGGAGGCTATCCGTTACGACAACAAGGACATGATGGTACGGCTCGTCGACGCCATGATACGCGTGGAATGCGGGCAGCACGTCGAGCGCAGAATCATCGAAAAAGGTTACGATTTAGCATGAAAAAGATCAACTGGTGGAACGTCGTACTGGAAGTGGTACGCGTCCTTGTGGCCGCCCTGTCAGGAGCTGGCGCCGCAACAATGATATAAATTACAGACGGTGGGGACTGGTACTTGTCTCGTACTACTACCGCCCTTGCAAGAGCAGACTGCAAGGGCGGTGTTTGTGTGCAGACTCCCGAGTCTGCAAAAACGGTTGGAAAAAGAAAAATTGGAAGAAACAACTAACTGATTTTCTCTACCTCTTTAATAATATAGGCTTTCATCTCATCCCAAGAGACTGAGGCAAACATCTTGGGCATCATCTGTTTTTCTGCATCGTCAAAATAGGAAAGGCTCATTAATGCCATGAACGTATCGTGCCCTAGACTGTCTGAAATGATAGCATCGGTATTCTTCGGGTTTTGTATGAGAAATGGCACAGATGTATGAAAGGCAGACAGGATCAAGCGTACGCAACTGCTTGCACTCTTCCACTATCTTAGGCAGGCCATAATAGGAACGCAAAAGCCGCCAGTCGTCCATAGTGCCATATTCAAGGACGCGCTGGATGAAATGAGCAGGATACTTATCCATATCTGCCTCATCCATATCAATATCCCAAAACAGGATTTTGGACATTCTTCTTAAACACTCTCTGCTACTCATATTATTACTTCTTTGTCGGCAAAGATAAGAAAAATTTAGCAAACGATGTTCATTGTGAGCTGTATTTTTTGCAAAATTACGCAAAATTTCTTAGAACAAAGCCAAATTCTGCGTTTTTTTCGACAAATTTTAATTGTTTTATGTTGTTATACACCTCTTTTCACCTGCGAAACGAGAAGAAAATGAATAACAGGCCTTCGAGGTTGTATTTACAAACCCCTCGAGGTAACACGTGCAGTGCCCTCGAGGTAACACGTGCAGACTCCCGAGTCTGCAAAAACGGGTGGAAAAAGAAAAATTGGAAGAAACAACTCGGGAGGGATGAAAATCATTGGGGCCCGCCATCACGACGAGCCCCAATGATTCTGAATCAATCTGTTTACCATGAAAAAAACTACTAACCTATATCGTATGAATCTAAAACAATTTTTGTTTGTTTGATTTCTGATGCAAAGGTACGAAGTATGCGTTACGTAAGCAAATATTTTCAGCGAAAGGCAAGAAACATTCAATAAAAATGCCTTTCTTTGCGAAAAGGCTCAATTTTCTTTGGTATTTCGCTCGCTTTTTCGTACCTTCGCGGCATTAAAAACAAAACAAAAGTAATCTATTATGCAAAGTGACCCTAAGCAGTGCCTGTACTGCACTAACAATCAGACACTTCACGATCTGATGATTGAAATCTGCGAGCTGTCCGTGTCTCGTGCGTTTTTATTTAAGGAACAGACTTATCATGGCCGTTGCCTTGTGGCCTATAAGGACCATGTGAACGATTTGAACGAGCTGAGCGACGAGGACCGCAATGCCTTTATGGCTGATGTGGCCCGCGTGACCCGTGCCATGCAGAAGGCCTTCAATCCCGAGAAAATCAACTACGGTGCCTATAGCGACAAGCTCTCACACTTGCATTTCCACCTGGCTCCGAAATACGTCGACGGTCCCGACTATGGCGGCACGTTCCAGATGAACCCCGGCAAGGTGTATCTCTCGGACGCCGAGTATGCCGAGATGATTGAGAAAATCAAGCAATACTTGTAACATCGTAATATCGATAAATCGAAATAACGAAATAACATTATGGCAATCGTAAAACCATTTAAAGGAATCCGCCCACCGAAGGATTTGGTGGAGCAGGTGGAAAGCCGCCCCTACGACGTGCTGGACAGTGAAGAGGCACGTGCCGAGGCCGGCGACAACGAAAAGAGTCTGTATCACATCATCAAGCCTGAGATTGACTTCCCCGTAGGCACATCGGAGTACGATCCTCGTGTCTACAAGAAGGCTGCCGAGAACTTCCAGAAGTTCCAGGACAAGGGCTGGCTGGTTCAGGATTCGCGCGAACATTATTATATATATGCACAGACCATGAACGGCAAGACGCAGTATGGCCTGGTGGTGTGCGCACATACCGACGACTATATGGCCGGTCGCATCAAGAAGCACGAGCTGACGCGTCGCGACAAGGAGGAGGACCGCATGAAGCACGTCCGCGTAAACAACGCCAACATCGAGCCCGTGTTCTTTGCCTATCCCGACAATGCTGTGCTCAACGAACTGATTATGCGCTACGCAGCTACCAAGCCTGAGTATGACTTCATTGCCCCCATCGACGGTTTCCGTCATCAGTTCTGGGTGATTGACGACGAAAAGGACACGCAGACCATTACCGACGAGTTTGCCAAGATGCCATCGATGTATATCGCTGACGGACACCACCGTTCGGCTGCCGCCGCCCTGGTAGGTGCAGAAAAGCAGAAGCAGAATCCCAATCACAAGGGCGACGAGGAGTACAACTTCTTTATGGCAGTGTGCTTCCAGGCTTCACAGTTGACCATCCTCGACTACAATCGCGTGGTGAAGGACCTGAACGGACTGACAAGCGAGCAGTTCCTGGATGCCCTGCGCAAGAACTTTGACGTGGAGGACAAGGGAACCGAGATTTATAAGCCCCAGCAACTCCATGAGTTCTCGCTGTATCTCGACCAACATTGGTTCAGCCTGAAGGCCAAGGAGGGTACCTACGACAACAACGATCCTATCGGTGTGCTCGACGTGGATATCTCCAGCCGTCTGATCCTCGATGAGATCCTGAACATCGGCGACCTGCGCTCTTCACAGCGTATCGACTTCGTGGGCGGTCTTCGCGGACTGGGCGAACTGAAGCGCCGTGTGGACTCGGGCGAGATGCGTGCCGCACTGGCGCTCTACCCCGTCTCGATGCAGCAGATTATGGACATCGCCGACAGCGGAAAGATCATGCCGCCCAAGGCTACGTGGTTTGAGCCGAAGCTGCGCTCAGGACTAGTCATTCACAAGCTAGTATAACTAGTGTTACTAGTACAACTAGTCTTACTAGATACCCATGACCGACGAATACAAAACCATATCAGGCAAAAGCGAGGGATATTACACCGAAAAGCGGAGTAAGTTCCTCGCTTTTGCCCATCATGTGGATACCCTCGACGAGGTGAAAGACCTGCTTGCCCAATATCGCAAGAAATACTACGACGCACGGCATGTGTGCTACGCTTATATGCTGGGTGCCGCACGCGAGGACTTTCGCGCCAACGACGACGGAGAACCCTCGTCAACAGCAGGGAGACCTATTCTCGGTCAGATTAACAGCAACGAGCTGACAAATATCCTGATTGTCGTGGTGCGTTATTATGGCGGAGTGAACTTGGGAACCAGCGGGCTTATCGTGGCTTACCGCGAGGCCGCTTCCGATGCCATTGCCCACGCCAACGTAGAAACGCGTCAGATAGAGGAAATCGTGAAGTACAGCTTCGCCTATCCCCAGATGAACGATGTGATGCGCATCGTGAAGGACATGAATCCGCGCATCGTCAGCCAGACCTTTGAAAACACATGCGAAATAGTGTTGAGCATCCGCAAAAGCGAGGCGGAGCAGTTGCGCAGTAGGCTGGCAAAACTACTATAATTCGATAATCGTCTCCTCGAACATACCGTCGCGATTGATGATAAAGCGACGGGAGTTGACCAGTTCGGGCTTACGCTCACGGTCGTGTGACTGGTAGTAAATGATAAGCGTAATCTCGTATTGACTCGTGATATAATATTCCATAGCAGTCTGTCCGAAATCATCCTCACGATCTTCGTCCTTCTGTTCATAGATGCACAGTTGGTCGATGGGCTGATGACGGGAATCCATCGTATAGAGATAGAGCCGCGGTGTGATGGAGTCAACCATTTCTGCCACCATGAAAACGGGGCGACGATAGGCTTTGGGAAGAGCCAAGGCCTTCAGGTGGGCGCTGACGGGATAGCCAAAGTATTCGTTGATGGTCATAGGCACAGAAACGAAATGTCCTATCTGCCACAGATTACTACCTGCCGACTGGATGGGCAAAGTATGTATGGCCAGCGTATCGAACCATGCATCGACAGGATTATCGTAAATGCCAGCCTTTTGCTGGATGTCCTTAACGGTTTCTGCCTTGCGGATGCTGTCGACCATCTCCATATAGTAAGCAGCATCGTGCTTACGACCCTTACACGACAACAACAAAACAGCCAGCATGCATATGCAGAAAATGACTCCGTTTCGCAGTATATTCATAGCTATTCTACTTTATTCGCTGCAAAAATACGAAATTCTTCTGACAATCGTTTGTTTTATAGTCATTTTTTTGTATTTTTGCATCAGCTATGAGAGAACTGTCGATACTGATACCTACGTTCAACGACCCGTGTAGCACATTGGTACGCAACCTGCATCAGCAGGCTGAAGCATTGGGTATGACGTACGAAATTCTCGTTGCCGACGACGGTTCTACGCAAGAAAAGGTATTAGAAGAGAACAGGAGTATCAATGCCCTACCCCATTGCCAGTTGATAGAAAGAGGAGTAAATGCGGGCCGGGCTTCCATTCGTAATTTCCTGGCCCAACAGGCCCGTTATGCTTGGTTGCTATTCATAGACAGTGACATGGTTGTATGTCGAAACGACTATCTAAGAAAGTATGCGTCCTGCGATGAAACACCCATTGTTGACGGAGGTGTAGTGATAGGTGCATGTAAGCCTGGTAATCTGCGATCGCTATACGAAAAGGCTGCAGAAAGCCAACATACACCCGAAGAGCGACAATTGTCGCCCTATCGTGATTTTCATACCGCGAATTTTATGATCAAGCGTACGCTGATGTTACAGCAACCTTTCGACGAGCGTTTCAAGAGTTACGGTTATGAGGATGTGCTGTTTGGCAAAGCAATGGAAAAAGCTTCCGTTCCCATATTGCACATCGATAATCCGATGAGCTTTGAAATCTTTGAGGAAAATGAGCACTTCGTCAGCAAAACTGAAGAAGGCTTGCGTACTCTCTATGAATTCAGAAACGAGCTGCAAGGCTATTCACGCTTGTTGGACCGCATTCAGACTCTGCCACACACTCCAATACGCTGTTGGCATCAATTGTTCGGGGCCATTGAACGGAGGCACTTGACGAGCAGGCGTCCTTCGTTATGGGTCTTTAACTTATACAAAATTGGCTATTTCCTGAACATAGCGAGCAGGAATTAGTCGGCATTAATCTGGTATTTCTTCTTACGTTCACGCTTGGCTTTCTGGGGCGTGCCGTTAACAGTTGTTGTGCTGCGAACAGTCTTGACGCCACGATAGCCATTCCATCGCTCATGGATTTTCCGAACATAGTCAACCGTCTCAGAGCCACGCATATAGCCGTACTTCACCACAGGGTCGTTGTAGTACTCTGCCTTGCTGAGGCCTAACACATAAGGCTCAACCTCGCGCCAATGAAGAGCGTTTTTGCCATTCTTGCGAGCTAAAGCCATCGCGTCGCGGATGTGGAAATGCCCGCCGTTATATGCTGCCAGCACAAACTTAGTACGTTCGGAACGATCAGGAATATCAGCAAAGGTATGATCCAATTCTCCTAAATACTTGGCTGCGGCAGCAATATTCTGTTCCGGGTCAAAGATGCTTCCGCGAGGCAGGCCAAGATGGTCGGCCGTGCCAGGCATAATCTGCATCAAGCCACAAGCTCCCGCCCACGAGCGAGCTTGAGGATCGAAGGTAGATTCCTGATAGCACTGTGCAGCCATCAGGCGCCAGTCCCAACGAATGATTGACGCGTAGCGCTGGAAGAACCCGTCGTAATGAGAGATGACACCTCCCGCACGATTGAGCATGGGAGAGAATACACGACGTTTGACTGAACGCGTAGAAAGCAGGAACTCTTCTTGTTTCTTTACAGAGTCGACCATTGACGGATGATACCACGCTTTCAGCTCGCGTTCCAAATCCTCTTTGTCAGAACCCACCAACCAGCCAAGGTCATCTTTCTTATCCTTATTGATGGGATAGCAGATAAGATCTGCCTCACCATCGGAAAGGCGCTGCAGCATCTCAGCAGAATCTCGGCAGACCTCCATACGCAGCATGACGCCAATCTTATCGGCAAAGCACTGAGCCAACATATACTGAGTTCCCAGATGGCGACCATGATAGTCGTAATAGGTCTCAGGACCTGTAAGCGTGAGTGCTATCAACTCACCATTGCGTTGGATATCATCAAGGTCAAAATCATTGTCGTTTGGAATGGTATCAGTTATCTGACCCCATGGTGTCACCACTGGTTCCTGGCGCTTCTTTCCACATGAAACAAGAAGGAGTATGAAAAAGAGGTAGGCTGGCAAATGCCAACCTACGTTACTCTTCTTATTCTCAAAAATGTGAAAGAATGCGTTCATCCTCCATCAAATCATGTTTTGGTGATTCCGTCGGGATTCGAACCCGAGACCCACAGCTTAGAAGGCTGTTGCTCTATCCAGCTGAGCTACGGAACCAGACCCCTCTCCTTAGAAGAAGAGGTAGCGATTGTCCTTGACGTTCGCGTTAAAGTATAGCTCGTTGATATAACGGCTTGCTGCCTGAAGGGCACGCTGCTGAAGTTGAGTCTGCTGTTGCTTAGCATCGAACTTCACACCTTCGCGCTGTTTCTTCGAGAGTACCTGGAAGACGTATGCTGCACCATTACCCTTAACAGGTGTTCCACAGAAGTCGCCAGCCTTGAGAGAGGCAACCGCACCGCTGAGTACGGGCTCGCTTGCACCTGCAGCCTGAATGAAAGCAGGAGCAGAGAAAGTAATCTGACGAACGCTGTCAACAACAGCACCCCTAGCCCTAGCATCGGCAATGCTCTTGACACCAGCAAGCTTCTCGGCAGCCTTCGCAAACTTCTTGTCGCGAATGACTTCTTCCTTCACGACATCCTTCACATCCTCAAGGTCACGATATCCTTCGGCATGAACGTTAGTGAGAGCAATAACCAACAGGTGGTCGTTGTTACCACATTCATAGAGAGGAGAAACCTCACCAGCTTTGGCATCGAAGATCCACTTCATAGCATCGCGGGTTGAACGCAGACCAGCAACATTGTGCTCTGAATTATAAAGATCCTTACGCTCCTGAACATTGAAGCCAAACTTAGCAGCGTTTTTCTCAAGTTCTTCAAGAGTCTTATTTTCGCTGACATACTGGCTGAATTTGTTGTAAGCCTGTGAGTAAGTATCCTTAGAGAAGTCGATAGTGTGCTTCACCACAGCGACATCGTACTTGTCAACCATATTCTTACGGTCGTTAACCTGAAGAATAATATTACCCTGAGTAAGTTCAATGTTCTTCAGTTCACCAACACCCAGTGTAGTCAGAGCAGTGAGATACTGCTTGGTGTCAGCATCGACGGCTGTCATACGCTCGTACATGGCTGAAGTGAGCCACTGTTTCTCTGCGGTCTGACCATACTTCTTAGCAAGAGCATCGAAATCTGCACCAGCCTTCAAAGCAGTAAAGATACTATCAGCACGCTTGTGAGCGTCCTCGGCTGTTTCTCCTCCAACTTGAATCTGACGATACTCAACAGAGTCGGGCTGCTGCACCTTAGCAATATACTTCACCACATTAAGGGTGTTGTCGAAACGGGTCTCGAAGGGAGCAGAAACCTGACCAACCTGCATAGAGTCAATCTTTGCAGCGATGTCAGAAGGAAGAGATGTGCGGCTTACGGGGAAACCCAAATAAGCCTGCTGAGACTGAGCTTTACGAACAACCTCCGTTGCTGCCATACCAGACTCGAACTGAGTCTTTGCTTCCTGCATCTTCTTCATCAGTTCAGTGCGATCGGCAGCAGATGCTACAACCTGGAAATCGACATACTTGATGTCGCGGCTTTCAACATACTGCTTGAACAGTTCCTTCTTTTCGCTATACTTAGCTTTCAGGTCGGCATCGCTAACCTCAACCTCGCTGTCCTTGATGGCTGAATAAGGAAGTGCGGCCAACTGAATGTCGCTCTCCTCGTTCTGACCTTCAAAAGCCATTTTGGCTGATATGGGATTCGAGAAAAGACACTGTGCTAGAAGAGCCTGATATTTTGTATTCAGCAGGTTCTGACGCAACTGCTTCTCAATGAACTTCCAATAGTTATAAATACGCTGATACTGCTCTGCCACCTCAGAAGACTGCTGGGCCTTCTTATAGTCGGCCAGGAACTTCGTGAGTTGCGTTACGTCGAAACGTCCCGTCTCCTGATTCACGAAAGGAGTCTGCATGAGCATGGGATTCGTTCCTGCCTTCAGCACGTTCTGAAGTTCCTCGTCGGTAACAGTTAGACCAAGTTTAGAAGCCTCGTCCTCAAGGATGGTATTATTGACAAACTGCTGCCATACCTGATCCTTTACCTGATTCAGTTCTTCCTCAGAGAGGTTGTCACGACCCTGAGTCATCTTGATGACATCCTGATACTCGTCGACAAGAGACTGGAACTCCTGTACTGAGATTTTCTTACCTAACACTTCGCCGACCTGTTGACGACGCTCATTGTTTGTTGCTTCACATGAGCGGAACATCTCTTCGGCAATGAATGCAAAAAGGGCCAGACCAATCACTGTTGCGAGTACTGGTCCCCAGCTTCTGATTTTTCCAATTGCTGCCATTGTTTTATTCTGTTTTTAATAATTTTCTGTTTTCTAAAATCGACATCTGTCAATTCGGCCTGCAAAATTACTCATTTTCTTTGAATTGAGCAAATTTTTGTAGGGGAATTTAGTTATTCCGTGACTTTTAGCCGTACCAATTCGATTTTTGTCATTGTATTTTTGACGATTTTGAACTGGAAACGACCGACAGACACCACTTCATTGAGTTTCGGGAACGATTGATATTCATGCAGGATTAGACCACCTACGGTCATATAATCATCGCTTTCCGGGAGATCCAAGTCGAAAAGTTCGTTGACCTTTTCTATTTCCAATCGTGCCGAAAGCATGTAATCACCGTCAGACAACTGTTTGGCCACGTATTTCTGATTATCGTGTTCATCCTCAATATCACCCGTAATCTCCTCCACAATATCTTCGAGCGAAACGATACCACTAGTACCGCCAAACTCATCAATCACCACACCTAGAGATTTTTTCTGTTGCAGGAAGATATGCATCAGTTTACGTGCTGCCATCGTCTCCGGAACATAAGGCATCTGCTGAATATGTTTCGAGATGCTGGTCACATGCTTGAACATCTCGGAAGAATGGATATAACCAATGATATGATCAATATCTCCGCGGTAGACAATAATTTTAGAGTGACCACTCTCAATGAATTTATTCTTAAGTTGCTCTATAGTACAATCCTCTACATCAATGGCATCAATCTCTGTACGAGGAACCATGCAGTCACGAACTTTGGTATCCGCAAAGTCGAGGGCATTGTGAAACAATTCCACCTCATCCTCAATTTCTGCATCGTTCTTGGCATTGTCGATACTGGACTGTACGAGATAGTCAAGGTCAACCTTCGTAAATTCCTTTCCCTCAGTCTCTTTTGGAATTTTGGCGCCTATGAGTCGCAAGAGTCCGCGAGAAAGAAATGTAGAAAAACGCGATACGGGCCAGAGAACAACATAACACAGGAATGCCGGTAGCGCAAATAATGCCATCAGACCATTTGGATTGGACTTGAAGATGGTTTTCGGCAGGAATTCACCCGTAAAAAGCACGACAACGGTAGACAGAAGTGTATCACACGTTACACGAGCTCCGTCGCTCAGTGGTGCAAAGAGCGTAGCATCAAAGATTTTGGCAAAAAGGATGCCATAGACCACTAATGCAATATTATTACCCACCAACATAGTAGAAATGAAATGGCTGGGTTGGCGATAGAACACATCCAAAGCACGTTGAGCGAGCCCATGCTTGTCTCGATCCATCTCGACACGAAGCCGGTTACTCGAAACAAAGGCAATCTCCATGCCTGAAAAAAAGGCAGAGAACACCATTGATATCAGTAGTCCTATAATGAGATTTGTCATGGCTGTGTAATTTGTGGTTTTGAAGTAGCCTTCCTACGCGTAGCAGCCGGACGGGCAGGTGTCGTTGGCAACGTGGAATCCGGTTTCTGTGCATCGGCAGATTGCTGCTGCCCATTATTGTCGCCTTCGATATCCTCAGACTGGAAGGAGCCTACACTATTGGTCACCTCGTAGTGAAGCATGTGCTCGTCACTACGGAAATAGGTGCCTTGAAGGGTACGTTCGGGAGTAACAACCTTAGAGAACTTATAAGAATAGAACTCATGTTTGATTCCGTCCCAAAAGAGTTCCTCGCTATCGAATACGAGCCCGTTCACATTACGAATATGTACACGCCCACGTAATTCCCATAGCTTCTGCTGTTCGTAATACCACGCCGTATCGGCATTGATATAGCCTTCAACATGGAACTGTTCGTCAAACTGTTCGAGAAAGATACCCTTCTCGAAAGTCCAGCGAGGAGGCTGTTTTATAGTATTGACATCCCAACGTTCAGTGACAATTTTGTATTTAATAACACCCGAATCGCTGATGAGCGTGTTTACACCATAGCTTGTCATCATCGACACGGAGTCACGTTCATTGATAGCAGGAGCCGTATGTTCACGTACTTCAGAACATGAACATATAATTATAAATAATAAACTACAAACAATTAGTCGACTTTCCATTTTGCAAACCAACGTTCATTGAATGTCAGTCCGATATTGATACGGAACGTATTCTCTGTCAACAAGTCCTTCGCAGAGTTATGAACCCACTGGGCACTGATATTCAGCGAAGTACGATTGTTCCAGGAGTTTACAATAGGAATGCCGAAACCTGCACTGACAGTTAGTTCTTTTGGGCCGTCTTGCGTACCTATTTTATAATAGGGTGTAGCATACGACGCCCCCATGCGATAGTGGACACGCTTCAGAAGTTTGCGATTCATGGCATCAGGAATCCAATCGAGGCCCACAGTAAACTTATGGCGATCGCAAAGAATTCCGCTTGTAGACTCATAGTGTTTCGTGGTGTTGTTAATCATGGGGAAGTCTAACGAAGCCCACTTCTGAAACTGATAGTCGGCACCAATGGTCAAACTTTTTTTGTGTACCAACGAAGCTCCAACACCAAAAGAATAAGGCAGGCTAAGACCATTGGCAACACTGTCAGTAGTCGTCGACGACACACTGGTGTTAGTATTGGCATTGGTGATGCTCATTCGTGCATCTGCACCCAATTTATGCCCAATACCAGCAATGGCACCCAAAGTCAGACGGTCATTTTTAGTGATATCAGCAGACCACTGGGCACCTAGGTCGAGTTTCCAACTGTTGACATTAGCACTATAGGTGCGTGTCAGTGTGTTCGCGTAACTGTCGCTGAATACCGACGTCACGGTCTTCTCATAATTACCCCAGAAATACGACATATTGGCACCCACGGAAAGACCTTTGGCGAACTCCCAGCCTAGGCCGACAAAAGCTTGCGAGAAACCGCCACTTCCTTTATATGTGTTATTATAGTAGTTGTCACTAATACCGCCAAAATAGTCGCTTTCGTGCGAACCAATCCATTCAGCATTATAGAAATTATAGCCGATATTGGAATAAGGTATAATACCAATACTCGCACCAACTTTTTTTAACAGGCGGAATGAAGCAACTGCATAATCAAAATCAGCCGTTTTTGCATTCTTCTTGACGTCTCCCTCCTTGAAATTAGTGATTTGTCCTGAGATACCAATATCAAAAATCATCGTCAATGAATCTACTGAAGAGTAAGAGGCCGGATTTGTTACGTTGGGATGCTTGCTGTCGCGCACACCAATAGAAAGTCCAGCCATACCACGACCATAGCTCAGCGACTGATCTGACAGCATACCAATACCAAACTGGCTGTATGGAGATAGCGTATTGCTAACTTGACCCATAGCGGAAAGAGCCATGAAGCCAGCAAAAATACTTCCAAATATTCTTTTTTTCATCTAATTATTTCTTGCTTATTCGAAAATCGTCTGCAAAATTATTGAAAAAAAACGAAATAAACGCACGATAAGTGGAAAATATAAGCTAATTTTGCATCGTGAAACATTTAAAAACCATTTTTTGTGCTCTAAAAACCCTTTTTGGGGTCATAATAGCTTTGATATCTACAGAAGTCTGGGGGCAATCTTCTCAGAGCGAATTGCCTGTTGTTAACCCGATGGATTCTGTGGAGATTAGTTTACTGACTTGTCAACCTCATGACGAGGTGTATAGTCTTTACGGACATACTGCCATCCGATTTCATGATGCCAGAAAGGACAAAATGATTGACGTAGCTTTTAACTATGGCGTTTTCGACTTCAAAAAGTCATTGTTCGTACTACGTTTTGTATTTGGATTGACAGATTACGAATTAGGGGCATATCCTTATAGGTTTTTCGTTCAGCAGTACCGTCAGTTTGGATGTTTAGTAACGGAACAAGTGTTGAATCTGACTTCCGAAGAGAAACAAAGACTGCAGGATGCTCTGGCAGAAAATCTAAAACCTGAGAACAAAATATACCGTTATAATTATTTCTATAACAATTGTACCACGAAGGCTCGTGACGTCATCGAGCAGTGCATCAACGGAAAAATAGAATACGCTGAACGTGAGAACTATACGCCATCGCACAGAGACATGGTTCATGAGATGACTCGCAACAATCCGTGGTCACGTTTCGGTAACGATATTTTGCTCGGAATTAAAGCCGACAAGACTACGACTCAGCGAGAACAGGAGTTCCTACCTCACCACCTGATGTATGATTTCGACCATGCTCAGATTTACGAAAACGGACAATATCGTCCGCTGGTCAAGGAACGTCGTATTGCAGTTCCTGCGGGCGTACAAATAGTTAAATCCGGATTTTCCCTGACACCTATTCAGTGTTTCATCATATTACTGGTCGTTGGAGTCATTATCTTCGTCATTGAATGGAGACTACGCCGTGCCTTCCTCCTTTGGGATTTGTTGCTTATGACAGTTACCGGAACGATTGGCATCATGTTGACGTTGATGATTTTCTCACAGCACCCAACGGTGAGCCTGAATTTGCAGATTATTTTGTTTAATCCCCTGCCCTGGTTTTTCCTGTGGCCGATTATCAGAAGACGGCAGACACGCTATTGGCAGATAACCGCTGTGCTATGTGTGTTGTTTCTCATAGGTGCTATTTTCCAGTCTTACGCTGAGGGTATCTGGTATTTGGCATTATGTTTGCTGTTACAGTGTATACTTCATACGAATAGAGTGCGTCAATGAGAAATAGATACATCTATATTACCCTTTTGTCTTTACTTGGCTTCAGTGCAGAAGCCACAGCACAGGTATTGGCAAAAACTCCCCAGCTGGTGGTAAACATCACCATCAACCAGCTGCGAACAGATTTATTGGAAACCTATGCCCCACTCTATACTGAAGATGGTCTGAAGCGCCTGCTGAACCAAGGAATGGTGTACCCTTCAGCCAGCTATTCTTTCACTCCCGTAGACCCGGCTTCTGCCTCTGCATCTATCCAAACCGGTTCTACACCATATTATAATGGAATAACAGGAGTTGAATGGATGAATCGCAACACCTTGCGTCCGCAAAGCATCATCGAAGACAAGGTTCATGGATTGTCTCCCATACAACTGATGACATCAACTCTTGGCGACGAACTGAAGATAGCCACCAAGGGACAAGGAAAGGTGTTTTCCTTTGCAACAACTCCGGAATGTGCCATTTTGTCAGCAGGACATGCTGCCGATGGCGCAGCGTGGACAGAGAAAGAGCAATGGCGAGCCGCTTCTTACTACAAGCCTGCCAACCAATGGCTGACCGGATATATTCGTCAGTACCAACCAACAAAGGATGCCAATAGAAATATTACCCACTTGGCTTTGAAGTGTGTCGAACAATTGGGATTGGGCCTTGATGACCAAACAGACCTGCTTTGTGTCAATTATGACCTGCAATCCGATGCTGTGGGTTATCAGTTGATAGACCGAAACATTGCCGATCTTTTAAAAGGTATTCTGAATACTATTCCAAAAGAACGTGTTCTCTTTGTACTGACAGGAACAGGAACCACCGAAGAGGAAGAAGAATCAGAGAGCGAACAATACAGAATTCCGACAGGTAAGGTTTATATCAACCGATCTGCCAATCTGTTAAACATGTATTTGGGTGCAATGTACGGCGCTGCCCAGTATGTAGAAACATATTACCAGAACCAGATTTTCCTGAACAAGAAACTCCTTGAGCAGAAAAACCTGAAACGTCTGGAAGTTCTGCAACTGTCACAGGACTTCCTGCTGCAATTGGCAGGAATCAGTCAGGTTTATACAAACAACCAGTTACAGACGGCCGGCGTGCCACAATTGCAGAATATTCGCAATGGATTCAACAAAGAAAAGTGTGGTGATCTCTTGGTGGAGGTCGCTCCAGGATGGCAGCTAGTCAATGAGGAAACGCACCAAAAGACCACCTATCGCTCAGGTGTTATCTATTTCCCCATTATTCTTTTTGGCTACACTTTTCAGCCCCAGCGTGTGCTAACGCCTGTCACTGCCGACCGTATTGCACCAACGATTTCACGTGCCATTCGCATCCGTGCACCGAATGCCTGCAAGGCAGAACCATTGTTCTAAAAGCCAAATAATCCGACTTTTATGCAAGATTACGATTTTTTTTTCGTAATTTTGCACCCGCTTTATTTAAATATGGTGATCTTACAGCCAAATTGGCTTGATAAACAGTAAATCGTAAATAGTAAAAAGTATATTAAACATATGAATTTCAACAAGATTTTACGCTCGTTGTTTGGCGACAAAGCCACACGCGACATGAAACTTATCCAGCCTGTCGTAGAACAGGTGAAAGCAGCCTACCCTGCCATTCAGCAACTTGACAACGATGCCCTGCGTCAACGCACTAAGGAAATCCAGCGCCAAGTGCAGGAGTCTGCCAAGGAGCAGAAATTAGAGATTGAGAAACTGAAGGCCACCATCGAGGACACGCCCATCGACGAGCGTGCCGATATCTTTGCCAAGATCGACAAGATCGAGAAGGAAGTGCTCGACATCTACGAAAAAGCCCTTAACGATGTACTCCCAGAGGTTTTTGCCATTGTCAAGGATACTGCTCGCCGTTTTGCTGAGAATGAGGAGACCATCGTTACCGCTACCGATTTCGACCGAGAACTGGCCGCTGATCCCCGTAAGGACTTTATAACCATTGATGGTGACAAGGCTATCTACCATAACCACTGGACGGCTGGTGGCAATGACCTGAAATGGGAAATGGTACACTACGACGTACAGCTCTTCGGTGGCACGGTGCTCCATCAAGGAAAGATTGCCGAGATGGCAACGGGTGAAGGTAAGACCCTCGTGGCTACACTCCCCGTGTTTCTGAACGCACTGACGGGTAATGGCGTTCATGTCGTTACCGTCAACGACTATCTGGCCAAGCGTGACTCCGAGTGGATGGGACCGCTCTACATGTTCCACGGGCTCTCTGTCGATTGTATTGACAAACACCAACCCAACTCCCCAGAGCGTCGCAAGGCATATCAAGCTGACATTACCTTTGGTACGAACAACGAGTTCGGTTTCGACTACCTTCGTGACAATATGGCCATCTCGCCCAGCGATTTGGTACAGCGTGCCCACAACTACGCCATTGTCGACGAGGTAGACTCCGTATTGATTGATGATGCCCGTACACCACTTATTATCAGTGGTCCTGTTCCCAAGGGTGACGATCAGATGTTCGAGGAGTATCAGCCTTTGGTTGAGAAACTGGTTGGTGTGCAAAAGCAGCTCGCTACTCAGTTCCTGGCCGAAGCTAAGCAGAAGATCAGCGAGGGTCAGCAGAAGAACGATAAGAAGTTGATGGACGAAGGCTTCCTGGCTTTGTATCGTTCTCACAAATCCATGCCAAAGAACAAACCGCTCATCAAATATCTCTCTGAAGAAGGTATCAAGAGTGGTATGCTGAAGACCGAGGAGACCTACATGGAGAATAACAACCGCCGCATGCCCGAGGTTGTTGAACCTCTCTTCTTCGTGGTCGACGAGAAACTAAATTCCTGCGATCTTACCGACAAGGGTACTGCCTGGCTGGCTAATCAAGTGAACGACAAGGACCTGTTTGTATTGCCCGACATCACCGGACAGCTTTCAGCTCTTGAGGGCGACACCTCGCTGAGTGATGAAGAGCGCGTCAACAAGAAGGACGAGATGCTGCAGCACTATGCCGTACAGTCGGAGCGCGTCCATACCCTACAGCAGTTGTTGAAGGCATATTGTATGTTCAACCGCGACGACGAGTATGTGGTTATCGATGGTGAGGTGAAGATTGTCGACGAGCAGACAGGCCGTATCATGGAGGGTCGTCGCTGGAGCGATGGTCTGCATCAGGCTGTTGAGGCCAAGGAGCATGTGAAGGTCGAGGCAGCTACACAGACCTTCGCAACTATCACCTTGCAGAACTATTTCCGCATGTACCACAAGCTTGCCGGTATGACGGGTACTGCCTCCACCGAGGCTGGTGAATTCTGGGACATCTACAAGCTTGATGTGGTGGAAATTCCTACCAATCGTCCCGTTATCCGCGACGATATGGACGACCGAATCTACAAGACGGCCCGCGAAAAGTATCGTGCTGTCATCGAAGAAGTGGTACGCCTGCGCAATTTAGGACGTCCAACGTTGATTGGTACGACCAGCGTCGAGATTTCAGAATTGCTCAGCCGCATGCTTGACATGTATGTCAATCCTGAGACTGGCAAGCGCGAGGGTATTCCCCATCAAGTATTGAATGCCAAGCTACACCAGAAGGAGGCCGACATCGTTGCTCTCGCTGGTCAGAGCACCAACGGCAAGGGTGCCGTCACCATCGCCACCAACATGGCTGGTCGTGGTACCGATATCAAACTTTCACCCGAGGTAAAGGCAGCCGGTGGTCTCGCCATCATCGGTACAGAGCGTCACGAGTCACGTCGTGTCGACCGTCAGTTGCGCGGACGTTCCGGACGTCAAGGAGACCCGGGTTCTTCTCTGTTCTTCATCTCGCTTGAGGACAAGCTCATGCGCCTGTTCGGATCCGAGCGTATTGCCTCAGTGATGGATCGTCTGGGCTTCAAAGAGGGCGAAGTACTCGAGAGCTCGATGATTACCAAACAGGTAGAGCGCGCCCAGAAGAAGGTCGAGGAGAACAACTTCGGTATCCGTAAACGTCTGCTGGAATACGACGATGTGATGAACAAACAGCGTACCGTAGTATATAGCAAACGTCGCCATGCTCTGATGGGTGAACGTATCGGAATGGACATCTCGAACACCATTTGGGACCGTGTCGTCAACATCATCGAACAGAACGACTACGAAGGCTGCAAGGAGGCATTCATCAAGGTCTTTGCCATGGAGTGTCCTTTCAGTAGCGAGGAGTTTATTAACAAAAACCACGAGGAGCTATGCGAGGAAGTGTTCCAGATTGCCATGGGTAATTTCAAGCGTAAAATGGAACGCGTCCAGGAAGTGGCCATGCCCGTTATCAAACAAGTCTATGAGAACCAGGGCCAGATGTACGAACGCATCGTGGTGCCCCTGACCGATGGCCGCAAAATGTATAACATCGCCTGTAACCTGAAAGAAGCTTACGACACAGAGTGTAAGTCTGTGGTCAAGGAATTCGAGAAGCAGATTCTGCTCCATATCATCGACGAGGCATGGAAAGAGAACCTTCGCGAGCTCGACGAGCTGAAGCACTCCGTACAGAATGCCTCCTACGAGCAGAAAGACCCGTTGCTCATCTTTAAACTCGAGAGCGTCAAGCTGTTCGACAACATGGTGAACGTAATGAACAACCGTTCCGTCAGCATTCTCATGCGCGCCCAGATTCCTGAGATGCAGCAGGTTCAGGAAGCTGCTCCTGAGCAGCACACCCAACGCTCTCAGTACACCGAGTCGAAGCAGAGTCTTACCCAGGAACAAATGACCGACCCGAATCAGGCTGCAGCAGCTGCTCAAGACACCCGTTCTCAACAACCCCGCACACCGATTATCAAGGACAAGCTGCCTGGTCGTAACGATCCCTGCCCCTGTGGCTCAGGCAAGAAGTTCAAGAACTGCCACGGACGAGGACTGGTATAACAAGTATAACTAGTATGACTAGTACAACTAGAAGAACTAGATAAAACTAGAAAGAAAAAAGAACTATGATTAAAATTGAAAACCTGAAGAAGAACTTTGGAGAAACATGTGCCTGCGATATCCCGTCGTTTACCATTAACGACGGCGATATCCTGGGACTGGTAGGTAACAACGGTGCAGGCAAGACTACTCTCTTCCGCCTGCTTCTCGACTTACTGAAAGCCGACGACGGCTCCGTGTGTTATATTCTCCCCTCTTCTGACGGAGAGGGACAAGAGACAGAGAGCGTCAATCCTGCAGAAAGCGAAGCCTGGAAGCAGCACGTCGGAGCCTACGTCGACGAAGGGTTCCTCATCGATTTCCTTACCCCCGAGGAGTACTTTGCCTTCCTCGGTAAGGTGTCGGGCATCAACCAGCAGGAAACCGATGAACGTCTGAAGATGTTCGAACGCTTTGCCAATGGTGAGGTCTTCGGTCAGAAGAAACTCATCCGTAACCTCTCGGCAGGAAACAAGATGAAGGTAGGAATCATATCTGCACTGTTCCGCCAGCCTAAGACCGTCATTCTTGACGAACCCTTCAACTTCCTCGATCCTACTAGCCAGCTCGTACTGAAACACCTGCTACAGGACTATGCCCAGCAGACTGGTGCTACTATTCTTATCTCCAGCCACAATTTGCAGCATACCGTTGACATCTCCACTCGCATTGCCTTGTTGGAACACGGACAGATTATCCGCGACCTGCCCAACACCGAAGGTAGTGCATCGGCAGAACTCCAAGAATATTTCGGTGCAGAATAAACTCACTCGGTGTATGGACAACAACAACTTAACACCCAAAGAGAAAAGGAATCTGCGGTTAGCGGAGCGAATGATTAAGAACTTGAAGCGCCGCAACATGGAGGCATTCTATTGTGCTACTTCCGAGGAGGCCGTAAAGAAGGTTTCCGAGTTGATTGCCGACGGTAGCAGTGTGACATGGGGCGGTTCCATGACGATTCGCGATATGGGAATTCCTCAAGCGCTGCGCAATCGTGGCACACTCGAAGTACTCGACCGAGACTTAGTAACCGATCGCGATGAGGTTGTTAAGATCTACGAGCGGGCTTTCTCGGCCGATGTCTATCTGTCGAGTGCCAACGCCATTAGCGAAGACGGCGTCATTGTCAACATCGACGGTAACGGCAATCGTGTAGCAGCCATCACATGGGGCCCTAAGAAAGTCATCTTTGTCATCGGTCTTAACAAGGTGGCGCAAACCGTTGAGGCAGCCCTACTACGTGCACGTAGCACAGCTTCGCCCATCAATGCTGCCCGTTTCGACATCAAGACACCCTGTCAAATAGACGGTGTCTGTCATAATTGCAACTCGCCGGAAAGCATCTGCAACTATGTCCACTTCCTGCGTAATTCGCCCCGTGGCAAGCATACAGTGGTGCTTGTCGGCGAAAACCTAGGATATTAACGCTTGAACATTTTCAGGGCTTGCTGGGTCTTCTGGCGGCCTACGGCAATGATGCGCTCCGACTTGTCGTAATCAAAGCCCCCGTAACGGCTCATCTGAATATCAACGAGCACGTCGGGCCTCATCAGTTTGGCCATGAGGATGGAGTTCTGACGAATCATCAGCGAACTCGTCCGCGAGAGCAATGTGTAATAGTTAAACTCAATATTATCAGGAATAATCATGTCCAACAACTTTGCCTTCAGCGATTTATCATGCTTTTGCATAGCCGACAGTTTGTTCATTTTCTCCCATTGTAACTTATAGTCGTGTCCGCTCACGTCCACACCTACCAGGATGTCTCCCTTATGGCGTGTCACACGGTTCATTGGGATAGGATTTGTCACTCCGCCATCAATGAGTATCATGTCATTACGCCGAACGGGTTCATAGAAAATGGGTAATGATATGGAGGCTCTGATTGCCTGGAAAAGACTGCCCTTGCGGAACACCACCTCATGACCGGACTTCCAGTCGGTGGCCACGGCACAATAAGGAATCGGCAAGTCCTCAATGGGTACGTCAGGCACGAACTCCATGATGGCTTCAATGATTCGTGTACCCTTTACGATATGATTTAAACTTAATGAAAAATCGGTAAGTTCGAATATTTTCTTCTTGTCGACGGTCTTCATCCAGTCGCGGAATTCTTCCAACTTACCCGCAGCATATACCCCACCGATAAGCGCTCCCATCGAACATCCCGCAATAGAGGTAATATGATAGTCCTGTGCCTCGAGTTCCTCAATGGCACCAATATGGGCAAGTCCCCTTGCGCCACCGCTCGATAATGCCAATGCTACGTCCTTAGCCATAACAAAATGAGTGATATTTCACATTTTTTATTTGCAAAAGTAGTAAAAATTACAGAAATATCACTAAATTTGCATCCATATTTAGCATTGTTTATGAAGTACACCCATAAAAACCTACTTACGACTATACTGCTGGCACTGATAATAATGTCCAGTTGCACTAACCGGAACCGCGCTCTAAGCCCTCATAAATTCATCGACGACGACGGGTTTACACGCGCCGACTCCATCGTCTATGCCATTGGCGACG
This sequence comes from uncultured Prevotellaceae bacterium, assembly GCA_902764705.1. Lineage (GTDB taxonomy): Bacteria > Bacteroidota > Bacteroidia > Bacteroidales > Bacteroidaceae > Prevotella. The sequence continues at coordinate 19,101 of CACWWZ010000025.1, read as the reverse complement.
AGCGCGACTATAAAGGAACTTTGAGAGCCATCGACAGTCTTGAGAAAAGAGGTGAGCTGCCGTTGGTGAGAACCATTTTCTATAGGACGATATCCTACAACCTGATGGGACAACACAGCACGTCGCTACAGCTCTACTCAAAGCTGCCAGGTATCGACCCCAAGGAGCTGAAGACACAAACCGACCTCGATTCATATATCTATTCTTATAACAATTATCTGCGCGTGTTGTGCGATATGAGGCGCTACGACCGTGCCCTGCTCGAGGCCAATCATGCCGACCGCCAGCTGAAGGCGGCAGGATATGACGGCTTTACAAACCATCACGACATTGCCCAAATATTGGGCGAGTGCCAGCTATATTTAGGACAAGACGATCAGGCCGTCAAGAGTTTCGAGAAGGCGCTACAAGCCGTAAATACACGTCTGGCCACCAATCATGACCCGCTGGACTATCGCGAATGCCAGAAGACGTTGAATGCCATCGTGAAAATCTACGTTCTGACAGAGCGTTACAAAGAAGCCATGCCTTGGATTGAGGTTCAGGATTCATTATATAACGCATTGGAGGTAGAGAATCGGCGCGACTCGATATTCCTGGACGAGATGAAGGCCGACATCTGCTATAGCAAGGCGCGCGTGGCTCTTGCACTGGAGCATAAGGACGAAGCAGAGCAGTACTTTAATGATTACCAGTCGACTGAGACGGCCAAGCAGCTGGGTAGCATCATTCTCAGCTGCCAATACCTGATGCTGACCGGACGTTACGAAGAGGCTGCACACAACTACCAGCAACTGGACCGTTTCCTGAAAGAGGGCGGATACAAAGCCGACTTCGAGAACTTCGGCCGCTATATGATACCCAAATACCGCGCCAATCTGTTGGCTGGTCAACGAGACTCGGCACTACGCGTGGCAAGCATCATTGCCGACTATTACGACTCGGCACATGTTCGACAGAGAAAGATTGATGCCGACCTGATAACCACCTTCTACGATACCGAGGGCAAGGAACGCCAGATAGCCGAACAGCGCGCAGAACTGTCGCAGCAGCGTCTGTGGACTGCCATTATCGGTATGGCAATCTTCGTCATCTTCTTCATCATTTATTACATCCAACGCCGACGTGCCTTTGCAAAGCTGAACGCAACCAATCAGCAACTGATTCTTGCCAACGAGCGCGCTGAGGAGTCGTCGCGTGTAAAGACGAAATTCATCCAGCAAATATCCCACGAAGTGCGCACTCCGCTCAACATACTGTCAGGATTCAGCCAGGTCCTCGCCACTCCGGGTATTGAAATCGGCTCCAACGAATTGAAGGACATCAGTCAGAAGATTATGGAGAACAGCAATCGAATCACCACGTTGGTTGACAAGATGCTCGATTTGAGTTTGGTGAACACCAAATCCGACATGAGTTGCCACGACAGCGTCCTTCCCGCCGATGTTGCTAAGCAGGCCGTTGAGAAGAGTGACATCCAACGGACCGAACATCTCGAATTCCAGTTGCTGCTGTCGCCAGAGGCCGAGTCGGTCAGTTTCGTTACCAATCAGAAATCGGTCGTTAGGGCCCTGTCGCTCTTGCTCGACAATGCCATCAAGTTCACCAGCCCCGCAGCATTTAATAGCCACCAGATGACACCCAAACCAGGTCGCGTTGTGTTGAACGTCAGCATCACCGAACAACAGGTGGTTTATATCGTCGAGGACACAGGTATCGGCATCCCTGCAGAAGAGGCTGAGAACATCTTCACCGAGTTCGTACAGCTCAACGAATATGCAGACGGCACGGGCATCGGTCTTTCCATTGCCCGCTCGCTGGCACGCAACATGCAGGGTGACGTCGTTCTCGACACCTCATACACCAATGGTGCACGATTCGTGATGACGCTACCTTTGCAGTGTCCGGAAAACACGTTACAGGAATAAGCTGCCTATCTGGTAGACCACGGCACTGACAATCCACGCCAAGAGGGTTGTGTAGAGTGCTGCAAAGGAAGCCCAACGCCAGGAACCGCTCTCGTTGCGGATGGCGACGATCGTGGCAATACACGGGAAATAAATCAGCACGAACAGCAGCAGACAATAGGCCGTAAGCGGTGAGAAATTATATTCGCCGCCATAGAGCACGCCCATCGTCGAGGCCACAATCTCTTTGGCTCCTACGCCAGCCAGCAGACTGACGTCTATACGCCAGTCGAAGCCTTGAGGCAGGAAGATCGGTTCGATGGCCTTGCCCAGCATGCCGATAAAACTCTGTTCCAGCGATGGAGCCACACCCATCGTACCAAAATAGCCCAATGCCCACACGATGATAGAGGCAACGAGAATGACGCCACCCATCTTCTTTAAGTATTGCTTGCCTTTTTCCCAGGTGTGTCGGAAAATGGCCTTGGCTGTGGGGAAGCGATATGGCGGCAGTTCCATCACGAAAGGTGTGTCATCGCCCTTGACTACCCACTTGCTAAGAATGCGGGCTATCAGTACGGAGAACACGATGCCGATGGCGTAAAGCGATATCATGACCAGGCTCTGATATTTCGCGGCAAAGAAGGCGCCCGTAATCATAATATAAATAGGTAGGCGCGCGGAACACGACATCATGGGCAACACCAGCATGGTGATGAGTCGCGAACGACGGCTCTCGACGGTTCTTGTGGCCATCACCGCCGGGACATTGCAGCCAAAGCCCATGATGAGCGGGATGAACGATTTGCCGTGTAGGCCCATGCCGTGCATCAGCTTGTCCATAATAAATGCCGCGCGGGCCATATAGCCGCAGTCCTCCATCAGCGAGATGAAGGTGTAGAGAATCAGAATCTGAGGCAGAAAGACAATAACAGCGCCCACACCACCGATAATGCCGTCGACGAGCATCGCTTTCAACGGACCGTCGGCCATCGACCGGCTGACGAAGTCGCCCAACCAGCCTACTCCCGCATCAATCCAGTCCATCGGATACTGGCCCAAAGTAAAGGTCACCTCGAACATCAGGAAGAGCAAGGCGAAGAAGAAAGGGAATCCCAGCCAGCGGTTGGTGACAAGTGCATCCAGCTTGTGCGTGACATGATACGTGCTGTCCTGCTGTCCCACCTTATAGCCTGCCTCTTGCAACGCACCGCGGATAAAGCCGTATTTGGCATCCATGATGGCCGTCTCAGCATCGTCGCCCGTCTCTTCCTTCACACGACGCGATGCCAACACACAAGCCTCACGAATCTGGTGAGCTTCGGGCAGTTCGTCGACAACCCGCCAGGCCTCCTTGTCGTTTTCCAACAGTTTCAGCGCCAGCCAACGAGTACTATAGCGTAGTCGCAATAAGTCGTTGCCTTTCAGGAACTTCTGGATATTGACTATACCGTCTTCTATCTCGTGTCCGTGATTAATGTGGATGTGACGGTAATAGTTGTCGTGGCCTTCCTGACTCTCGAAGATGTGTATCACTTCACGCATCAACGCCTCCAGTCCCCTACCCGTTTTGAATGACGTCGGAACCATCGGCATACCCATTAATGAGGATAGCATATCGATGTTCAGGGAGTCGCCTCGGCGCTCCGTTTCGTCGAACATGTTCAGCGCACACACCACTCGGAGGTGCATATCCATCAGCTGTGTGGTCAGATACAGGTTACGCTCGATATTCGACGAATCAATCACGTTGATAATGACGTCAGGCGTGTCTTCCACCAGCTGCTTTCTCACGTAAAGCTCCTCGGGCGAATAGACCGACAGGGAATACGTGCCAGGCAAATCGATGAGTTTCAGGTGATAGCCCTCGAAGTCGGCATAACCCTCTTTGGCATCAACGGTGACACCGCTGTAGTTGCCCACGCGCTCATGGGCTCCCGATGCAAAGTTAAAGAGCGACGTCTTGCCGCAGTTGGGATTACCCACCAGCGCCACATTGATGGTATGACGGGCGGAGTGTTTGGCATAGTGAGCCGTACTTGCCACGTTCTGCGGTTCGCTGATGCCTGCTACGTCACGCTCATCCTGGCTCACCTCTATCTGCTCGGCCTCCTGACGTCTCAGACTGACCTCATAGCCCATAACCTTATACTTCACGGGGTCCTGCAACGGGGCACTCTGCAACACGTCAACGCGCTGCCCCTTGATGAAGCCCATCTCCACAATACGCTTGCGGAAACCGCCATGTCCCTTTACCTTGATAATAAAGGCCTCGTCGCCCGTCTTCAAGTCTGAAAGTCTCATACCTTTTTCTTATTTGCCTGCAAAGGTACAAAAAAGATTCTACATCAGAAAACATTCTGACCAAAATACCTAAAAATGATGACGGGTTGATGTAAGCGTGCCTTATTCCGCAATAACCTTGGGTTATCGAATTGCGTAGCTTGGCCGCAAATTTATTGATTATACAGGCGGTTGTTGGAAACTCGGATAGTTCGGATGACGCAAAGAGGCTATCTCGATGAAGCAAAAGTGACCTGGTTTCCTGAAAAAATAGCATCGTTTAGGCTATTTTCGCCCTTTGCTGCCACGCTGCCACGTTGCTGCCACGCTCTGGAACCCCTTTCTGCAAAGGTCTTCCGAAAGATCCGTGGCAGCGTGGCAGCAAAATCACGAAAAAAAAATTTTTTTTCAATTCACCGCTCGGGCCATCATTAATGGCACCTTATTCAGAAATAACCCAAGGTTATTCCGAAATAAGGAACGCTTATTTTCAAATAAGGCACGCTTATTGTTCAATAACCCTAGGTTATTTGGAAATACTCTCGGAATAATTTTATTTCCGTTCGGAGAAAAATAATTTCCGTCCGCTAAAAAATAATTTCTGTCCGGAGTATCGAGAAGTAACTCTAGTGTATACACGTATTGCCTCGGGGTGTCTGCAAATACCCCTACTTCATTAGCGAACGTATATATGCCTACACGTTGCCACCCGCTTATAGACATGAATACAGAGCTGCGGTGCTTTCAAAGAAATACTGAAGATTTTTGTAGGAAAGCTTTGGAGTTATCGATTTTATTTACTACCTTTGCCCTCAAGTATCGCCGATACGTCGTTAAAACGGCGCTGGTCCCTGGGGCCTGAATCCCTGAGTGCAGGGTGGCGGTATGACTTTTGAGGGTAAACAATAACGACATGAGCAGTTATTAGAAGAACATAGAAATCTCGCAAATTTCTTATTCAAACTGAAATTCGATAATTGTGAATGTTCGCGCTTACAGCGTGGACGTCACTTATCTTTCAGTTAGGCATGCGAGAGCCTCTATGTTCGGTAAGGAGCGGACACGCTTCTTTCGTACATGGAGGCTTTGACGTATAAAAGCCTAAGGAAATCTGATAAGTGCTTATTGTTCTAAAGCTATAAGCGCAAAGAATGCCAAACAAAGACGAGAGTCCTCAACTGATAGACATCAGAGAGGACGACCTGCTGGCATTGTCGGCGGAGGTACTTGATACACTACTGCGTGACCATACCACAGGTAAGAATATCTTCTGGGCTACGCATGACTATGAAGCGCTCGGCTCAGAGTACGATTACCATTCTGAGATTCTGCCCCATCTGATAACGGGTGAACATGGGATGGTGATACGTCCGCGTGTGCTCAAATCCAAGGAGGAACAGACGGACAGAGCAAAGGATATGGCTGAAGTATTCACACCGTCTTGGGTGTGTAATGCACAGAACAATCTTGTTGACGAAGCATGGTTTGGCAGGAAGGACGTTTTCAATACGGAAGACACCGCAAACCATACGTGGAAAGCCAACTCTGACAAAATAGAATTCCCTGAAGGCAAGACATGGAAAGACTATGTCCGCGCCACCCGAATGGAAATGACCTGCGGCGAGGCTCCCTATCTGGTAAGCCGGTATGATGCAACTACTGGCAATCCCATTTCTCTGCAAGAACGAATCGGCCTGCTTGACAGGAAACTACGTGTAATCAGCGAGAACGTGGATGTTAGCGGTGAATGGCTGGATTGGACACAGACAGCCTATAAGAATATCTATGGTTTCGAGTGGCAGGGCGACAACCTGCTATTGGCCCGCGAGGCTCTGCTTTGGACCTTCATAGAGTATTATCAAGCGAAGTTCGGCAAAGCACCGCTTATCAAGAGTATCAACTACATCGCTTATATCATTTCATGGAACCTATGGCAAATGGACGGACTGAAGGGCGTTGTACCAGATAGTTGCAAGGATGGAGTGACAGAAAAGATTCAAACCCTCTTTGGCGAAGAAGAACAAGTAGTTCATTGTACTGGCTGTCAGCAGGAAGACATACGCAGACACAACGGCATCTACTGTTTGATTCGCGACTGGCCCAACGATAAAAAGAAAATCCGATTTATTGACCTAATGAGATAAAGACCTATGGCTACATTCGAATCCTCATTAAAATCCAAACTGATTTATGTTTTTGCCATCAATGACGAGCGACATAAAGATTGCTTGAAAATAGGCGAAACAACAATTGACGAAGACAATGGCAGCGATCTTTTCAATAATGCGGAGTCGCTGAAGGAGGCTGCCCACAAGCGTATTCGCCAGTACACCAAAACGGCAGGCATTGCATATCAATTGCTCTATACCGAGATTAGCATCTTTGTGCGCAGCGGCATGATTATGACCTTCAACGATAAGCAGGTGCATAAGGTGTTGGAACGTAGCGGCATCAAGCGCAAAGAGTTTGAGGGTGTCAGTGGTGCCGACGAATGGTACTGCTGCGACTTGGAAACGGTGAAGAAAGCCATTGCTGCTGTGAAACGCGGTGAAACGAGTTTGCATCCTTCTGACATTACCCAAGGACAATCACCTATTATCTTTCGTCCAGAGCAGCAGGAGGCCATCAATAAAACCCGCAAGCGATTCAAGAAAGGTAATCAGATGCTGTGGAACGCCAAGATGCGATTTGGTAAAACGCTCTCGGCCCTACAGGTGGTAAAAGAAGAGGAATTCGTTCGCACCCTGATACTAACGCACCGTCCTGTCGTGGATAAAGGCTGGTTTGAGGATTTTGGCAAGATATTCTACGACAGTCCACACTATCATTATGGTTCTCGTAACCAAGGTGAACTGTTCGGAAAACTCGAACAGTTGGCAAATAAGGGCAACAAGTATGTCTATTTTGCATCCATGCAAGACCTACGCGGTTCAGAACAGGTAGGTGGTAAGTTCGACAAGAATAACGAGATATTCAAGACACCTTGGGACTTAGTGATAGTTGACGAAGCCCATGAAGGAACAAAAACGGAACTTGGGCAGAATGTATTGAAGGAACTGATAAAGTCAAATACTAAAGTACTTCAATTATCAGGTACACCTTTCAACCTATTTGACGATTACAGCGAGGAGGAAATCTTCACATGGGACTATGTAATGGAGCAGAAGGCCAAGCAAGCATGGGCTACAGATAATCCCTACGAACCTAACCCATACGCCTCGCTGCCAGCCATCAATATCTATACTTACGATTTGGGCAACCTGATGAGTGAGTATGTAGAGGATGAGAAAGCATTCAACTTCCGCGAGTTCTTCCGCACCAAGGATGATGACACCTTTATTCATGATAAGGATGTAGATCGTTTCCTTAATTTGCTTTGCAAGGAGGATAAGGACAGTCTTTATCCCTATAGTAACGATACCTTCCGTCGCATCTTCCGTCATACACTCTGGCTGGTGCCTGGTGTAAAAGCCGCAAGAGCGTTGAGTGCCAAACTAAAAGCACATTCCATCTTTGGTATGTTCCAGACTGTTAATGTGGCTGGCAATGGAGACGAGGACGAAGAAAATGCTGAAGCCTTGAAGATGGTGAATAAGGCTATAGGCGAAGACCCTGACGAGACCTATACCATCACGCTGAGTTGTGGACGTCTGACTACAGGTGTTAGCGTCAAGCCTTGGACTGCCGTGTTTATGATGGCAGGCTCTTTCAGCACTTCTGCTGCCCAGTATATGCAAACCATCTTCCGTGTGCAGACACCGTTTACTAATCATGGACGTATGAAGGAACAATGCTATGCCTTCGACTTTGCGCCTGATAGAACGCTGAGAGTATTGGCAGAAACGGCAAAGGTTTCTGCAAAAGCAGGCAAGCAGACAGAAGAAGATCGCCGCATCTTAGGCGACTTCTTGAATTTCTGTCCCATCATCAGCATCGACGGTTCACAGATGAAACCCTACGATGTAAACAAGATGATGAGCCAGTTGAAGAAAGCCCAGATAGAAAAGGTGGTGCAATGTGGATTCGAGGATGGCGCCCTCTACAATGATGAACTACTGAAGTTGACGGATGTAGAGTTGCAAGACTTTGATGATCTGAAGAAAACCATTGGCACCACAAAGGCAATGGCTAAGACGGGCGACATCGACGTCAATAACCAAGGCTTCACGAAAGAACAATACGAAGAGAAGGAGAAACTTGAGAAGAAAAAGAAGAAAGAACTCACACCAGAGGAACAGGCAAGGCTCGATGAACTGAAAGCCATGAGCAATCAGCGTAAGAATGCTATCAGCATCCTTCGAGGAATTTCAATTCGAATGCCTCTATTGATTTATGGTGCAGAGTTGAAGAATGAGGATGAAGAAATCACAATTAACAATTTTGCCTCTTTGATAGATGACCAGTCATGGGAAGAGTTTATGCCTAAGGGGGTAGATAAGGAGAAGTTTGAAAAATTCAAGAAGTATTACGACCCCGACATCTTTCGTGAGGCAGGTAAACGCATCCGCGAAATGGCCCGTGCTGCGGACAAGTTCACCATCGAGGAAAGAATAGAGCGCATCTCAGCCATCTTCAATACCTTCCGCAACCCGGACAAGGAAACGGTATTAACGCCCTGGCGAGTGGTGAACATGCACATGAGTGATTGTTTAGGTGGCTGGTGTTTCTATGATGAGGAATTCAAGCAGCCATTGTCAGTACCTCGCTTTGTGAATCAAGGGCAAGTGACTAAAGACGTATTCCGTCCATACTCTCATATTCTGGAAATCAACTCTAAGAGCGGTCTCTATCCGTTGTATGTAGCATACAATATCTATCGTGCTCGCGTCGATGCCGCTAAAGCCAAGTATGGCGAAGTCTCTCACGGCTTTGCTATGAACCTATGGGATGCTACCATTGAAGAAAACATCCTTGTGGTCTGTAAAACGCCAATGGCTAAGAGTATCACCAAGCGCACCCTTGCCGGATTCCGCAACACACGAGTCAATGCACAATATTATCCAAACTTAATAGAAAACATTTCAGAACGTCCAGAGGCAGTAGTCAACACTTTCCGCGACGGCAAGCACTTCTGGAAGATAAATCAAGATACAAATATGAAGTTAGACACAATAGTAGGTAATCCGCCGTATCAGGTTATGGATGGAGGTGCTCAAGCAAGTGCTTCACCAGTTTACAATCTTTTTGTGGATGCCTCCATAAAACTTAAAGCACATTACGTATCAATGATAATGCCAGCTAGATGGTATGCGGGTGGAAGAGGCTTGGATGATTTTAGATTGTCTATGCTTAATGACAAACATATTCGTAGACTCGATGACTTTACAAACCCAGAACTGGTATTCCCTGGAACTAATATTCGTGGGGGCATTTGCTATTTTTTGAGAGATTCCGATTATGATAATTCCAATAATCTGGTAAGAGTGGTTACCCATGAAAAAGACGGAATAAGTAGTGATACTATACGTTCTCTTCAAATTGAAGGAATAGAGACTTTTGTCAGAGATGGAAAAGCCATCTCTATTTTGGCTAAAGTAAGGAAATACTCCCATCAGTTTATGGAGGAATGGGTCTCGTCTTTGCGACCATTTGGATTTAGGGGATACTTTGTAAATGACGAGGCATATCATTCTACACCTGAGGTTGTACTACACCCTGTTACCTGTATTGGAAAAGGACGTCAAAAAGGTTATGTTGAACGTGAGTTGATAAAGGTTCATAAAGAATGGATTGATGGATGGAAAGTCATAATGCCAAGAGCAAATAATATTGGTACAGAATTAAACGATGACAACTTGAATGCATTTGTTGGGGAACCTAATACGATTTGCACAGAATCATATTTGGTAATAGGGGGCAGTGCACATTTGGATAAACAACAATGCGTAAATCTTTGCTTATACCTTAAAACGAAATTCGCAAGGTTTATGCATAAATTAGCAAAGTCTAGTCAAGATGCCACTTCTAAGACTTTTGCTTTTGTCCCTCTCCAAGACTTCGGTAAATCTTGGTCGGATGCTGAACTCTATACAAAGTATAACTTAACAGACGATGAAATCGCTTTCGTCGAGTCGATGATCAAACCAATGGAATAATAAAAAACAAACGATATGAAAACAAAATCTAAATCTTATCAGACGTCAGCCAAGACGATGTTCGCAGCATTGACTATCCTCTCGAAGAATGGAGGCACCATGCCTATTCGTTTACTAATGCAGGAGATAGAAAAGACTGTGGAACTCTCAGCGTGGGAGAAAGAGACGTTGGAGAATACAGGCAATATCCGCTGGCAGAGCAATATGCATTTTACCTCTGTGGATTATGTACGTGCTGGATTCCTTATTAAAAAGAAAGGTAACTGGACGATAACCCCCGAAGGCGAGGAGGCGCTAAAGCTTGGAGCAGAGAAACTGCGCGACGAGGCTTGGAAACGTTATAAAGCGTGGTATCGTGGCAAGGAGAAAACTACAGATGAAAAACCAGCGGCTCAACCAGAAGAAGAAAACGACCCTGCAAAGGAAACCATGATAGAACTGGAGACGCTGGAGGAAAGGGCAGCCAATGGTATCCGTGAATATCTGAAGAGCAAGAATCCGTACGAATTCCAAGACCTCGTAGCATCACTACTCAAAGCCATGGGTTATTATATCCAGTCGGTAGCTCCTCGTGGCAAGGATGGTGGCATAGACATTGTGGCCTATGTAGATCCGCTGGGTGCTCAAACTCCACGTATCAAAGTGCAGGTAAAACACAAGCCTGACACCGCCACAGGAGCAGCAGATGTAAGGGCTTTACTTGGTATTCTGAAGGCTGGCGATATTGCCTTGTTCGTAACCTCTGGAACGTATTCCGCTGATGCCAAACACGCTGCTTCGGGTGGAGATAAGTTCATCCGTCTGATTGATGGCGATGAGTTCATCGAGATGTGGCAAGAGTACTACGACAAGATGTCGGACGAAGATAAGAATATGTTGCCCTTGAAGCGTATTGCTTTCCTCGGAAACAACGAGTAGTCATAAAGTTAATATTGCAATATTGTATTGCATTCGTTTTTTCAAGAATATAAAATGCCCAGCCGTTGGCAAAGAGCAGACTGCCAAGGGCGGAGTATTGTATGAGGGGGGCTGTTCAGCCGTTAGCCACTAAACGATTGTCAGCAATGTCGTACTTGACGGGATGAGCAAATGACATGGCCCTACCATCATAGACGGCAGAGGTATCGATGCCGCGACGTTGGAACTCGTCAAGGAGAGCCTGGTCGTGATAGGCTCGCATACTGGACCAACCTCGGCTTTGCACCTGAACGTTGAAAACGGTTACTAGCTCTTGAATTTGCATGTCTGCGAAACGCAGGGCAAAACGAATGTAATAAATGTGTTGTTGCATAACTTTTTGTTTTGAAGTGAATAATTAACTTGACTTTCGTCATAACTTCCACATCGTACTGACCACCGTGGCGCTTATGCTATAGCTCGGTTGGGCTATTGCCCTTCCTCTCTCGCGACTCGTCAAAGCTCAAATGTTATTTGGCTCTGCTCTCGCTGCTCGCTCGGTTGGCGAGTCCACCCAAAGGTGACTGCTCTTGATGTTTCGGGTGCAAAGATACAAAGATTATTTGGATAATCAAAATCTTTTGCATAACTTTGCAGCAATATATAAAATAAGGTAAGAATATTGGCAAAAGTACACAGCGCACCCTTCTGTGTAAAAAAGTTGCTTTGAATGTAACTTTTTCGAGATTTGCATACTATAGAAGAATGGTGTGCAGAATGAGAGCCAGGCGAAGATTATCTCCGGACGGACCATAGACTGTCTTAGGACGGAGCATAGAAATTCTCCGAACGGAGCAAGAAACAGGTCGGTAGCGTCGAGGTATCTGACAACAGTTTTGTGATGCCAAGGGACAGGTCAATCACAAAATATTTCACTTCAGCTTGATGATGTCGCTCCAGCGGGTAGTGGGATTGGGCCTCTTTATTTCTTGGTGGGGGTGTTGGCTTGTAGGGGCTTGACAAACTTCATTTCGTGGAGGATGCGTTTTTGGCGCTTCAACATATAAGCGGAAGGCTTGGCTGAGTTGAAGCGTCGGGGATTGGGCAACGAGGCAGCAATGAGTGCACACTGTGCCTTGGTGAGCTTCGAGGCTGTGGTATTAAAGTGCCATTCTGCCACCGCATCGGCTCCGTAGATGCCATCGCCCATCTCGATGGAGTTCAGATAGACTTCCATGATGCGCTCCTTCGACCACATCAGTTCGATGAGCACAGTGAAATAGACCTCGAAACCTTTCCGGACCCACGAGCGGCCGGGCCACAGGAATACGTTCTTGGCGGTTTGTTGGGAAATAGTGGAAGCACCCAACTTGCGTTTTTCAGGGTGTTTCATGTTGCGCATGGCAGCATGTTCGATGGCCTTATAGTCAAAGCCGTTATGCTGCAGGAACCGAGCATCCTCGGAGGCCATCACAGCCGTAGGCAGCGAGGGCGATATCTCGTCCAGCGACACCCAATGGTGGTGCAGCGTCAGCTCCTGCCCTGCCCCAGCCTGCTGGGCCAAGCGGATGAACATGAGCGGTGTGAACCATACCGGCACAAAGCGCAACACGGCAACAGAAAGAATAGTGGAGGCAAAAAATGCCACCACTATCCATAGAATTGTTTTCTTAATGAAAGTGTAAATTTTCTTCACTCTTCACTTAGTTAGCCTGACTCTGAGCGTCCTGAATCATCTTCTGAGAGGCATACATATAAACCTCTACGCGACGATTCTGCTTGCGGCCTTCAGCTGTTGAGTTGTCAGCAACGGGATTGCTCTGGCCCTGTCCCTCGACACTCTTAATCTGAGAGTTGGGAACGGAAAGACCCTTCAGGTAGTTTGCCACTGCAGAAGCACGGTCGAGCGAAAGAGCCTGGTTCTTGGCAGCACTCTCGGTAGCCGATGAGCCCTTGAAACCAGTGTTGTCGGTATGACCGATTATGGCAATATCGCAGTCGCTGTTGTTTTTCAGCACCTGTGCAAACTGAGCCAGAGAGTTCTTAGCTTCAGCAGAGAGGTCAGCCTTACCTGTAGCAAACAGAATACCAGAATCGAAGGTCACCTTCACAGCGTCGAGACCGTTGGCGTCCTTGATTTCCTCAACCTGAGCGTTCTTCACTGCCTCGGCCTCAGCCTTAGCCTTATCCATCTTCTTACCGATAATGGCACCGGCACCAGCACCTACAGCACCGCCGACAGCAGCACCGATGGCAGTGTTACCAGCAATGGCACCAATGATTCCACCTAACACAGCACCGCCACCAGCACCGATGGCTGCACCCTTCTGTGTGTTGTTACAAGCAACGAGCAGTCCCAAACAAAGGAACAAAGAAATGATTTTTGTCTTCATAATGTTACAATTTTAATATTAAATAAACTATTTTGCTGCAAAAATACAAAATTATCTAAACACTGAACACTAAACTCTAAACTTTTTTGTACCTTTGCAGCAAATTTTAAGAAAAAAGACAAAAATCATGGCAAAAGAATTAAAAGATTTAACGAAACGCGCTGATAATTACAGTCAGTGGTATAACGATCTTGTGGTTAAAGCCGACCTCGCCGAGCAGTCGGCAGTTCGCGGATGTATGGTCATCAAGCCCTATGGCTATGCCATCTGGGAAAAGATGCAGCAGCAGTTGGACAAGATGTTCAAGGAAACAGGTGCACAGAACGCCTATTTCCCCCTGCTTATTCCGAAGTCGTTCTTGAGCCGCGAGGCCGAGCACGTCGAGGGCTTTGCCAAGGAGTGCGCCGTAGTGACCCACTATCGCCTGAAGGCTACCGAGGACAAGAGCGGTGTCGTCGTCGACCCCGCCGCCAAGCTCGAAGAGGAGCTCATCATCCGTCCTACTTCAGAGACCATCATCTGGAACACCTATAAGAACTGGATTCAGTCGTGGCGCGATCTGCCTCTGATGTGCAACCAGTGGTGTAATGTGATGCGCTGGGAGATGCGTACGCGTCCCTTCCTCCGTACTTCCGAGTTCCTGTGGCAGGAGGGCCATACCGCTCATGCCACCCGTGAGGAGGCCGAGGAAGAAGCCAAGAAGATGCTGCACGTCTATGCCAAGTTCGCTGAAGAGTGGATGGCCGTACCCGTGCTGCAGGGTGTGAAGAGCGAAACCGAGCGTTTTGCCGGTGCTCTCGATACCTATACCATCGAGGCTATGATGCAGGACGGCAAGGCCCTGCAGAGCGGTACCAGCCACTTCCTGGGTCAGAACTTCGCCAAGGCCTTCGAGGTTACCTATTTAAATAAGGAGAACAAGCCCGAATACGTCTGGGCCACCTCGTGGGGCGTCTCTACCCGACTCATCGGTGCACTCATCATGACACACTCCGACGACAACGGTCTCGTGCTGCCTCCACGTCTGGCTCCTATCCAGGTGGTCATCATTCCTATTGCCACCAAGCCCGAGCAGATGGAACTGGTCAACAAAGAAATACAGCCCATCATCGACGAGTTACGTTCGAAAGGCATCAGTGTCAAGTTCGACGATGCCGACAACAAACGTCCCGGTTTCAAGTTTGCCGACTACGAGCTGAAGGGTGTTCCCGTACGTCTCGTGCTGGGTGCACGCGACTTGGAGAACGGCACCATCGAAGTGATGCGCCGCGACACATTGGAAAAGGAAACCCGCTCTATCGAGGGCATCGCACAATATGTGGAAGGTCTTTTGGACGAAATCCAGAAGAACATTTTCGAAAAAGCCCGCAAGTATCGCGACGAACGCGTCTACGAGTGCGACAACTACGAGGAATTCAAGGAGCGTGTCAAGGACGGCGGTTTCTTCCTCTGCCACTGGGACGGCACTGCCGAGACCGAAGCACAGATCAAGGAAGAGACACAGGCCACCATCCGCTGCGTGCCTTTCGCTTACGAGCAGACCCCTGGCACCGACATGGTCAGCGGCAAACCCGCCAAATATCGCGTCATCATCGCACGCAGCTATTAGTCCCTTATTGACGGCTCTCAGCTCTCTCTGCTTCCTCATGCTTGATGAGGTCGATATTGAGTTGCTCGACGAATGAAAGATGGATGGATTTGTTCGAGGCGGCTGGTTTGTACCACGGCTCGTTGTTAAAAAAGTCCTGCAGATCCTTCGACTGGAAGCAATAGCCATGACGGGCAAGGATCGCATTGCGCATGATGCGCAACGTGGGGGTGTCGAAACGACGGAACCACTTGTCGTTGAGCAACGTGGTACTGGCATAGAAGAAACGCCCTACATCGGGATTCGATTCAGCGAATACGTATACCTTGCCGTCACGTTTCCATTCCCAAGGCATACTTCCCGTCTCGGTATTGACGGAGTAGAGTTTAATGCCCTGTAGTGTGGGCACTACTTCCCACGTGCCTTCCAACTCGTTGAGGGCGCCATCTACTGGTTTGACGGTGATGAATCCCGTGACACGTCCATTGAAAGTAATGATTTCATAAGGATAAATAATCTGATTGATACTCAGGCTTTCCTTCGACCATATGAGGCACTTCTCGAAATCGTTCTCCTCCTCGGAAGCGTATTCGCCTATCATCTGATGAAGCCAGCGCGCTTTGTTAAGGTCCTGAGCGTCCCACTGCTTTTCACCTGACATGACCGACTTCAGGCGGTTCTCGCTATCATAGAAACAGATGACATCCCAGCCTTCACTCTTTTGGTGGCGGACTGTCTTGCCTACACCGTATTCGTTCACATAGTCGTGAGGGCCATTCATGGTGGTGTAGAGCTGGTGATTAGGATTTACCTCCCTGTCGTAGCGCAAGATGAACTCATGCTCCTCACCTTCGTCCATAGCTTCCATCAACACGTTGTTGTGATCCAGGTGGGTGACGGTGTAAGTAATAAAGCCGTCGTACCAATGAAGACGATTGTCGATCTGTGCCTCTGCCGTCACAACAGCAAAGATCATCATTATTGCAATTACTATTTTATTTTGCTGTTTCATTGTTCTATCATGCCGTTGATTTCCTTCAAGTATTTATCTACCTTATCTATCATGACCGTAGAAAGTTTCACCTGTCCATCGGGACCTACTACCACAATCGAAGGAATCCATTTTACACCATAGGCCTTAGAAATGTCCGTGTCTTTGAATTTCTTCAATTCACTCACTTGCGGATATTCAATGGCAAACTGCACGATGGCTTTCTTCCACGCTTCTAAGTCGGTATCCATCGAAATGCCAATAAATTCAACGCCATTCTTGTGATATTTCTCATATAGCCTGACCACCTCTGGAGCATCCTTACGGCAGTCAGGGCACCACGAAGCCCAAAAATCGAGCACCACCGTCTTGCCCTTTGCGAATTGCGACAGTTGGATGGCCGTACCATCGGGTGTTTTCATCTTGAAATCAGGTGCAGTTGTACCAGGCTTCACCAATTCCGTTGCATACTTGACGTCAAAGTCTTCCTGGACGGACTGTGCCTTTATTGCTGTTGCTCCCATGATGAGCAATACGAACAATACATTTATACTTTTTTTCATAACATCATTATTTGGAATGAGCGCAATTCCTGTTTAGAGGAGTTGCGCTCAAACATTATATCAAAGTCACTAATTACTCCTCAACAGCAGCCTGCGCGGCGGCTAACGAACACTGATTATCAGCACTTTACGGCAAATTTGGGAAACATTTGGGAAACATTATGAGCATGTGCTGCACATTCTGCACCCCATTTCCTCAAAATATCTGTCCATTTTTGCCACTTCGGCTACTTATTTCGATATTTTAGTTGTTAAACACTAATTGTTAGAACACTCATCGCATTACGACTTTTACGCACGTTCTGCAAATTTTGCTTGCAAAATTAATGTTTTCTCATGACATTACGGTCGTTTTGCACGTTTTTCTTGCAGAACGTGTTTGTTTTTAATATAAATTAAGGTATAAACCACATCTTGTTACCAAAATCTTCTTTCGATTAAAAGAAAAATGGATGGAATTCAATGCCATAAGTTTAGGTTTAAGTTTAGATGTTCTTATATATATAATAAGGTATTGTAAACCCAAATCTGGAGATTGAAAGTTTTGCCTTTAAGTTTAGAATTGCAAGTATCTATACATGAATAAAAGTAAACCTAAACTTGCCCGAATAAAATAATTGAATGTTTCCCAGAGAACACATTTTTCTTTTTACTGAAGATGAACCGATTTATTCTCTCCCCTTCTCATTCCCCTTTCCTTTTGGCTGAAAAACGTTTTCATGAAAAAAATTTCATTTTGAGTTAACTTCTGTGGTATAGAAAGAGAACTCGCCTAAATGTAAGTTTTCTGCAAATCGACGGAGTTTTTCTAAATTTTCGCAAAACAACTATGAAAGTCATTTCGGCAGTAAATATTTTATTAACTGGATAAAATTCGACAAACTCCATTATGTCCGATGAGAGATACTTCGTTTCTCATTTTCGTAGAAACTCGCTGGGAGTGAGACCGAAGTGTTTTTTGAATACACGAGTAAAATGTTGCGGATATTCAAAGCCGAGGAGTTCAGAAGTTTCTGAGATGGTTTTTCCGTCGTGCAGATAGGCAGTGGCTCGTTGCATCACGAAGTTGCGGATGATGGCTGTGGCTGTCTCGCCTGTAGCCTGACGGATAAGGTCGCCGAAGTAGTTAGGCGAAAGGAACAGCTCCTGAGCACAATAGCGGACGGTGGGCAGGCCGAGCTTGCGCTGCCGTCCTTCGCTGTAATAGTGTTTCAGTAAATCATCGAAGCGTTTCAGAAGGTCGTTGTCAGCTGTAATCTCAGTCTTGAATTGACGCTCATAGAATCCAGCGCAATACTCCAGTATCAGTTCGAGGTAGGCGATGATGATGCGGCGCAGATGCTCGTTGTCTGGTTTAGAACGCAGTTCATTGCGAATCATCTTGAAGCAAACTTCTATCGTTCTTTGTTCTTCTGGCGTAGGATGCAACGACTCGCTTTCATAGTAGGAGAAGAAATGATAATCATCTATGCGTCGTCCGAGGTCTGTGCCGTGAAGCAGTTCAGGCGAGAACAGTAGAACCCATCCTTTAATATGTATAATCTCACCGTTGTCGCTCACACCTCCCGTCTGCCCTGGAGCCACGCAGAGCAACGAGCCAGAACTGTGGCTATAGTGACCCTGCCCGTATGTAATGGTGTAAGGGCTTTCCTGCAACAAGAACACACCGTACACCTGATAGTTGTTCAGCGAATGGCGACAGTGCTCCAGCTCGTCGTAATGTATAATCGAGACGAGCGGATGCAACTCCTCTGCTCCGACATAGCGAGCGTAGTCGTTAACTGACTCAACATTCAAACTTTGCTTCATTTCGGGTACAAAGGTACATATTTTTTGCGAGACAAAGATGTAAAATTAGTAGAATCCGTAATTTGGGTTGATTTATCAGTAAATCAGTTAGGCAGAAGTTGCAAAAATCCCCGTACCTTTGCACCATCAAATCAAAACAATTAGAAAATTATGGCAAAGATCGCATTAGGAACCTGGGCCTGGGGCGCAGGAGCATTTGGAGGAGACGCAGTATTCGGCAGCAAGACCGACGTAGAGAACTTGAAGCCCGTATTCGACGCGGCTATGAAGAACGGACTAAACCTCTGGGACACAGCTACCGTGTATGGCATGGGCGAGTCGGAGAAGATTCTTGGCTCGTTTGTGGCTGGCGAGAAGCGCGAGGATGTGGAGGTTTCAACTAAGTTTACCCCGCAGCTGGCAGAGGTTTATGAAAATAGCGTTGAGAAAATGGCTCTCGCTTCAATTGATCGCATGGGCATCGACTATATCGACATGTATTGGATTCACAATCCGATGGACGTGGAGCGTTGGACACCAGGACTGATTCCCCTGCTGCAGTCAGGCAAGGTGAAGCGCGTAGGCGTGTCGAACCA
>CACWWZ010000024.1:2303-49915 GCA_902764705.1 uncultured Prevotellaceae bacterium | reverse complement strand
TTTGCTTTGAGGGGTGCCCGGACGGACTCGAACCGTCGACATTCAGAACCACAATCTGACGCTCTAACCAACTGAACTACGGGCACCATTTTAAAGAACGATTGTAATCTCCGCACGGCTTTCTTCGACAAGCGAAGCGCCTTTTGGCGATTTGCGGGTGCAAAGGTAGACATTTTCCGTGAGACCACCAAACTTTTGCCTCATTTTTTTTAAATTGACGATAAAAAACACGAGAAATTGTTGATTAATCAGGAATTATCACTATCTTTGCATAAGCAAATTAACTACAAAATGTAAAAACGATGAAGAGGTACTTTTTTCTTTTGGTCTTTGGACTGATGGGGCTGGTGACGGTATCTTATGCGCAGCCTTTGTTGAAAACGCACGTGGAAACGGGCGATGTGGAAGGTGTTGCCGATGGCACAGACTTGGCGATATATAAGGCCATACCGTATGCTGCGCCTCCAGTGGGCGACCTGCGCTGGAAGGCTCCGCAACCTGCCAAAGCTTGGGAGGGTGTCAGGGTGTGTGACACGTTTGGTCCGTTGCCCCCACAGCCTACCCGTGAAGGTCGTACTGCCGACATAATGAGTGAGGACTGCCTGTATCTGGGCATCGCCACACCCGCCAAGTCGGCGGCAGAACGCCTGCCCGTGATGGTGTGGATTCATGGTGGCGGATTCCAGACGGAGTGGTATGGTGGCGACCTATGGACCAGTCTGGCTCGTCGCGGCGTGGTCATTGTCAGCATAGAATATCGTACGGGTGCGCTGGGTTTTATGGCTCATCCGGAATTGACGAAGGAGTCGCCCGAGGGACATTCCGGCAACTACGGTTTGCTGGACCAGATTTATGCCCTGCAGTGGGTGCAGCGTAACATTGGTAACTTTGGCGGCGATGCCTCGAAGGTGACCATCTTCGGTGAGTCGGCAGGTGCCATCAGCTGTAGCATGCTTTGCGCCTCGCCATTGGCTAGGGGACTGTTCCGTGCCTGCATCAGCCATAGCGGCGGTTCGTTTGCCCCATGGACCGACCAGCCTCGCAGCCTGGGCTTGGATGCCTCGCAGAAGGGCGCCGAGCAACAAGGGCTAGCTTTCCAGAAGCATCTTAAGAAAAAGAATATCAAGCAGATGCGTAAGATGACTGCAATGGAACTTTGTGACGGCAACGTAGGCTTTGCCGGTTTCTGGCCCTGCGTCGACGGCTATGTTATCTGCGACGACCAGTACCGTCTCTACGAGCGCGGAGAATATAATGA
This sequence comes from uncultured Prevotellaceae bacterium, assembly GCA_902764705.1. Lineage (GTDB taxonomy): Bacteria > Bacteroidota > Bacteroidia > Bacteroidales > Bacteroidaceae > Prevotella. The sequence goes on along the minus strand of CACWWZ010000024.1, from coordinate 48,657 downwards.
TGTACCCGTTATTGTAATGACGAACTCGGACGAGGGTGCACTCTTCTCGCCCGGCAACATCAAGGTCGAGGACTATAAGAAAACCGTTGGGCAGATATTTGGCAGTTGGGCTGACGAGGCCTTGAAGGTATACCCCGGCAACACCGACGACGAAGCTTGGCACGGCTTTGGCGATGCCTTCCGTGATATGGGTTTTGCCTGGCCGTCGTATGCCTGGGTGAGTCTGCAGGCCAAGACTGGTAAGAGTGCCGCCTATGCTGCTTTTTTGGCACAACCCTCGACGGTGAGTTTCTCGCCAGACAAGCGCCGCAAGGGTGTTGCCCATGCTGACGACATCATGTATCTGAACACCACTTTCCTGGGTCAGCCTGACAAATATCCCCACGAGGCCGCTGTGGCCGAGATGCTGCAACAATATTGGGTGAACTTCGCCAAGACGTGCAACCCCAATGGCAAGGGACTGCCTTACTGGCCGACGTTCGACGAGTCGAAGCCCACCACGATGCAGTTCAGCAACGGAGCCACGCTGATTACGGTGCCCAACCGCAAGCAGATTGACTTTGTGGATCGTTACTACAAGGCTAAGCGCGAAGAGACGGAAAATGCCCGTAAGGCAAAGTAACAACATGGAAAAGAAAGAAAAAATGCCATTTTCTTTTTTTTTCTCTTACTTATTTAGTACTTTTGTAGCGCAAAATGAAGAAACAAGTAAAATGATGAGACAAAAGATGAGATATTTCCTGTTGCTGGCGGTGGCTTCGTTCGTTGCTGAAACCGCGCTGGCACAACAGGTTTTCAAGGATTTACACGAGGTAAAGCGCAAGGAGACCATCTTCGGCATAGCCCGTGACAATGGTATTACGGTGCAGGAACTGATTGATGCCAATCCGGAGATGAAGACTCCTGGCTACGAATTGAAGAAAGGTGACATTATCAAGATTCCTTTTGCCAAAGGCCAGGAGCCTAAGGACAATGTCGACGTGATGGCCGAGACGCCTGTGAAGGGTAAGGCCGATACTGACATGCGCAAGCGTGCGATACGTATTGGGGTGATGTTGCCTCTGCACAATGAAAATGGCGACGGCAAGCGCATGACGGAGTACTATCGCGGCGTGCTGATGGCTTGCGACAGTCTGAAGGCTAATGGTATCTCGACCGATGTCAGAGCATGGAATGTGCCTGAGGATGCTGACATCCGTACCACGTTGCTGGAAGACCACGTATCCGACCGCGACCTGATTATCGGTCCGCTGTATACGAAACAACTGAAGGCCTTGGGCGACTATGCGCTGAAGAACAACGTCAAGGTGCTGATACCGTTCAGCATCAATTCTACAGAAGTGTACAACAACGGAAACCTCTTTCAGGTGTTCCAGAACGGCAACACGCTGAACGAGGCCTATTCGTTCCGTTACTGCCAGCGCTACAAGGACTACCACACCATCATTATCGACTGTAACGACACGACGAGCACCAAGGGCGGCTTCACGTCGACACTGCGCCGTAAGCTGGAGCAGGAGGGACAGGTCTATTCCATTACCAACCTGCGTTCTAGCGAAGCGATGTTCAAGAAATGCTTCTCGACGACCCAGCGCAATGTAGTAGTGCTCAACACAAGTCGCTCGCAGGAGCTGAACGTGGTATTCGCCAAGCTGAACGGCCTGTTGATGACCAGCCCTGAGTTGAGGATCTCGGTGTTCGGATATACGGAATGGCTTATGTATACCCGCCAGCATCTAGACAATTTCTATAAGTTTGACGTCTGTGTGCCTACGACATATTATATGGACCCGCTGTCGCCTAGGACCACACGCTTCAAGCAGAAGTACCGCTGGAATTTCCATCAGGACATGCAGAACTACCATGCGAAATATGCCGCTACCGGTTTCGACCACGCCTATTTCTTCATCAAGGGCATGCACCTTTATGGCGATAGGTTTACCGGTGCCTCGGGCATGGTAGGCTATACGCCGTTCCAGACTCCGCTGAACTTCGAGCGTATCGGTAACGGTGGTATGATGAACCGCATGATTATGTTCGTACACTACATGCCTGAACAGCGTGTCGAAACGCTCAAATTCTGATGCGCCATGAGGAAATTGCTGATTTTACTGATGCTAGTTCCGCTGGCGCTGAAGGCGCAGGTGGGTGAATACCGCACCGACTTTGCCGTGGGCGTTAATGGCGGATACATGATGAACGAGATTTCGTTTCAGCCAGACGTGCCTCAGAATATGATGGGCGGACTGACCGGTGGTCTGACGTTGCGTTACACCTGCGAGAAATATTTCAAGAGCATCTGTGCCATCGTGGCTGAGGTGAACTATGCCCAGATGGGATGGAAGGAAAACATAGAAGACATCAACAACCAGCCCGTCTATTATGTCGACGACCCCGAAAAACTGAATCCGCTGTACTATGAACGTCGCATCAATTACATTCAGGTTCCGGTGATGGCTAGACTAGGGTGGGGGCGCGAGCGCAAGGGCTTCCAGGGATTCTTTCAGATTGGCCCCCAAATCGGTGTCTATCTGGACGAGTCGACCGATACCAACATCGAGCCCTTCCGTGGTACGCAGACTTCCCGTTCGTCCGTTGTCACTGCACAGGAAAGTATGCCCGTCGAGAATAAGTTCGACTATGGTATTGCGGGCGGTGCCGGCATTGAGTTCTCGCATCCCAAGTTAGGCCATTTTCTTCTGGAAGGCCGCTATTACTTTGGTTTGGGCAATATCTTTGGCAATACGAAGCAGGACTATTTCGGTAAGTCGAATCAGGGAACCATTGTTGTCAAGATGAGCTATCTGTTTGATATAGTCAAGACGAAGAACGACAAGATAAAATAAAGGTAAAAAAGCGACCCCACCCCGGCCTTCCCAATGGGAGGGAAAAAGGGAACTATAAAAAAGTAAAAAGGTAAAAAAGTAAAAAAGTAAAACTATAAAAATTCACAATTATGTTTGAAAATCAACCCAAAGGACTTTTTGCGTTGGCACTGGCCAACACTGGAGAACGATTCGGCTACTACACTATGCTGGCTATCTTTGCATTATTTATGCAAGCTAAGTTTGGATGGAGTGAAGGCTTGGCCGGTCAGGTCTATGCCATTTTCTTGGCTGTTGTTTATTTCTCGCCTGTCTTCGGTGGCATGCTGGCTGACAAGATAGGCTATGGAAAGTGTGTGGTTCTGGGTCTCACCACCATGTTTGTTGGATATCTGGGCTTAGCCATTCCAACAGGTGCCGACACGACAGGACTCGTGGCAATGATTGCTGGCTTGGCCTGTGTTTCACTCGGTACAGGATTGTTCAAGGGAAATCTGCAGGTCATGGTAGGCAATCTCTATGATGAACCAAAGTATGCTGACCGTCGCGACGATGCCTTTTCGCTGTTTTACATGGCCATCAACATCGGTGCTATGTTTGCCCCCTCCATGGCCAAGTGGATTACCAATCAGTATCTTTCCGGCAAAGGCTTTGTATATGATGCTGCTAACGTTGACCCTGACTATCTGGAGGCCCTCTATGGCGGCTATGGTCTTTGCTTCGGTGTTGCCTGTGTATCGCTGATTATGAGCGGTATTATATATTTTGCATGTAAGAGTTGGTTTGCCCACACGATGAAGACGGTCAAACAGGCACAAAACGACGATTCTGCTGTCGAACAGCTTTCTCCCGCTGAGACCAAGGAACGCGTTACTGCACTGATGCTGGTGTTTGCGGTAGTCATCTTCTTCTGGATGGCTTTCCACCAGAACGGTTCTGCGCTGACCTTCTTCGCAAAGAAGTATACCGATCTGACCGTGAGTGGAAACATGCGCATCTGGTTTAACATCTTCTCCTTAGCACTTATAGCGCTGGCCGTTTATACTGGCTTTGCCTCGTTCCAAAGCAAGGTGAAGCGTACCCGCATCGTCAGCGGCATTCTGACTGTCGCGCTTGTTGGCCTTGCCGTTGCTCTGTTCCTGTCTATGGATAACCCAACGAATGCACAGCCTAGTGACTTCCAGCAGTTTAACCCCTTCTTTGTCGTGGCGCTTACACCATTTAGCATGCTTTTCTTTGGTGCATTGGCTGCCCGTGGAAAGTCTGTCAGTGCTCCAGCGCGTATAGCTTGGGGTATGCTTGTCGCAGCCCTCGGTTTCGGAGTCATTACGCTGGCATCTATCGGACTTACATCTCCAATGGATTTGGGAAATAGCACGCAGAGCATTCTGTCGCCCAGTTGGCTTATCGGCACTTATTTCACCCTTACTATTGCTGAGCTCTTGCTCTCACCAATGGGTATTTCCTTTGTTTCGAAAGTTGCTCCCCCAAAGTATAAAGGTCTGATGATGGGTGGTTGGTTTGCTGCTACTGCTATCGGCAACTATCTGAGTTCCATTCCATCTATGCTTTGGAATAAGATTCCTTTAATGTATAATTGGGCTATACTGATTGCCCTTTGCGTCCTCGCAGCTATCTTCATGTTTGCTATGATGAAGCGACTGGAGAAAGTATGCTAGGCAAACTTAAATGAGATATTAGGAATGAGAAATGAGAAATGGTATCTCCCGCAGGACAGGCTGTTCCTGAAGCGAATGTTGCTGACGGCATTCATTTTTCATTTCTCATTTTTCATTCCTCATTCCTCACTTCTTATTTCTCATTTCGAAGCATCAGCGCAGTCGCTGACCCTCGTGGAGCTGAACTGCGAGAATCTCTTCGATAGTAAACACGATTCACTGAAACAGGACACCGAATGGTTGCCTGCTTCAGCGCGTAAATGGACCCCTTCCCGCTATTGGCGTAAGGTAAACAGCATCGGACAGGTTATCCTGTCGTGCCAGCAGGAAGGCGTCCCCGACCTCGTGGCGCTCGTCGAAGTCGAGAACGACACTTGTCTCTTCGATCTCACCCGTCGTTCGCTGCTTCGCCATGCAGGCTATGAATATCTGATGACGCAGTCGCCCGACGTCCGCGGCATTGATGTGGCGCTGCTCTACCAACCCTTGTCGTTCTGCCCGCTGTGCTATGACTACCTCGACGTCGAACCTCTTCCCGACATGCGCCCCACAAGAGACATCCTGTATGTCCAAGGCGAGACCCAGAACGGCGACACCCTTCATGTCTTCGTCGTCCATGCCCCCAGCCGCTATGGAGGTGAGCGCCCCACACGTCCCAACCGCCTCCAAGTCATGCGGCGCATTGTCAGTGTCGTCAGCCAGTTGCCGTCGCATGCCAAGGTCATTGTCGCCGGCGACTTCAACGACTATGCCGATAGTCCCTCGCTTCAGTTTTTGGAGCAGCATGGACTGCATAACGTCAGCCGTGGAGCCCGTGGCACACATGGCGCCCAGGGTACCTACCGCTATGCGGGCGAGTGGGAGAGTATTGACCATGTACTGGTCAGTCAGCCACTCCGCAGCAGCGTTATTAAGGTGTTTGTCGTCGATGTACCCTTCCTATTGGAAGACGATAAAAAATACGGAGGAGTCAAGCCCTTCCGCACTTTCAATGGTTATCACTACCAGCGCGGCTTCAGCGACCACTTGCCCCTCGTAGTCCACTTCCATTTTACCGATTGAGGACGCATTATATATCACGTTGCTACGTGTAACCCTCTCTGGATAGTTGTTTGTTTATTCCCAGCATTCCAACTCGTGCTCAATTTCCGGCAACTGACTGCGGTGGAACGTCGGTTCCTTGATGCCGTGACGCTTCTGCTCTCGGTAGTCGTCCAGCAGACGGAAGGCATATTTGCCAAGAATGACAATGGCTATGAGGTTGCACGCTGTAAGGAATGCCATGAAGAAATCGACGATGTTCCACACCAGTTCAAAGCTGGCCATGGCCCCGAAAACCACCATAACACCGCCCGAGAGAATGCGATAGACGGTCATTATCGTTGGGTTGGGGGTGATGAAACGAATGTTGGCCTCACCGTAATAGTAGTTGCCGATGATGCTCGAAAAGGCAAACAGGAAGATGGCAATAGCGATGAATATAGGTCCTGCGGCACCGACCTCCGACTGCAATGCCGACTGGGTGAGCATGATGCCGTTCAGTTCGGGAACCTCGTAGAGTCCGCTGATGAGGATGATGAACGCCGTACACGAGCAAACCAGCAGCGTATCCGTAAACACGCCCAAGGCCTGAATCAGACCTTGTTTCACGGGGTGCGTCACAGATGCCGTTGCGGCCACATTAGGGGCACTTCCTTCGCCGGCTTCGTTGCTGAAAAGGCCCCGCTTTACACCGTTCATAATGGTGGCTCCAATGGCACCGCCAGCTACCTTTTCAATGCCGAAAGCGTCCAGTACTATCACTTTCATTACATGCGGTATCTCCGTGATATTCATGGCGATAATAATTACAGCAAGTATGACGTAACCGATGGCCATTACAGGAACTAACACGGCACTAACGTTGGCAATGCGCTGGATGCCTCCAAACACGATGAACAGCGCCATAGCAGCCAGCAAGGCACCCACCCATAACGGTGACCAGCCGAAGGCTTCCTGCATGGCTCCGCAAATGGTGTTGGCCTGGATGGAGTTGTTCGACAGGCCGAACTGCAACGTAATGAGTATGGCGAAGAGCACGGCCATCCAGCGCTGGTGCAGACCCCGTTGGATGTAGTATGCCGGACCACCGATGAAAGAATCCTTGTAGTGAAGTTTGAACAGCTGGGCGAGGGTAGACTCGACGAAGGCCGTAGCAGAACCAATCAACGCGATAACCCACATCCAGAATACAGCACCAGGACCTCCGATGGCTATTGCCGAAGCTACGCCGGCCAGATTGCCTGTTCCCACACGGGTAGCTACCGATACTGCAAAGGCCTGGAACGACGAGATGTGCTTGCGCTTGAAATTGGGGTCGGCCAGTTCCTCGATACTTGATGTAGCCGAATCCGTCAGCAAACGGAACATTTCGCCAATCATGCGGAACTGCACGCCACGTGTCTTCCACGTAAACCACAGCCCGCACGCCACAAGTGCACCTATTAATATATAGCCCCAAACGGCATCGTTGATTTGAGTTATCAGTTCGTTCATTTCCGGCACAAAGTTAATACAAATCCAAGAAAAAAGCAAAAAAATACACGCAAATATTTTTCAGTATGAAATAATTTTGCTAACTTTGCAGACATAAATTACAACTGAAACAAGTACAACTTTAAATAAATTACTGCTTATGTCACAAATTACAGGACACATTTCGCAGATTATCGGCCCGGTTATCGACGTTTATTTCGATACTAAAGGACTGGATGCTGAGAAAGTGTTGCCTAAGATTCATGAAGCCCTGAAGATTGAGCGTCCCAACGGCAGTCAGTTGATTGTCGAGGTACAGCAGCACATCGGTGAAGATACTGTACGCTGCGTGGCTATGGACAATACTGACGGACTGCAGCGTGGATTGGAAGCAACACCCATGGGCTCACCTATCGTGATGCCTGCCGGTGAACAGATTAAAGGTCGTATGCTGAACGTGATTGGTCAGCCTATCGACGGTATGAAACAGCTTGACATGGAGGGTGCTTATCCTATCCATCGTGCGGCTCCGAAGTTTGAGGAACTGTCGACTACCAAAGAGGTGTTGGCCACGGGTATTAAGGTCATCGACCTGCTGGAGCCCTATCTGAAGGGTGGTAAGATCGGTCTGTTCGGTGGTGCCGGTGTGGGTAAGACCGTGCTCATTATGGAGCTTATCAACAACATTGCCAAGGGTCACAACGGTTTCTCCGTATTTGCCGGAGTGGGCGAACGTACCCGTGAAGGTAACGACCTGATCCGTGAGATGATTGAGTCGGGCGTTATCCGTTATGGCGAGAAGTTTAAGGAGGCTATGGCCCAGGGCAAATGGGATTTGAGTCTCGTTGACCCTGAAGAGTTGAAGAAGTCGCAGGCCACACTGGTGTATGGTCAGATGAACGAGCCCCCCGGTGCTCGTGCCTCTGTGGCCCTGTCAGGTCTGACAGTTGCTGAAGGTTTCCGTGACGGAGGAGGTAAGGACGGCGGTGCTGCCGATATCCTGTTCTTCATCGACAACATCTTCCGTTTCACTCAGGCCGGTTCTGAGGTGTCAGCTCTGCTGGGCCGTATGCCGTCGGCCGTAGGTTACCAGCCCACGCTGGCTTCGGAGATGGGTACCATGCAGGAACGCATCACGTCAACAAAGTCCGGTTCAATCACTTCGGTACAGGCTGTGTATGTGCCTGCCGACGACTTGACCGACCCTGCTCCTGCTACCACGTTTACCCATTTGGATGCTACGACGGTGTTGGACCGTAAGATTGCCGAGTTGGGTATCTATCCTGCTGTAGACCCGCTGGGTTCTACCTCGCGTATCCTTGACCCATTGGTGGTTGGAAAGGCCCATTACGACTGTGCCCAGCGTGTGAAGGAGATTCTGCAGCGCTATAAGGAGTTGCAGGACATCATCGCCATTCTTGGTATGGACGAGCTCTCGGACGAGGACAAACTGACGGTGAACCGTGCACGTCGCGTGCAGCGTTTCTTGAGTCAGCCGTTCTCAGTGGCTTCACAGTTCACAGGTCTACCTGGTGTGATGGTTCCCATCGAAGAGACCATCAAGGGCTTCAATGCCATTCTCGACGGCGAGGTCGATGACCTGCCCGAGCAGGCATTCCTAAACGTAGGTACCATCGAGGATGCTAAGGAGAAAGCCAAGAAACTGTTGGAGGCCGCAAAGGGTTAGCACAATGTAAAAATGTAAAAATGACAAAATGTAAATGAGCGTTAGCCAATTATTACATTATTACATTCTTAAATTTTTAAATTATGCTTAAGCTGAAGATAGTTTCTCCCGAAAGGATTGAGTTCGAAGGTGAGGTGGAGAGCGTGCTGGTTCCAGGAACGCTGGGACAGTTCGAAATCCTCGTCAACCACGCACCGATTATCTCGTCGCTCGACAAGGGTAGGGTGGTCTACACGCTGCCTGGCGGTGAGAAGAAGCCCCTCGACATTTACGGTGGTTTCGTGGAGGTGCAGAAGAACGTGGTGAGTCTCTGCATAGAGATCAACGAAGAATAAAATATGTAACGTGTGATGGGTATCCAAGAAGAGAGCCGTAACTACATCGTGCAGAGCATTGTTTTGTGCTGCATACTCACTATTTGTGGGTTTGTAGCCATGAAGATGTGGTCGCTTGATTTGTGGACTCCCATCATCGTCAGCTTATGCTTTATTCTGGTGGTCGACATTGCCTCGGCACTCGTCTTCCGCTGGGTAGCCACCAAGCATTCTGACATGTTGCCGACGTTCATTACGGGTGTGTCGGGATTCCGTTTTCTGGCGGCACTGGTGGTAATGGCAGTGTGGTATGTCCTATCAGACCGCACCTCGATGATGCAGTTCATCATGGTGTTCCTGGTCTATTATATGGCATCACTTATTCATCACTCTATCTTCTTTTCGAGAGTATCAAGTCGTTTATAACGAGTTAAAAATTAACGTATTAGATGAAACAAATAAAGTCAATATGCATCTTGTTGGTGATGGCGCTGCTGCCTCTGCCGATGCTGGCTGGTGAGGAGCCGAAGGACGAATCTCTGAATATTTCTGAGATTGTGCTTGAGCACCTGTCAGACTCTTATGAGTGGCATATCGCTACCTATAAGGGAAAGCACATCGGTTTCCCGTTGCCCATCATCATCAGGAGTTCGCAGACTGGCGAGTGGCACTTCTGCACGGAGCATTCTCTGCCCGCAGGCTTCTTTTTCAATCCGGAAGCCCACGGCAAAATCTACGAGCAGATGGCTGATGGCACTACCGAGCGCCCACTGGACCTGAGCATTACGCGCAACGTACTGCAGATATGGATTGTGGTGGCCGTATTGCTGGTGGTGTTCCTAAGCTGTGCCCGCTGGTACAAGAAGCGTGACAAAACAAGCAAAGCTCCGAGCGGATTCGTTGGTGCCGTAGAATTGCTGGTGGTGATGATCAACGACGACGTCATCAAGTCGTCCATCGGCGAGAAACACTACAAACCCTACGCCCCGTATCTGCTGACGGTGTTTTTCTTTATTCTAGTCACCAATCTGCTGGGACTGCTACCCATTTTCCCGGGTGGTTCGAATGTGACGGGTAACATCAACATCACGTTCTTCCTGGCATTCTGCACATTCCTGGCCATCAACCTGTTTGGTAATAAGGAATATTGGAAGGATATTTTCTGGCCCAATGTACCTATCTTCCTGAAAGCCATTCCGCTGATGCCTGTGATTGAGTTGTTCGGTGTGTTCACAAAGCCCTTCGCCCTGATGATCCGTCTTTTTGCCAACATGATGGCAGGCCATGCCATGATACTCAGCTTTAGCTGTGTGATCTTCCTGGGATGGACTATGGGTGTTGGCATGGGTATCGGCTTGAACCTGTTCAGCATCATCATGCTGCTGTTCATGAACGCCCTCGAACTGCTGGTGGCATTCGTTCAGGCTTACGTGTTCACCATGCTCAGCGCCGTGTTCATCGGACTGGCACATCAAGAGCACCATGAAGAATAATAAGTAAAATAGTAAACATCAAATATTAACAATTTAAAAACTTAAAAATTATGATTACATCATTAGTTTTAGAAGGTCTGGCTCAGCTGGGCTGTGGTATTGGAGCTGGAATCGCCGTAATCGGTGCAGGTATTGGTATTGGTAAGATTGGTGGTAGCGCTGTAGATGCTATTGCCCGTCAGCCGGAAGCATCAGGTAAGATTTTCTCTCAGATGATTCTGACGGCTGCTTTCGTCGAGGGTTGTGCACTCTTTGCTATCGCTGCTTGTGCATTCTTGATCAAATAAAACGGAATAGCAAATGGATTTCACTCAATTACCATCCATCCTGACGCCTGATCTGGGACTCCTGTTCTGGATGTTATTGGCGTTCCTGGTAATCTTCGGAATCCTTGCCAAGTACGGTTTCCCCGCCATTCTCAACATGGTTGACGAGCGTAACCGCTACATCGACGAAAGTCTGCGCAAGGCCCACGAAGCAGAGGAACGTCTGGCCAATATCCAGCAGGAAGGTGAATCCATCTTGCAGGAGGCACGCGAGAAACAGGCTCAGATACTGAAGGAGGCCGCCGAGTCGCGCGACGCCATCGTCGAACAGGCTCAGCAGAAGGCAAGGGCTGAGGGTGCCCGTTTGTTGGATGAAGCGAAGATCGCCATCGAACAGGAGAAGAAGGCTGCCATTGCTGACATCCGTCAGCAGGTTGCAACCCTCAGTGTCGAAATTGCCGAGAAGGTGCTCCGTCAGAACCTCCGTGACGACAAGTCGCAGATGGATTTGATTGACCGCATGCTGGATGACGCTACTGCTAATTAAATTAAGGTACACGCGTATGGATATCGGAGTTATATCTACGAGATATGCAAGGGCATTGTTGAAGAGTGCTACTGATGCCAAACTCGACGGACAGGTCTATCAGGAGATGATGATTCTGGCGAAGAGTTATGTCGACGTGCCTATGCTTCGTCAGACCATAGACAACCCCATGCTCGAAAAGGAAAAGAAGCAGACGCTGCTTGAGACTGCCGCTGGCGGTTCGCCGAGCAAGTTGACGCAGACTTTCATTGCACTCGTGCTGAAAGAAGACCGTGAGAACATGGTTCAGTTTATGGCCAACTCGTACGTGACGCTTTACCGCAAGCAGAAGAACGTCATTCGTGGCAAGCTCACCACTGCTGCGCGCGTTTCTGCCGAAACGGAGCAGAAGATGCGCCAGATGGTGGAGAGTCAGACTCAAGGTACTGTGGAGTTTGAGACCGAGGTGAATCCCGACATTATTGGCGGTTTCATCCTCGAATACGACACCTATCGCATGGATGCGAGTGTCAAGACGAAACTCAACAACATTCTCAACACGTTGAGAAAATGATAGAATGTAAAAATGTAGAAATGTAAAAAAGGCTGCGCAAACCAATTGTTACATTATTACATTGTTAAATTATTAAATTAAGAATTAATGTCAGATAAGATTAAACCAAGCGAAGTCAGTCAGGTGCTGCTCGACCAGCTGAATGGCATCACCAATGCCGAGAAGTTCGACGAGGTGGGTACTGTGCTTACCGTGAGCGACGGCGTGGCGCGCATCTATGGTCTGCGCAATGCCGAAGCCAACGAACTGCTGGAGTTCGAGAACGGCACGATGGCTATCGTGATGAACTTGGAGGAGGACAACGTCGGCTGCGTGCTGCTGGGTACCACTTCAGGCATCAAGGAGGGCATGGTGGTGAAGCGTACAAAGCGTATTGCCTCTATCCGTGTCAACGACAACATGCTGGGACGTGTCATCAATCCGCTGGGACAGGCTGTCGACGGTAAGGGCGACATCGACCTCGCTGATGCTTTTGAGATGCCTCTCGACCGAAAGGCCCCTGGTGTGATTTACCGTCAGCCCGTGAAGGAGCCGTTGCAGACGGGTCTGAAGGCTATCGACTCGATGATTCCCATTGGTCGTGGTCAGCGCGAACTCATCATTGGCGACCGCCAGACGGGTAAGACGGCCATTGCCGTTGATACCATCATCAACCAGAAGAGTTTCTACGAGGCTGGCAAGCCCGTATACTGTATCTATGTGGCCATCGGTCAGAAGGCCTCAACTGTTGCAACCCTCGTGCAGACGCTGAAGGAGCACGGCGCAATGCCTTACACTATCGTGGTGGCTGCTACTGCTGCCGATCCAGCTGCTATGCAGTACTACGCACCATTTGCCGGCGCTGCTATCGGTGAGTACTTCCGCGACCGTGGTTTACCCGCACTGGTCGTTTACGACGACCTGTCGAAGCAGGCTGTGGCCTATCGTGAGGTATCGCTGATTCTGCGTCGTCCCTCTGGTCGTGAGGCCTATCCTGGTGACGTATTCTATCTGCATAGCCGTCTATTGGAGCGTGCTGCAAAGATGAACGAACAGCAGGAGGTGGCCGAGCAGATGAACGACCTGCCCGAGTGCATGAAAGGTCATGTGAAGGGTGGTGGCTCACTCACTGCTCTGCCTATCATCGAGACGCAGGCTGGCGACGTATCTGCTTACATTCCCACGAACGTGATTTCAATTACCGACGGTCAGATCTTCTTGGAGTCAGACCTCTTCAACCAGGGCTTCCGTCCTGCCATCAACGTAGGTATCTCGGTGTCTCGTGTGGGTGGCTCGGCACAAATCAAGTCCATGAAGAAGGTGGCCGGTACGCTGAAGATCGACCAGGCTCAGTATCGTGAGTTGGAAGCTTTCTCGAAGTTCTCGAGTGATATGGATGCTGTGACGGCAATGACCCTCGACCGCGGACGTAAGAACAATCAGCTGTTGATTCAGCCGCAGTATAGCCCCATGCCTGTTGGTGAGCAGGTGGCCATCTTGTATTGTGGCGTGCACGGCTTGATGCGCGAGGTACCCATCGATAAGGTGCGTGAGTGCCAGACGGCATTCCTTGACAAGTTGCGTTCTTCGGCTCCTGAGGTTATCGAGACGTTGGCAGCAGGTAACATTGACGATGCCACGACCCAGAAGATCGAAGCTGTGATGGCAGATATTGCAGGAACTTATAAAGCTTGATAGCCTATGCCCAGCCTGAAAGAAATCAAAGGCCGCATAGCCTCAGTCAACAGCACGCGAAAGATTACGTCTGCCATGAAGATGGTTGCTTCGTCGAAGCTCCATCATGCGCAGGTGGCTATCCAGAACATGCTGCCTTATGAGACCATGCTCGAGCATATCCTCAAGTCGTTCCTTGCTGCCGAGGCCGAAGCCCAGACTGTGTTCGACCAGGAGCGTCCCGTCAAGCGTGTCGCCCTAGTCGTATTCTCCAGCAACTCGTCGCTTTGTGGAGGTTTTAACTCAAATGTTATCAAGCTGATGCAACGCACCGCAGATGCTTACGAGCAAGAGCTGGGGAAGGGTAGTGTCGAGGTGTGGCCCATTGGCCGCAAGGTGACTGAGAAGGCTCGCAAGTTGGGCTACGACGTGAAGTGCGACAAGGCTTCGCTCATCGACCATCCCAATGTGCACGAGTGCATCGACATGGCGATGGAGTTGGGCGGGAAGTTCTATGATGGCGAAATCGACCGTGTGGAGATTCTCTACCATCACTTCAAGTCGGCTGGCTCACAGATCCTGACAAACAAGCAGTTCCTGCCCATCGACCTTGAGTCTGAGTTGGAACGTGACCACGAGCGTGACCTGACCTCCAATATTGCTACGAAGAAAGCCCAGGATTATCTGAAGAAGAATCGTCGCAAGAAGGAGGTCAAGGAGGGAGAAGTCGCTCCGCTGAACGACAACTTCATCGTCGAGCCCGACATGGATACTGTACTTTCTAAATTGATCCCCAAGTTGGCTCATCTGATGCTCTACACAGCGTTGCTCGACAGCGTGGCCTCTGAGCATGCAGCACGTATGGTGGCTATGCAAACAGCTACGGATAATGCCGACGAACTGCTGCGCCAGCTGAACCTGCAGTACAACAAGTCGCGTCAGCAGGCCATCACCAGCGAGCTGCTCGACATCGTTGGTGGCAGTGTCAACAACTAACGCATTCGTTTTTCGCGCGACAACGTCATTAAACAAAGAATGCACCTCCCTTAATGGGGTGCATTCTTTGTCTATAGGGTGACGGAAAATGCGACATTGTAGCTTTTTTGCGAAAAAAGTGACAAATTGTTTGGTGGTTTCGGAAGAAATGCGTACTTTTGCAGCCGATAAACGTAAAGAAGTATAAAAATGACAAGATTTAACCTGATTAGCAACATTATTATTATTCGACTGCGTAAACGTAGCCGGAAGTGATGGGTTGTATTTAATTAAGGTATAAGACATACGATACAGAGCCTTTCTCACTTCCAGGTGCAGAGAGGCTTTTTCGTATGATACAATGAAACACGAAATAACGTCATAACGACATAAAAGAATAAATAGAAATGAGTGACAGATTGTTTATTTTCGACACGACGCTACGCGATGGTGAGCAGGTGCCAGGATGTCAGTTGAACACCGTTGAGAAGATTCAGGTGGCAAAGGCTCTGGAACAGTTAGGCGTGGATGTAATCGAAGCAGGATTTCCCGTCAGTTCGCCTGGCGATTTCAATTCAGTAATCGAAATTTCGAAGGCCGTCACTTGGCCTGTGATTTGTGCGCTGACACGTGCTGTCCGCCATGATATTGACGTGGCTGCAGAAGCCTTGAAATACGCAAAGCACAAGCGTATCCACACGGGCATCGGCACCAGCGACGAACACATCCAGTTTAAGTTCAACTCAACACGCGAAAAGATACTGGAGCAGGCTGTTGAAGCCACGAAGTATGCCAAGTGTTTCGTGGACGACGTCGAATTCTACTGTGAGGATGCCGGTCGTACTGACAACGAATACCTGGCTCAGGTGGTCGAGGCCGTCATTAAGGCCGGTGCTACAGTAGTGAACATTCCAGATACGACGGGTTACTGTCTACCACAGGAGTATTTCGAGAAAATCAAGTATCTGAAGGAGCATGTCGATGACATCGACCGTGCTATCATTTCGACCCATTGCCACAATGATCTAGGCATGGCTACGGCCAATACACTGAATGGCGTGCTGGCTGGTGCACGACAGGTGGAGGTGACCATCAACGGCATTGGTGAACGTGCTGGAAATACGTCGCTGGAGGAGATTGCCATGATTTTGAAATGCCATAAGAGTATCGAGATTGAAACAAACATCAACACCACTAAGATATATCCTACGAGCCGTATGGTGTCGAGTCTGATGAATATGCCTGTGCAGCCCAATAAAGCCATTGTTGGCCGTAATGCCTTTGCACACTCGAGCGGCATTCATCAGGATGGTGTACTGAAAAATGTTCATACCTATGAAATTATGGACCCCAAGGACGTGGGCATCGATGATAACAGCATCATGCTCACCGCCCGTTCGGGACGTGCCGCACTAAAGCATCGCCTGATGGTGAATGGTGTGGACTTGAGCGAGGAGAAACTCGACAAGGTATACGAAAAGTTCCTGCAACTGGCTGACCAGAAGAAGGACGTGACGGATGCCGACGTGCTGATGCTGGCTGGTGCCGACACCGCCGAGACGCATGCCGTACGCCTCGACTTCCTGCAGGTCACCACAGGTAAGGGTGTGAAGAGTGTTGCATCCATCGGATTGGACATCAGTGGTCAAAAGTTCGAGGCTGCTGCCAGCGGTAATGGTCCTGTCGACGCAGCCATCAAGGCGCTGAAGAAGATTATCATGAAGCAGATGACGCTGAAGGAATTCACCATCCAGGCCATCTCGAAGGGCTCGGACGACGTGGGTAAGGTACACATGCAGGTGGAATACGACGGTTCGATGTACTATGGTTTCGGCGCCGATACCGATATTGTGACAGCATCGGTAGAAGCTTATATCGACTGTATCAATAAATTCAAGAAAGAGGACTAATGAATACGCTATTCGACAAGATATGGGATAAGCACGTGGTGCAGCAGGTGGAGGACGGACCTACGCAGTTGTACATCGACCGCATGTATTGCCACGAAGTGACGTCACCGCAGGCTTTTGAAGGAATGCGGAGTAGAGGACTGAAATGTTTTCGTCCTGAGAAAATCTATTGTATGCCCGACCACAACACCCCTACGCACGATCAGGACAAACCCATCGAGGACCCTGTATCGGCCAAGCAGGTGGCAGCATTGGAACAGAATGCCAAGGAATTCGGACTGACGCACTATGGTATGATGTCGAAGGACAATGGTATCATTCACGTCGTGGGACCAGAGAAGGGGCTCTCTCTACCTGGTATGACCATCGTTTGTGGTGATTCTCACACATCGACACATGGTGCCATGGGAGCTGTGGCTTTTGGCATCGGAACCTCGGAAGTGGAGATGGTCATGGCTTCACAGTGTATTCTGCAACAGAAGCCGAAGTCGATGCGTATTACCATCAACGGTACGCTTCAAAAGGGGGTGACAGCGAAAGATGTGGCACTCTACCTGATGGCACAGCTGACTACCAGCGGTGCAACGGGATACTTTGTCGAGTATGCTGGCGAAGTGGTTCGCAATCTATCGATGGAGGGCCGTCTGACACTCTGTAACCTCTCTATTGAGATGGGTGCTCGCGGCGGGTTAATTGCCCCCGATCAAGTAACCTTTGATTATGTCAAAGGCAAAGAATATGCTCCAAAAGGCGAAGCTTGGGACAAGGCATTAGCATATTGGAAAACACTAAAGAGCGGCGACGATGCCGTGTTCGACAAGGAACTAGTGTTCGACGCCAAGGACATCGAGCCACGAATCACTTATGGTACCAATCCTGGTATGGGTATAGGCATTACCGAGGCTATCCCCACAATGGACGATGCTAATTTCAAGAAAGCACTCAACTACATGGGCTTCAAGGCTGGTGAGAAGCTATTGGGTAAGCCAATAGATTATGTATTTCTGGGAGCTTGCACCAACGGTCGCATTGAGGACTTCCGCGCCTTTGCATCTATTGTAAAGGGCAGGAAGAAGGCCGACAACGTGGTGGTGTGGCTGGTACCGGGATCATGGGCTGTGCGTAAGCAGATAGAGAAAGAAGGCCTCGACAAGGTGTTGGCTGATGCTGGCTTTGAAATTCGCCAACCTGGTTGCTCGGCCTGTCTGGCTATGAACGACGATAAGGTACCTGCTGGCAAGTATGCCGTTTCGACGTCGAACCGCAATTTTGAGGGGCGTCAAGGTCCTGGATCGCGTACCATTCTTGCATCGCCATTAGTGGCTGCTGCTTGTGCTGTAACAGGAGTAATAACTGATCCACGTGAACTATTATGAAACAGAAATTTGATGTTATAAAAAGTACTTGCGTGCCCCTGCCGCTGGAGAATGTGGACACTGATCAGATAATCCCTGCCCGTTTTCTGAAAGCGACCACCAGGGAGGAAAGCTTCTTTGGCGACAACCTGTTTCGTGACTGGCGCTATCATGAAGATGGCTCTATCGTTGAGGATTTCGTCCTCAACAACCCCACATATAAAGGCTGCATCCTCGTAGCAGGAAAGAACTTCGGATCGGGTAGCAGTCGCGAGCATGCTGCATGGGCCATTGCAGGCTATGGTTTTCGTGTTGTCATCAGCTCGTTCTTCGCTGACATCCATAAGAACAACGAACTGAACAATTTCGTGTTGCCCGTGCAGGTGAGCGAAGACTTTCTGTCTGAATTGTTTTTGACAATTCAAAAAGATCCGAATGCAGAAGTGACGGTCGACCTTCCCCAGCAAACGGTCACTAACCTGGCCACCGGACACAGCGAACAGTTCGAAATCAACGGATACAAAAAGCATTGCCTGATGAATGGTCTCGACGATATTGACTTCCTCGTGGCCAATAAAGATAAGATTACGACATGGGAACAGCTGAACAAGTAAATACCTACCAGCGTATTCCGCCCTTCGTCGAGATTATGGACTCGACACTGCGTGATGGTGAACAGACTAACGGTGTGTCGTTCCTGCCTCACGAGAAGGTGGTTATGGCTCGCAAACTCCTCTACGACCTGAATGTGGACCGTATTGAGGTAGCCTCGGCACGTGTCTCTGAAGGTGAGCGTGAGGCAGTAAGCAAAATATGCCGCTATGCCCGACAGATAGCCCGGTTGAATAGGGTAGAGGTGCTGGGATTCGTGGACGGAGGAAAGTCTATTGATTGGATCTATGAGTGTGGCGGTCGCGTGCTAAACCTACTTGCCAAAGGTTCGCTGAAACACTGCACGCTGCAGCTGCACAAGACTCCCGAGGAGCATATCAGTGATATCAAGAAGGAATTAGAATATGCCGCCAGCAAAGGCATCAGCGTCAACCTGTATCTGGAAGACTGGTCGAATGGTATGAAAGATTCGCCAGAGTATGTCTATCAGTTGATGGATGCGCTGACGTCCAATGTTCAACGTTCAATGTTCAACGTTCAACGTTTCATGCTTCCTGACACGCTGGGCGTGATGAATCCCCTGCAGGTCATCGAGTATTTCCGTAAGATGCTGAAACGCTACCCGGATGTTCACTTTGATTTCCACGCCCACAATGACTATGACCTGGCGGTATCAAATTCACTGGCCGCTGTGCTCAGTGGTGCCCGAGGACTGCACGTCACCGTCAACGGACTGGGAGAGCGTTGTGGTAATGCTCCTCTGGCCTCTGTTCAGGCTATCTTGAAGGACCAGTTCCACGCGAAAACGAATATTGTAGAGAGTCAACTGAACGACATCTCGCGTATGGTTGAGAGTTTTAGTGGCATCTCTGTAGCTCCCAACCAGCCGATAGTGGGAGAGAATGTGTTTACACAGGTGGCTGGTGTTCATGCCGATGGCGACACGAAGGACAAACTCTATTACAACGAACTGATTCCCGAGCGTTTTGGACGCAAGCGCGAGTATGCTCTGGGCAAGAATTCAGGACGTGCCAATATTGCCAAGAATTTGGAGGAGTTGGGGTTGGAACTGACTCCAGAGCAGACGCGTCGTGTAACGGAACGTATCACAGAACTGGGTGACAAAAAGGAAATCGTCACACAGGAAGATTTGCCCTATATCGTCAGTGACGTATTGAAACACGACGGCTCTGACGACAAGGTGAAACTCATCAGCTATGTTGTCTCGACTGCTTATGGTCTGAAACCAGGAGCTAACATCAAGGTTGAGATTAATGGTAGACAGTATGAAGGAAGTGCTGTGGGTGATGGTCAGTACGACGCATTTGTCAAGGCCCTGCGCCATATCTACAAAAAGTATCTCGACCGCACGTTCCCCATTCTGGCCAATTATCAGGTGAGCATTCCTCCTGGAGGACGTACAGACGCCTTGGTGCAGACGGTCATTTCGTGGCACTACAAGGATGGACTTCTGCGCACCCGCGGACTGGATGCCGATCAGACGGAATCGGCCATCAAGGCGACATTCAAGATGTTGAATATTGTCGAGAGTGAATTATAGAATAACATAACATTAATATAACGAAATTGCACATAATGATATGAAACTAAACATTGCAATCCTTGAGGGCGATGGAATAGGGCCCGAAATCATGAAACAAGGTGTGGCTGTTCTCGATGCCATTGCCAAGAAGTGTGGTCACGAGTTCAAATATGAAGAAGCACTCGTTGGCGCCTGTGCCATTGAGGCCTGCGGAGATGCCTATCCTGACACAACACATGAAGTATGTATGCGGGCCGATGCTGTTCTGTTTGCTGCTGTTGGTGATTTAAAATATGACAATAACCCTACGTTGAAGATGCGCCCTGAGACGGGCTTGCTGGCCATGCGCAAGAAGTTGGGACTCTTTGCCAATATCCGCCCGGTGGCTACCTTCGACTGCCTGCTCCACAAGAGTCCGCTGAAGGAGGAACTGTTGCGTGGTGCCGACTTTGTGGTAATTCGCGAACTGACTGGCGGCATGTATTTCGGCGAGAAACACCAGGACAACGATATGGCCTTCGATACCAATATCTATACGCGTCCTGAGATTGAGCGCATCCTGAAGGTTGCCTTCGAGATGGCAATGAAACGTAACAAGCATCTTACTGTAGTCGATAAGGCTAATGTGCTTGCTTCTAGTCGCTTATGGCGTCAGATAGCCAAAGAGATGGAGCCACAGTACCCAGAGGTAAAGACGGATTATATGTTCATTGATAATGCCTCGATGCGTGTGCTTACGGAACCTCGTTTCTTCGATGTGATTGTCACAGAGAACACCTTTGGTGACATTCTCACGGATGAAACGTCTTGTATTACGGGGTCTATGGGACTGCAACCTTCCAGTTCGCTGGGGGAGCATACACCGCTGTTCGAACCCGTGCACGGTTCTTGGCCTCAGGCTGCTGGCCAGAACTTGGCAAACCCACTTGCGCAGATTCTGTCTACCGCCATGTTGCTGGAGCACTTTGGGCTAGAGCGTGAGGGTGCCCTGATTCGTGAGGCTGTCAATGCCTCGTTGGACGCCAACATTCGTACACCGGAAATCCAGATAGAGGGTGGTGTCAAATATGGAACAAAAGAAGTTGGACAATGGATTGTAGATTATATAGAAAAGGCATAGTTTTGTTTGTTGCCATTCTGTGGCAACTTATCGGACTCGCACAAACGCCTGACAGCCAACAGTGGCGCGACTCGCTGAAGGTATTGAATAAGCAGATTGCCACGTCACCATGGTCTACTGACCTGCATTTACGGAAGGCGGCTATTAATTTGGAACTGAAGCAGTGGCAGTATGCCGTTGATGAATACGCTCAAGTGTTACAGCACGAGCCTAAGAATCCCGCTGCGTTGTTCTATCGGGCCTATGCCAATACCCATCTGCGCCGTTTCGACTTGGCACGTAATGACTTGAGTGATCTATTGGGTTATCTGCCTCGTCATTTTGAAGCTCGTCTCTCGTTGGCTGTCGTGCTGCAACAGTTAGGACGTAAACAAGACGCATTGGATGAGTTGAACCAAACCATAGAGCTGCATGGTGACTCGGCTGTGGCCTATGCCGCCCGAGCTAATCTGGAACGTCAGATGAAGCTGGACGATGTTGCTCTTTATGACTGGCAGCGTGCAGAGCAACTGGCTCCGAATGACCCGACTTATGTAGTGTCGCATGTAGATTTGCTTCTGGTGCTCGAACGCCGTGAGGAGGCTCGACGCGTACTTGATGCAGCGGTGAAACGTGGCATTCCTAAGGGGATGTTACTCGAATGGTACGACAAGTGTAAAAGGAAATAGAAGTGAAGAAAATAAAATATCAGCAACCCACTAAACGCCAATTCATTGTTGGTTTCTTTGTCGTTGTGGCCTTGTTGGCTGGCATCAAATATCTGACGAAGACTACCCCGGAATACGAAGAGAATGTACAGAGCACTTTATATTCCCCTAAGCCCAACCGCATTCTGTCTGTTCCAGACTATAAGAAGGCATTCCCTGACAGCCAGAGCGTTCAAATTGTAGCGGCGGAAAAGTGGGGAGTAAGTCCCGTGCAGAATCGTGAGGATGCAGAAAAGAGAATGAAGGAACTGGTCTATGTCGGCGAGAGTCCATACTACCATGTTGATCGCCTCTCTAACTCAATACCATATTTGGTGCCTCGTGCTGCCGTTCTTCTACAAGACATTGGACAAGCTTTCTACGACAGTCTGTACAACAAGGGTGTACCCTTCAACCAGCTCATTGTCACCAGCGTGTTGCGCACGATGGATGATGTAGCCAAGTTGCAGCGTCATAATCAGAACGCTACAGATCGCTCGTGTCATCTTTTTGGTACCACCGTTGACATTTGCTACAATCGCTATCATGCTGTTACACAACCTGTTCGCGATGACTCGCTCAAGTATATCCTGTCAGAAGTCCTTCGTGATAAACGCCAGGAAGGCCGTTGCTACGTCAAGTACGAAGTCAAGCAAGGCTGCTTCCACATGACAGTAAGATAGTAGAAGAGAACATGTATTAGCAGACCGCAAATTACGGACTGTGAGACCGAAGCTCTTAAAAAGTGACCTTCATGAATACTGGCAGGTGATCAGAGGTGGTCAGATCTTCCTTGTAGTATGTGAGTCCTTTGAAGAAGGAATCGTGGAAGATGTAGTCGATGCGGACGGCTTTACGTCCACGAAAGGTGTACATCCAGCCGGCGCCGCACTCTTTAAATCCATCAACCATATCGCCTAGCATAGTGTTGTAAACGAAAGAGTAGGGAACGTCGTTGAAGTCGCCGCAAAGAATACTAGGTTTCTTGGTGGCGTGTTTCTCGTTAGCAATGGTAATGGCCTGCCCGGCACGGAACATCATGCCCAGCATGTAGTTGCCGAAGATGGCATTGAGCACGCGACTGTTACTGACGCTGTAGTCAGAATAGGGATTTTGTGCTTGCAACTTGCTGGCGCGATGCAAAGTGCCGTTGATGCCAGTGGTCTGCAGGTGCACATTGAACACGCGTATCTCTTGTCCATTCACATTAATATCTGCCCACATGGCACTCTGGTTGGAATCGTCGAAGAGAATGGTTTTGCTATCTTTGATGGGATAGCGGCTGAACACAACCATATCGCCACGACCAGTTGCCATATAGGGAAAAAAGTCCTTGTAACTCTCGGAATTCTTTTTGTCACCACTGATTTCATTATACTCTTGCAGACAGAGAACGTCGACCTTATGGCGACGCATCTGGGCAAGTATGTCCTGAGCGAGGAATCCTGACGTCTCACGACCGAACATAGCGACATTGTAGGTGGCAATCTTCAACCCCTTCTCGGCTTCGGCTTTTTTGTCGATAGAACCTATTTGAATGAGGGTGCCGATATAGGGAATACAGCATGCAATCGTGATGACGGGAATGAGCGCATAAAACCATTTGCGGCGTATCAGCCAGTAGATAAGCAACACGATGTTAATAGCAATGAGCACAGGAAGAATGTAAACCAACATGGCACGCGCTGAATGCCCCACAGGATTCACATCGCCTCCGAAAAGTGCTACAATGGTAAATGTAGACACGATGCACTGCACCACGAGAAACATCATGGAGATATACTTATAAACTGCTAATTTACCCATAGTCGTTTCAAATTATTATCGCTTTACGTATTTTTCAACCATATCCAAAAGGTCTTCTACGCGGAAAGGTTTGGCCATAAAATCGTCACATCCTGCGGCTTTGGCCTCACGAATGTTCTCGTCGAAGGCATATGCAGACAGGGCAACCACAGGAATATCGTGATTGACTTCTTTGATGATACGTGTTGCATCAAGACCGTTCATTCCCGGCATGCGGATGTCCATGAGAATCATGTCGGGGTGCTCGTCTTCACATAGTGTTACAGCTTCAATGCCATTCACGGCACGCAAGAGGCGGTAGCGCTTGGAGAGAACGATACGTACGAGTTCGTAGTTGCTGTCTTCGTCTTCTGCGACCAATATCATGGGTGCATTCTGCAAATTGGTCATTGTGGTAGAACGGATGGTTCGTGAATTCGTGGTAGTACGGCTGTTCTTCGACATTCCACCAATGGTACCTTCGAAGGGTAGTACGAAACGGAACGTAGAGCCTTCGCCCAATCTGGATTGTACGCTGATGCGACCATCCATTTTCTCAACAATTGTTTTGCAGAGTGCCAGTCCCAATCCGTATCCGTTTTGGGCATCGGCATCTCGGGAAACGTATGTGCCAAAGATGTTTTCAAGGTCACTAGGGTCAATACCTGAACCCGTATCGGTCACAAAGAACTCCACCTCACTGCCATCGTTGATGAGTCTATAGCCGTAAGTGATACTTCCTTTGACGGTATGTTTCAGGGCATTACCGATGAGGTTCGACATCACTTGAGTGACGCGGTTGGCATCAGTATTGAGAGTGACTTTCATATTGGGCTTGTTCCAAATTAATTGCAAGCTATCGGGACAACGGAACTTGAAAATGTTCTGCAGGCTATGACATAGATCGTTCAAATCGGTCATTCCCTTCTTGATACTGATTTCTCCCGCCTCAACACGCGACAGGTCAAGAATGTCGTTGATGAGTGCGAGCAGGCGACCGTTGTTGCTCTCAATGATTTCCATGAACTTCATACGGTCTTCAGGAGAGTCGGTCTCTGCCATCACACGAGAGAATCCCTCTATGGCATTCAAGGGCGTACGGATTTCATGACTCATGTTAGCGAGGAAAAGGGACTTCATGCGGCTAGCCTGTTCCGCTTTCTTCGCCTTTTCTTCGTATTCGTTCAGTTTCTTGTTAGCAGCGTCTAATTGCAACTCAATAGAATGAAGCTTGGAATTAGCCTCAGCCAGTTTCTGCAATAGTGTCTCACGTTCGTCTTGAATCATCCTTTTCTTTGTAGTGTATAGTCGTGGGCAAAATTACTAAAAAATCTTCGAACCACAAAAGAAAAGAAATGAAAAAATCTTTAAATTTGTAATTTTTATCCTCTTTTTGCTTTTTCCCATGCACCGCTGTTTTG
This sequence comes from uncultured Prevotellaceae bacterium, assembly GCA_902764705.1. GTDB lineage: Bacteria > Bacteroidota > Bacteroidia > Bacteroidales > Bacteroidaceae > Prevotella. Next base: position 23,719 of record CACWWZ010000024.1, on the reverse strand, counting down.
GTGTGAGCAGAGATACTTCATACCTTTGAAAACGTTCAAATTCATGAACAGAAAATAATATGGCACGTAGAGCAACTTGTTCTTGCGCCCTTTGCGTTCCAGTATCCATGCGATAAACGCAGCCATATAAAACAGCAACTGTAAGATCCAAATGATGTTATAGATGGCGCCCGCTTCCATCATTACCAGCAAGACATTGAGAGGAATGAGGGCAATGAGGGCAACGGGAGTAATGCTCCATCGCAACACGCGGTGGCTGACAAACTGGAATGCGACGACTGGGTTGCGTAGCGGGTTCATCATCTTGCGGAGCCACCAGATGCTCTGCAGACCGCCTGCAGCAATACGGCGTTTACGTTTCGACTCTTCTGACAAGTCGGCTGAGCCATATTCCATAGCATATGCCTCTGGCGAATAGGCAATGCGATAGCCGTTGTCCACCATACGCATGGACATGACAAAATCGTCGAGCAAGGCATTTTCCGGCATCGGCTTATAAAAACGGGTACGGATGGCATTCAGTTCGCCCGCAGCACCCATGGCAGAGTAAAGCTCGCTATCGAGTCTCTTCAGCACACTCTCGTATTTCCAATAGAGTCCTTCGCCCTCGGCTGCAGCCTGACCTTCCTGACGTGCCATGACGCGTTTCTCGCCAGCCACGCAGGCAACCTCCGGATCTTGGAAACAACGTACAATCTCGCGAACGGCCTCTGGATTAACCATTGTGTTTGCGTCAGTCATGACGGTGAATTCTGTCTTCACCATGCTGATGCCGTGATTCAAGGCTGCTGTCTTTCCTTTGCGTTCCGGGCTGAAAACAATCTCCACATCGGGGTAGCGGCTCAGCCGGTCGTTGGTGGCATCCGTCGAACCGTCGGTAACCCACATGATGTGTAGCTTGTCGTGAGGATAATCGAACTGGTGTGTATTTTCCATTTTGATGTCTACCACGTCTTGTTCGTTATAGGCACAAATCATAAAGGTTACATGAGGGAGATCCTCGTCGGCAGGCAAGGCTGGTCGAACAGCCTTACCCTTGACGAAGCGTTTCACTTTTACTATCACCCATAGTAGCATACCATATCCGATGTATGTGTAAAACACGAGAAACATACAAATCCAGAATATGATCTTCAGTGTGCCCATAGTGTGATAGATTACAATCAGGAATTTGTTTCAATCTCTTCCTGCATATCGATAAACTGCCGATTCTTATCATAGAATTCGTATTGCAGGAATGCTAACTTTTGCGATGGTACTATACGTAGTCCCATACCGTATTTCATCTGCCATTGGCGCTTTATGGACCAAAAGCCTTGATTGATATAAGCTGCTACGTAAGGATGTACATGCAAATAGATTTTGTGGATGCCTATTTTGTTGACTAGGCGGTCAATTTTGCTCTCTAACTGGTCCGTAAACAGAATGGACGACTTGATTTTCCCCTTACCAAAACAGGTGGGGCAGGTTTCTTCTACGTTAACGTCCATGGCGGGACGAACACGTTGGCGCGTAATCTGCATCAGTCCGAACTTGCTGAGCGGAAGAATGTTGTGGCGCGCTCTGTCTTTCTGCATGTTTTTGCACATGCGTTCATAAAGCATCTGTCGATCTTCTGCCAGATTCATGTCGATAAAGTCTACAACAATGATGCCGCCCATGTCGCGTAAGCGTAACTGACGTGCCAGTTCGTCGGCAGCACCGAGGTTTACTTCCAGTGCATTGGCCTCCTGGCCGTTTTCTGCACGGGTACGATTACCTGAGTTCACATCAACGACGTGCATAGCCTCTGTGTGTTGAATGATGAGGTATGCTCCGCGTTTGTAGTTCACGGTGCGTCCGAAACTGGACTTAAGCTGTTTGGTAACATTGAAATTGTCGAAGATAGGTACGGTTCCGGTGTACTTCTTGACAATGTCCTGTTTGTCTGGGGCGATGAGCGACACGTAGTCCTTGACCTGATTGAAGATGTCCTCGTCGTTGATGTAGATGCCATCGTAGGTGGGGTCAAACACGTCACGCAACATAGCTACTGCGCGGCCAGTCTCTTCAAAACACAGCTGTGGCACCTTGGTGGCCTTCTGAGCCTTGGTGATCGTGTCTTCCCAACGCTTGACGAGTGCTTTCATTTCCTTGTCCAACTCTGCCACGCGCTTGCCTTCGGCTGAAGTACGTACAATGACGCCGAAGTTTTTGGGGCGTATGCTTTGGACGAGTTGTTTCAGACGTGCCCGTTCTTCGCCTTTTTTGATCTTAGAAGAAACAGAAACCTTATCGTAGAAAGGCATAAGAACCATGTATCGTCCGGCAAAACTCAATTCGCAGGTCAGACGTGGCCCTTTGGTGTTGATAGGTTCTTTCACCACCTGAACCAAAATTTCCTGGCCTTGCTTGAGCGTTGTCTGCACACTGCCTTCTTTGGGAAGGTCGGGCTGATGTGTGGCTTTTGCGATAGGATAAAGCTTCTTCTTGTCGCTTTGTACCTGTTTAAGGTATTTCTCGTAAGAGCTAAATTGAGTACCTAAGTCAAGATAATGCAAGAAGGCATCGCGCTCAGAGCCTACGTCGACGAAGCAGGCATTGAGTCCGGGCATGAGCTTGCGCACACGGCCCAAATAGATGTTACCAACGGAGTAGCTGGCCTCCTCGCGTTTCTCGTTCTGGTATTCTACCAGATTCTTGTCTTCGAGAAGGGCAATGGACATCTCCTTTGGCTGAACATCAATGATGAGTTCACTAGTCATTTCTCTTTTCTTGTTATTACTCCGTTTTTACTTTAAAGGAGCGTACCTTCGAAGTTTTCAAACTTCATTAAAGTACACTCCTTCCATTTTTTACTGCTCGCCAAGGCTTACTTGCTCTTATGACGATTCTTGCGCAGTCTCTTCTTGCGCTTGTGAGTAGCCATCTTGTGGCCCTTCTTTTTCTTTCCGTTTGGCATAATTTGATAAATATTAAAATGTGAATTATTTCATTTTCTCAATAAAACTCTTTGCAGGTTTGAAAGCGGGAATGTCATGCTCGTCAATAACCAGTGTGGTGTTCTTTGAGATGTTACGTGCTGTTTTCTTGGCACGGTGCTTGATGGTAAATGTGCCGAATCCTCTAAGGAATACACTCTCTTTCTGTTCAGCCATGCAGGTGCGTATCTCATCCATGAATGCTTCTACAGTAGTAGCAATATCTTTTTTGGGAAGACCCGTCTTCTCAGCGATGTTGTTGATGATATCAGCTTTTGTCATTTCTGTATTGTTTTTTTATTAAAATCATATTTGGGACTGCAAAGTTACTAATTTTCAGCGTGATATGAAAATATTCTTGGCTTTTTTTTTGCAAAATATATATTTTTCGTATCTTTGCACCAAGTTTTTAATGGATATTAAGATGAAACAAGCCAAATATACGTTTTTCTTCACTCATCTTCAACGTCGAACAGACTTGTCGGAAGTTAATCATAATAATATAATGAGGAACGTGCGCGCGAAAGCCATCACTGCTTCCATGTCCTAGTAGAATAATTGACACACCATCTATGAAACAACACGTATGCATTTTTACTGGGGCTCGTCCGAATTTTGTGAAAGTTGCTCCGATTATCCGTACTATTGAACGTACGGAAGCCATCACATATCAACTGGTTTATGCCGGTTGTGAAGATGATCCTACCTTAGAGCCCTCGTTGTTCGATGACTTGCAGATGTCGAGACCTGACGTCTTTTTAGGTGTCAATTGCGAGAATTTGAATGAACTGACGGGAAAGGTTATGGCAGAATTTGAGCGCTATTTGGATAATCATATTACCGATACGGTTATCGTTGTGGACGATTTGGCTTCCACAATGGCAGCAGCTATAGTGACTAAGAAACATGGTCTGCGATTAGCTCACATAGTTGCCGGAACCCGTTCGTTCGACATTAATATGCCCAAGGAAATCAATAGGTTAGTTATTGACGGCTTAAGTGACATATTGTTTACTGCAGGCGTGGGTTCAAGTAGTATAGCCACCCGCGAAGGAGCTGAAATGAGCAAGATATACATGGTTGGGAATGTCCTTATGGATTCCCTCCGCTTCAATTACGACCGCTGGCAGCATCCTTCTTGTTTGGAAGGCATCGAAGATGGGCATTACCTGGTGTTTACCGTCAATAGGAAAGTGCTAATTTCGGATAATGAAAAACTTCAACAGATGATGTCTGCCGTCAGTCAGGTTGCAGGAGATATTCCCGTCATAGCTCCTTTGCGAGGAAAAGCTTACATGCTGGCTTCCGAGAAGTCCTCGTTCCATGTGATAAAACCATTGTCATATTTAGAATTTGGTTATTTAACTTTACATGCTATGGGCGTCATTACAGACTCTGGAAATGTGGCGGAAGAGGCTACCTTCAACCATGTTCCATGTATTACATTAAATTCCTACACGGAACACATAGAGACTGTGAAGCAAGGAACAAACGTTTTGGTCGGTGAGAATGTTGAACAACTTCAGGAAGCCTTGACGGCGATGGTCGGAGGGGAATGGAAGCACGGCTCGCTTCCTGATAGATGGGATGGGCGTACTGCAGAGCGTATTGTACAAACACTATTGGCATGAAAGCATTTCTGGTATTATTGATTGGCTGGCTGGGCGACCGCTTATTTGGCGACCCGTTGTGGTTGCCACATCCGGTAGTTGGATTCGGGAAAATAATTGCATTTTTCGAATGGCTATTGAACCGTGGCCGTTGGCGTAAGTTCAAGGGGGCTGTTGTGACTATCCTCTTGGTTGCTGTTACATTTGTCTTCTTTTGGTACGTCTTGCGATGGATTGATGCTCGCTCTGTCTATGCGGGAATGGCAGTGAAGGCGATATTCGTATTCTATTGTCTGGCTGGTACCACATTGATCCGTGAGGTCCGTGAAGTGTTCCGCGCCGTAGAAAGATCGTTGGAGGAAGGCCGTCGGCAAGTTGCACGCATTGTGGGACGCGACACCTCGCAGTTGTCAGCTCAGGAGGTGCGTACTGCTGCTCTGGAGACGCTGGCCGAGAATTTGAGCGACGGTGTGGTTGCTCCTTTGTTCTGGTACGCCTTGTTGGGAGTTCCAGGTATGATGACTTACAAGATGGTGAACACGCTCGACTCGATGATTGGCTATAAAACCGAGCGCTATCGTCATTTTGGCTGCTGGGCCGCCCGAATTGATGATATTGCCAATTATGTGCCGTCGAGACTGACTGCCCTGATGATGCTTCTGGTATCCGGAAAGATACGCATCCTGCCTTTTGTCACTTGGTTTGGTCGTCAAAATGCCAGTCCTAATAGTGGCTACCCAGAAGCTGCATTGGCAGGAATCCTTGATTGCCGTTTTGGTGGTCCCCATACGTATTTCGGTGAGTATTTCGAGAAACCATATATTGGTACGAAGGAACGTGAATTGACTACTGCCGATATGGAACTGTCGGTAAAAATTAATCGCCGTGTCGAGAATCTTTCGGTGTTTGTTATCCTGCTCATCCGATTAGTGCGTTTTGCTATTCTTTATATTTTTATTTGGTAGTAAGGCTTTCGTATCCTGAAACAAATCGTTGTTTTGGGGATTTTAACATTTTGCGAGGGCCGAAATTTGGTAGTATTAAAAAAAATGCTTACCTTTGCAAACCATAATAAAAAAATAAGAATAAAATCGATATTTATGAGCAAGAGATTTGCCGAACGTAATGGCTTGAACTTGACGCAGACAAACAACGACGTGCTGCAGATGTGGAAGGAACAAGATATCTTTTGGCGCTCTGTGAAAGAGCGTGAAGGTTGTCCGCAATTTGTTTTCTATGAGGGCCCTCCCTCAGCCAACGGACATCCCGGTATTCACCACGTATTGGGCCGTGCACTGAAGGACACTTTCAACCGCTATAAGACCATGCAGGGCTTCCAGGTAAAGCGCAAGGCTGGTTGGGACACCCATGGACTGCCTGTAGAGTTGGGCGTTGAGAAGCAACTCGGTATCACGAAGGCTGATATCGACAACAAGGAGAGCGACAAGTATATCTCAACGGAGGACTACAACAAGAAGTGCCGTGAGAACGTAATGATGTTTACAGCAGAGTGGCGTGAACTGACCGAGCGTATGGGATATTTCGTTGACCTCGATGATCCATATATCACCTACGACAACAAATACATCGAGACTTTGTGGTATCTGCTGAAGCAGTTCTATAATAAAGGCTTGCTCTATAAGGGCTATACCATTCAGCCTTATAGTCCTGCTGCTGGTACAGGCTTGTCCTCACACGAGCTGAATCAGCCTGGCTGTTATCGTGACGTGAAGGACACCACTTGTACCGCACAGTTCAAGATGAAGAATCCGAAGCCAGAAATGGCAGAGTGGGGTACACCTTATTTTCTCGCATGGACGACAACGCCGTGGACACTGGCTGCCAATTCGGCCCTATGCGTAGGTCCGAAGATTGACTATGTAGCTGTGCAGACATACAATCCCTATACGGCTGACAAGGTGACACTGGTATTGGCTGAGGCCCGTCTGAATGCTTATCTGCCTGCCGAGGGTGCTATCACCGATGGTGGTGAGATGCCCGAATATAAGCGCGGTGAGAAGCTGATTCCCTATCGCATCGTTTCCCGTTACAAGGGTAGTGACCTTGTAGGTATGGAATACGAGCAGCTGATGCCTGCCATCAAGCCCATGGGCAATGCTTTCAAGGTGATTCCCGGCGACTATGTCACCACCGACGATGGCGCAGGTATCGTACATATCGCACCAAATTTCGGTGCCGATGATGCCTTCGTGGCTAAGAAAGCCGGCATCTGTCCTATCGTATTGATAGACAAGAAGGGTGCTGAGCGTCCTGTGGTTGACCTGCAGGGTAAATACTTTGTCATTGACGATCTCGACGAAGACTTCGTAAAGAACTATTTGAACGTCGACGAATGGAATAAGTTTGCCGGACGTTACGTAAAGAACGCCTACGACGACACGCTGACCGATAAGGATGAGACGCTGGATATCTCGATTTGCATGGATCTGAAGGCACAAAATAAGGTATTCAAGATTGAGAAGCACGTTCACAACTATCCCCATTGTTGGCGTACCGACAAGCCCGTACTCTATTATCCGCTAGATTCGTGGTTCATCAAGAGTTCTGCCTGCAAGGAGCGCATGAGCGAGCTGAACACCACCATTGGCTGGCATCCGGAGTCTACCGGTACAGGCCGTTTCGGCAACTGGCTGGAGAACCTGAACGACTGGAATCTCTCCCGTTCTCGCTTCTGGGGTACTCCGTTGCCGATCTGGCGCAGTGAGGACGGCGAGGAGAAGTGTATCGGAAGTCTTGAAGAACTTTATAGTGAAATCGAGAAGGCGGTGGCAGTTGGTATCATGACGAGCAATCCACTGAAGGACAAGGGCTTTGTGCCTGGCGACATGTCTCAGGAGAACTACGACAAAATAGACATGCACCGTCCTTATGTCGATTATATCATGCTGGTTAGCGAAAGTGGAAAACCCATGAAGCGCGAGAGCGACCTGATCGATGTGTGGTTCGATTCAGGTTCTATGCCTTACGCTCAGGTGCACTATCCGTTTGAGAACCGCGAACTCATTGACGACAACAAGGCATTCCCCGCTGACTTCATCAACGAGGGCGTCGACCAGACGCGTGGCTGGTTCTTTACGCTGCATGCCATTGCCACGATGATTTTCGACTCTGTGGCCTTCAAGAACGTGATTTCCACAGGTCTCGTGCTCGATGCTAAGGGCAACAAGATGTCGAAGCATGTGGGCAACGTGGTGAACCCATTTGAGATGATTGACAAATACGGTTCCGACGCTGTGCGTTTCTATATGATGACCAACTCAGAGCCTTGGGACAACCTGAAGTTCGACCCAGAGGGCGTGGCTGAGATTAGCCGTAAGTTCTTCGGTACCTTATATAATACATACTCGCTCTTTGCAATGTATGCCAATGTAGACGACTTCAATCCCGCTACGCCGCAGATCCCAGTCGAGAAGCGTCCGGAGTTTGACCGTTGGATACTATCGTGCCTAAACTCGCTGGTGAAGGGCGTCGAGGCTGAGATGAATGGCTATGATCCTACACGTGCTGGACGACTTATCGACAAGTTCGTCGACGAAGACCTCTCTAACTGGTATGTGCGTCTGAACAAGAAACGCTTCTGGGGTAAGGAGATGGACGAGGATAAACTGGCGGCCTATCAGACGCTGTACGAGTGTCTGATGACTGTATCGAAACTCTTGGCACCTTTTGCTCCCTTCTTTGCTGACCGTATCTATTGTGATATGGGTGGCGCTCTGGATAGTGTACACCTCGAGAAGTTCCCTGTGGCAAACATGTCACTGGTGAATGCTGACTTAGAACAGCGTATGGAAATTGCCCAACGCATCACCACCATTGTTCTCGCTCTGCGTCGTAAGGAGAGTCTGAAGGTGAAGCAGCCCCTGCAAACTCTGATGATTCCGCCTGTGGATGAAGCCCAGCGCATAGCCATCGAAAGTGTCAAGGAAATCTTTTTGCAGGAAGTGAACGTCAAGGATGTAAAATTCGTTGAAGGTCAGGGCATTTTGGTCAAGAAGGTAAAGTGTAACTTCCGTACGATGGGTAAGAAATTCGGTAAGCTGATGAAGGGTGTTGCTGCTCAGATGGATGCTCTCTCACAGGAGTTGATTGCCAAGCTAGAGCAGGAGGGTTCCCTTGCTATCAATGTCGAGGGACAAGATCTAACGGTAGAGGTTGCCGACGTCGATATCATCAGCGAGGATATTCCTGGCTGGCTGGTGGGCAATGAGGGTAACCTCACTGTGGCACTTGACATTACGCTGACTGATGAGCTTCGCAACGAGGGGATGGCCCGCGAGTTGGTGAACCGCATCCAAAACATCCGTAAGAAGAGCGGACTGGAAATCACCGACCGTATTGTTGTGAGCATAGAGCCTAACGAGGCTTCCACAAATGCTGTTAATGCCTTCGGCGACTATATTGCCCGCCAGGTGCTGGCCAACGATTTGAAGTTGGAGGCCAACGATGGCCAGACAGTGGACTTTGATGACTTTACTTTGAATATTAAAATAACAAAAATCTAATGAATATGGCAGAAAAAACGCGTTACACGGATGAAGAATTAGAAGAGTTCCGTGAGATTATTAATGAGAAACTGGCTTTAGCTAAGCGTGACTACGATCAAATGATGAGTGCGCTGATGAATAAGGATTCGAATGATGTCGACGATACGTCACCTACTTACAAAGCTTTGGAGGAGGGTAGTGCTACCCAGTCGAAAGAGGAACTGATTCAGATGGCGTCGCGCCAGCAAAAGTTCATTCAGGGTCTGAAGGGAGCTTTAGTGCGCATCGAGAATAAAACTTATGGCATTGATCGTATTACAGGTAAACTGATTCCCAAAGAGCGTCTGAAGGCTGTCCCACATGCTACCTTGAGTGTGGAGTCGAAAATGGCTGGAAAGAAATAAATGAGCATTTCGAAGACTGTCAAACGGGGATGGGTGGCCATACTGATTGTGTTTGCCATTCTTGTCATCGACCAAATTATAAAAATTTGGGTGAAGACCCATATGACGCTTCACGAACAGATAGAAATCCTGTCATGGTTCAAAATTGTTTTCATTGAGAACAACGGTATGGCCTATGGTATGGAGATCGGTTCCAAGCTTATCTTAAGCATTTTCCGTATCATTGCTGTGGGAGCATTAGGCTACTACATCGCTCTACAGTGCAGAAAACAAGTACGATGGGGCTATATCGTGTGCCTCTCTATGATACTGGCCGGAGCGGCAGGCAACATCTTCGACTCGATGTTCTACGGACTCGTCTTCAATGCGAGTTCTGAGTACTATACAAGCTACTTTGTTCCTTTCGGAACGGGTTACGCTCCATTCTTGATGGGCAAGGTCGTTGATATGTTCTACTTCCCGCTGATTGTTACCACATGGCCTGGCTGGGTTCCTTGGGTGGGTGGAGAACCGTATGTCTTTTTCTCTCCCATCTTCAATTTTGCTGATTCGGCCATCTCTGTCGGAGTTGTTTTACTACTTCTTTTCTATCGTAAGGAAATCAGTGAGATATCGTTCAAGAAGGAGGTGAAAAACAATGAAGAATAGTTTGTACGTCCTTATGGTCCTGTTTGTCTTTTCGATGCTGCAGGCTTGTAAGCCAAGCGTCCCAAGTAAATACATCCAGCCTGGCGACTTGGAAGACATATTATATGATTATCATATTGCACAGGCACTTGCAACAACAGACCGAATGTCAAACTATGATTTTGAGCGTACCAAGTATTTCCTTGCTGTTTTGAAAAAGCATGGCGTGACTCAGGCTGATTTCGACTCGTCTATGGTTTACTATTATAGTCACCTTGACAGGTTGAAGCCCATTTATTTGGAAGTCAACGAACGTTTGGCTGACGAAGCCAAGTCGGTGGGCGCGTCGGTGGCTACTATCGGACGCTACACAGCCTACAGTTCAACGGGTGATACGGCAAACATTTGGAAGAACAGAACGGATGTCTTACTGATACCTCGTCCCACAATGAACCGCTTCGACTTTACAATCGATGTCGACACCTCGTTCTATAAGGGCGACTCGTTCATGTTTCAGTTTATGTCAGAATATCTTTGGCAGTCAGGCTCTAAAGATGCTGTAGTCTGCATTGTGACGAAATACGAGGGGGACAGTATTATTCAAACCACTAATCATGTGTCGGTGTCGGGCATATCACAAGTTTTTGTTCCTGCCATTCGTGAACGGAAGCTCCAACAAATGCATGGCTTCATCTATCTGAATGCTTCCACGGACGATGAGACGACGCGCAAAATGATGTTCATCAGCCAGATGCATCTTATCAGGTTCCATAATAAAGAGATGAAAAATGAAACAAAAAAAGACACAGTTAAGACGGATAGCGTCCAACGAAGTGTTGACGCCCGAGGGCAAGTGCCTGACACTACACGTGGTGGAGCTATCGGACGGAGTCGTGTCCAGTCTCTATCCGTTGCAGATGGAACAGGCCCACACAGAATGGCTCCAAGGCCGGGTGATATTAAAAAAAGAGAATGATGATATAGTTCGTGCATATTTCAATAACAAACCATTAACTTAAATATATAAGACTATGAACATGAAAGTACGATTAGCGGTAATGAACTTTTTAGAGTTCGCCGTGTGGGGAGCCTACCTCACATGTATGGGAAACTATCTTGGAATAGCCGGATTGGGCGACAAGATTTCCTGGTTTTATGCCATTCAGGGTATTGTAAGCATCTTCATGCCTACATTGATGGGTATTGTGGCCGATAAGTATATACAGCCACAGCGTTTGTTAGGTCTGTGCCATTTGGTAGCCGGTGCCTTTATGATCAGTTGCTGGTGGCTGGGCGAGCAGGCAGGATTTGGCAATGAACTTGCCGACAAATCGCTATTCATCGCACTCTATACGCTGAGTGTAGCATTCTATATGCCTACTATCGCGCTGACGAATACGGCAGCATTCACCATCCTGAAGAATAACGCTATGGATACTGTTCGCGATTTCCCGCCAATCCGTGTGCTTGGAACCGTTGGTTTCATTGCTACCATGTGGTTCGTCAATTGCGCCTTTATCGACGACAGCGGCTTTGGCTTTACGTTGGGCGAGAACGCTCATAAATTCCAGTACACCTATTTGCAGTTCTTGGTGTCTGGCGTTTTGAGCATTGTACTCTTCCTGTATTGCTTTACGTTACCCGAGTGCAAACTGGAGAAAAAAGAAGGCAAAGTGTCGCTTGCCGAAACTCTCGGACTCAATGCATTCAAGCTCTTTAAGCGCCGTCAGATGGCCCTGTTTTTTATTTTCTCGGCATTGCTGGGCATGTGTCTGCAGGTAACTAATGGTTTCGCAGGTCCTTTCCTTACCAGTTTCAAGGGTACACCGGAGTTCGCTGACTCCTTCGCAGCCAATAATGCAACGATGCTGACATCTATATCTCAGATTAGTGAGGCGCTGTGTATTCTGATGATACCGTTCTTCCTGAAGCGTTTTGGTATCAAGGTGGTGATGCTGATGTCGCTCTTCGCATGGGTATTCCGCTTCGGATTCTTTGGCATCGGTAATCCCGCTATGCCTGGTGTCATCTTCTTCATTCTCTCATGTGTCGTTTATGGTGTCGCCTTCGACTTCTTCAATGTCTCGGGCGGTATCTTTGTCGACCAGGAGTGTGCCCCAGATATCAAGGCCTCTGCCCAGGGTTTGTTCATGATGATGACTAATGGTCTGGGTGCCACAATCGGTACGCTGGCTGCTGGCGAGATCGTGAATGCCTATTGTGGTTGGGAAGGTGGATATTTGATAGGTGATTGGCAGACTTGTTGGTTCACCTTTGCAGCCTTTGCATTGATAGTCGGCATCACCTTTGCTATTGTGTTTAAGCCCGAGAAGAAACCTATTGGCGAAATCAAGCATTAGTCACATCCAACAATAGTACAAACAATGAAAGAGGTACGATTCTTTTATGCGCCCAATGCGACAACTGAACATGAGTTGCCTACCGACGAGGCCATGCACGCCTTGCGAGTCCTGCGTCTGCAGTCTGGCGATGAGATGATGCTGATGGACGGTGTGGGTAATTTCTACCGGGCAGAAGTTACACTGGCGCATACCAGGCACTGCCTCTACGACATCAAGGAAGTTATGCCCCAGCAACCTCAATGGCTGGGGCATATCCATTTAGCTATCGCTCCTACGAAAATGATGGAGCGCATGGAATGGCTTGTCGAGAAAGCTGTCGAGGTCGGCGTCGACGAAATATCGTTTCTCAACTGCCAGTTCTCTGAACGTCGTATCGTTAAACTGCCACGACTTGACAAAATCGTTATTGCCGCTACCAAGCAAAGCCATAAGGCGTGGAAGACCGTGCTCAAGGACATCACTCCTTTCAAGGATTTTATTGACCAGCCACGTGAGGGCGGTAAGTATATAGCCCATTGTTACGAGGAGATTCCCCGCACTAGTCTTTTCGACCATCTCCGTCAGACGAATGCCCCGCAAGACGCGACAGTGCTGATTGGTCCCGAGGGGGACTTCTCCATCGACGAGGTCCGTTATGCCGTTGCAAATGGCTATCAGTCTGTTCATCTGGGGCCGAGTCGGCTTCGTACAGAGACGGCAGGTTTGTCAGCTGTAATGATGATGCAACTCAGTAAAATGTAAATTGTAATGCGAAAAACAACTCTTCTTTTCTGCCTGTTATTGGCTTTGGAAATCTCGGCCCAGACTACGGTCCGCGATCTGCTTAAATCCATGCCCGACTCCCTTATCCCTTATCTCTCGGAAAACAACCGTTTGGACATGATTGATTTCATGGAGTCTGATATGGATGCTGTTGTCACAAATTCCTTAGGTGGTAAGAGCCAACTGTTAAAGTTAACCGATCAGTATGCCTCAATAAAACTCAGTGAGGCATCGTCGGTGGCTATGCGTCTGCTCGACGTGTCTACTCCTGTTGATAGTCTTTCTCAGATTCTGTGTCTGGTTCGCACTTATGGTTCTGATATTCGCGAGAGCAGCATCGAATTCTATTCGCTTGCGTGGCGTCCGCTGCCCACTGCCATTTATTTTTCTAAACCCAGCTACATGTTTTCTGCCATGTTAAATGATGAAGAGCCCAAATTGACTTTACGTCAGGAAATGCATGTGGACAAAATGGGAATGGAAGATAAAGAAGAAACAGAAGACAAAGAAGGTACGGAAGAAGTGTTAACAATCCTCAAATGGAATGATGGTTTTGTTAAATAGATTTAATCATCCCGCATTTTTAGTCGATAATCTTGTACCAAAACAGAATTATGCGTACATTTGCATGTGTGTTTTTCATGGTATTAGATTATTAAGGTTAATTTAAGATTGGTTGTCGTGAGACAACCAATCTTGTTTTTTAGCTATTATCAACAAAATAATGCCAAAAAAGAAACCCGCTGTAAATTATTGATTTACAACGGATTTGATTAACTTTTCGTAGTCGATAGGGGAATCGAACCCCTATGCCAAGATTGAGAATCTTGTATCCTAACCATTAGATGAATCGACCATCGTGTTAGAGGAGGGGGATTCGAACCCCCGGTACGGGAACCCGTACGGCAGTTTAGCAAACTGCTGGTTTCAGCCACTCACCCATCCTTCCAAAAGGACCCTGGAGTTCGAAACCGTGGGGTTATCTCCTTGATTGCGGGTGCAAAGGTACGACTATTTTTTGAACCCTGCAAATTTTTAAGCTGTTTTTTTCACTTTTTCCTCATTTTTCTCTTTTTAATGGAGCGGATTACGGGACTCGAACCCGCGACCCTCGGCTTGGGAAGCCAATGCTCTACCAACTGAGCTAAATCCGCAGCAAAGAAAAAGGAGTCAGAAATAGTGATTCTGACTCCTGAGGAAAAGTGAGCCGATAGCCGGACTCGAACCGGCGACCCACGCATTACGAATGCGTTGCTCTACCAACTGAGCCATATCGGCAACCTTCAAAGAACTCCTGCTTTACCAAAAGCGGATGCAAAGGTAATACTTTTTTCTGTAACGACAAAATATTTTGCCATTAAAGTTTCTTTGGCCAGTATATTTTTGTGTTATAGTTTCTCTTTGAGGTATTTTCCCGTGATGCTTTGCTGGCAGGCAGCAATCTGCTCGGGTGTACCACATGCCACCAGCTGTCCGCCGCGATCACCTCCTTCTGGTCCGATGTCGATGATGTGATCGGCACACTTGATAATCTCCATGTTGTGCTCGATAATAAGGATGGTATGTCCACGTTCGATGAGTGCGTCGAAAGCGTGAAGCAGGCGTTCGATGTCGTGGAAATGTAAACCTGTGGTGGGCTCGTCGAAGATGAAGAGCGTGGGTTCCTGTTTTTCCTGCCCAATGAAGTATGCCAACTTGACGCGCTGGTTTTCACCTCCAGAGAGCGTAGAGGAGTTCTGGCCGAGTTTGATATAGCCAAGTCCAACATCATCGAGGGGTTTCAGTCGGTTGACGATGGTGGTCTGCTGATATTCGCCAAAGAACTGAATGGCTTCCGAGATTGTCATGTTGAGCACATCGTCGATATTCTTGCCATGAAAGCGTACATCGAGGATGTCGTGCTTGAAGCGGTGCCCGTGACAAGCTTCACACTCAAGGACGAGGTCGGCCATGAACTGCATCTCGACAGTAATAACTCCAGCGCCCTTACACTCGTCGCAGCGTCCGCCGTCGGCATTGAACGAGAAATACTGGGGCGTGAAATGCATCTGCTTGGCTAGCGGCTGGTCGGCAAAGAGGTCGCGGATGGCGTCGTAGGCTTTGACATAGGTGGCAGGATTAGAACGGGTGGATTTGCCGATGGGGTTCTGGTCGACAAACTCCACATGCTTGATGGAGAGATAGTCGCCTTCCAGTCCCATAAATTCACCCGGTGCGTCACAGACATCACCCAAGCGACGCTTGAGGGCAGGGTAGAGGATACCCTTGACGAGTGATGATTTACCAGAACCCGAGACTCCCGTTACGACAGTCATGACGTTCAGCGGAATGTCGACGTCGATGCCTTGCAGGTTGTTCATACGGGCCCCGCGGATGGTAACCTTATTGTTCCAAGGACGACGGCTGGCAGGCACGGGAATGTTGTCTTGGTGGGTGAGGTACTTCACAGTATAGCTTTTGCTGGTATTGCTTGTATTACTGGTCAGACTAGAGATACTAGCAGTATCTCCTTCAAAGACGATTTCACCACCGAGACGGCCAGCGTCGGGGCCAACGTCGATAAGGTAGTCGGCAGCACGCATAATCTCTTCGTCGTGCTCGACTATGACGACGGTATTGCCTAAGTCGCGCAGTTGCTTGAGCACCTTGATAAGCCGGTCGGTGTCGCGTGAATGCAAGCCGATACTGGGCTCGTCAAGGATATAGAGTGAACCTACTAGCGAAGAGCCTAACGAGGTGGTGAGGTTGATGCGCTGACTTTCACCTCCCGAAAGGGTGTTCGACATGCGGTTAAGCGTCAGATAGCCTAGTCCGACATCGAGCAGGAACTGCAGGCGTGAATTGATTTCGGTGAGCAACCGGCGGCCGATAGCCTGTTCCTGGTCAGTTAGCTCCAACAGGTCGAACCACTGCTTCAGACGGATAATGGGCATCTGTACTAAGTCGGTAATGCTGCGTCCGCCAATCTTGACATACTCCGCCTCGGGTTTCAAACGCGTGCCGTGACATTTGGGACAGGTTGTCTTGCCGCGATAACGGGCCAGCATAACGCGATACTGAATCTTGTACTGGTTCTCGCGAAGCATCTCGAAGAAATTGTCAATAGACACGCGGTCGGTCTTGTCGCGATGCTTGTCGGAAGGCAGACCGTGCCACAACATGTCCTTCTGCTTCTGCGTCAGATTATAGTATGGCTCGAAAATGGGGAAATCGTCGTGTGCTGCACGACGGCAGAACTCCTCCTGCCACATTTTCATTTTTTCGC
Source organism: uncultured Prevotellaceae bacterium (assembly GCA_902764705.1). GTDB lineage: Bacteria > Bacteroidota > Bacteroidia > Bacteroidales > Bacteroidaceae > Prevotella. The sequence continues at coordinate 7,223 of CACWWZ010000024.1, read as the reverse complement.
CGTGCCAAGGCTGTACACATCCATCGTAGACGGAGAGTGTCGTATTGGGAATGACCAGATGTTCGTCGATACCGATAATCTTACCAAAACCCTGACACTCTGGACAGGCTCCCGCAGGTGAATTGAAAGAAAACATCTGGTCGTTAGGCTCTTCGAATGTCATGCCGTCGGCTTCGAACCGTTGCGAGAAGTCGTAAGTGAGTCCCGATGGGCTAACCATCAGGCGTAGCTCGCCGTGGCCTTCGTAGAATGCCGTCTCTGCCGAGTCTACCAGACGCGACAAGGAGTCCTTGGAATCGTCGACAAAAAGGCGGTCGATGACGAGATAGATGTTTGATGTCTGAAGTTTGATGTCAGAGATGTCGGCATGGTCGGCCAGCCAGTCGTCGATGCGGACGATATTGCCGTCAATAGCCATACGGACATAACCGTTCTGCACGAACATCTGCAGCTGGCGTTCAAGTGTACGGCCCTCAACAGGATGGATGGGCGCCATAACCACGAACTTGGTTCCAGGCTGGAATTGCTGAACACACTGGATGATGTCCTCCGTAGAGTGCTTTTTCACTTCCTGTCCGCTGATGGGCGAATAGGTGTGACCAATGCGGGCAAAGAGCAGTCGGAGGTACTCATATATTTCCGTCGTTGTACCCACTGTACTTCGTGGGTTACGCGAGATGACTTTCTGCTCGATGGCAATGGCAGGTGGAATGCCGCGAATGTAGTCGCATTCCGGCTTGTTCATGCGCCCCAGAAACTGACGGGCATACGACGAGAGACTCTCCACATAACGACGTTGGCCCTCGGCATACAACGTGTCGAAAGCCAGCGACGATTTGCCACTGCCCGAAACTCCGGCAACGACAACCAGCTTGTTGCGTGGAATCTTGACGTTGATATTCTTCAGGTTGTTGACCCTGGCTCCCTTTATCTCGATGTAGTCACTCATTTGCGTACCTTATTTTATAAGTTCAAGACTGCAAAATTACAGAAAAAAAGTGAGCTAACCAAATAGTCAGCTCACTTTCTTGGGTTTTATTCTTGTGATTACAGAATAGTCTTCACGGCTTCGAGCATGCCCTTGTCCTGAATCAGGTCGAGGAACTGCTTCACCATTGTGTTCAGACCCTGAATCTTGTTGAGGTCCTCAGCCCAGATGAACTCGGCACCGAGTACACCGTCGGCAACTTTCTGTGTGTCGCCGCTAGCCCAGAGTTCCTTCAGCAGACCCATAATCTTCTCGTCGTCGTTGGGGATGATCTCCACACCGTCAGCGCGCTTGCCTCCCTTGTAGTAGGTGATGATGGCAGCGAGACCGAACACGAGGCCCTTGGGCAGTTCGCCCTTGCGCTCCAAGTAAGTCTTCACGCCGGGCAGGTCGCGAGCCTGGAACTTGGGGAACGAGTTCAACATGATGCTGGTCACCTGGTGGTCGACGAACGGATTGTCGAAACGCTCCAGCACGTCACCTGCAAACTTCTCCAGCTCCTCCATCGGCAGGTCGAGGGTCTGCATCAGTTCCTCAAACTGTACCTTGTGGATGTACTTCGAGATGACTTCGTGGTTGCAGGCATCACGGACAATGTTGACACCGCTCAGGAATGCAACGGGTGACAGCACGGTATGCGGGCCGTTCAGCAGGGTAACCTTACGCTTGTGGTAGGGCTCCTCAGAGGGAACGAACAGCACGTGCAGTCCGGCCTTGTCAGCGGGGAACTCTTTGGCTACTTCCTTTGGAGCCTCGATGACCCAGAGGTGGAAGTTCTCGGCCTGTACGACGAGGTTGTCGCGATAGCCAACCTTCTCCTGAATCTCGGCAATCTCCTTGCGGGGGAAGCCTGGAACAATACGGTCTACGAGGGTAGCATAAACACCGCAGCACTCGTCGAACCACTTCTTGAAATCAGCACCGAGGTTCCAAAGATCGATGTACTTATTGATGCAATCCTTCAGCACGTGACCGTTCAGGAAGATGAGCTCACAGGGGAAGATGATGAGTCCCTTCGTGGGATCACCGTTAAAGGTCTGATAGCGGCGATACAGCAACTGAACCAGTTTGCCAGGATAGCTGCTGGCGGGTTTGTCGTCCAGCTTACAAGCGGGATCGAAAGCGATACCTGCCTCTGTAGTATTCGAGATGACGAAACGAATCTCGGGCTGATCAGCCAGCGCCATGAAGGCATCATTCTGAGAGTAGGGGTTCAGCGCGCGGCTGATAACATCAATGCGCTCCAGCGTGTTCACGGGCTTGCCGTTCTCACGACCCTGCAGGTTCACGTGGTACAGACAGTCCTGGCCATTGAGCCACTCAACCATACCCTTGTCGATGGGCTGTACGACGACAACACTACCATTGAAATTGGTCTTCTGGTCCATGTTCCAGATAATCCAATCAACAAATGCGCGGAGGAAGTTGCCCTCACCAAACTGAATCACCTTTTCAGGCATCACGCTCTTCGGAGCGAAGTGTTTGTTTAACGGTTTCAACATAACTTTATACTTATATTAAATAGTTTGTTTTAATTGTGAGTGCAAAGATAGTGAATAATTTCCGAATAACGTATCAATTTTACGTAATTTAAAACGTTAACGTTTGCGAAGATATTCTACTGCTGCATCAGGTAGGCCTTGAAGTCGGCAAAGTCCTTCGTCATTTCGACGCTCTGCTTCTCACCCTCCATGAAGGCACGCAGGCGTGCTGGAATCTCGATGTCAATGCCAAGAATGTCGTCGACCTTCTCCTTGAACTTGGCGGGGTGTGCAGTCTCGCAGAACACACCGACCTCGCCGGGCTTCAGTCCTTCCTGAAGTGCGCGATAGCCGCAAGCTCCATGAGGATCAAGTACATAGCCCGTTTCGCTATAGCATTGGCGCATGGTCTCCTTGATTTGTTCGTCGCTATAGGTAGCTCCGCTAATCAGGTTGGTAATGCGGTGATGCGTGGCCTCGGGAGTCAACGTTCCGTTCTGTGAATAGAGGTTCAGGATGCGGGCAAAGTTCGACGGGTCGCCCACGTCCATCGCATTGGCAAGAGTCTGAATGCTGGCCTTAGGCTCGTACTTGCCCGTTTGCAGATAATTGTAGAAAACATCATTCGCGTTGTTGGCAGCGATAAAGCGCTTGATGGGCAGTCCCATCTCGTGACCAAACAGGGCTGAGCAGATATTGCCGAAGTTACCTGAAGGCACACACATGACGAGGTTGTCGGCTAAACCCAGCGCCTTCATGCGTGCGTACGCATTAAAATAATAGAACGCCTGCGGGAGGAAACGGGCCACATTGATGGAGTTTGCCGACGTCAGCTTCATGTGCTGGTTCAGCTCTTCGTCCATAAAGGCCGATTTGACGAGTGCCTGGCAGTCGTCGAATACGCCGTCCACCTCGATGGCAGTGATATTTTTGCCCAATGTCGTGAACTGACACTCCTGAATGGGGCTCACCTTGCCTTTCGGATAAAGCACATAGACGTGGATACCCTCGACGCCCAGGAATCCGTTAGCAACAGCAGATCCTGTGTCGCCACTGGTGGCCACGAGGACGTTGACGGTCCTGTTGGTTGCGGTTTCGCCGCAAGCATCACCGCCCTGCCTCAAAAAGTACCCCAGCAATCGCGCCATGAACCGCGCACCGACATCCTTAAAGGCGAGGGTAGGGCCGTGGAACAATTCCAAGGCATAGATATTATCCGTTACTTTCACCACAGGACAGTCGAACGACAGCGTGTCGTAAACGATATCCTGCAAAGCATCCTCGTCCACGTCCTCGCCAAAGAAGTTGCTGGCCACGTTGTAGGCAATATCCTGGAACTTCATTCCGCTGATGTCACCGAAGAATGCCTTTGGCAACTTATAAATCTCTTCCGGCATATACAGACCGCGGTCCTCTGCCAGTCCTTTCACTACTGCTTTTTGCAGGTCGGCAATGGGAGCCTTTCCATTAGTGCTATAATACTTCATTTTGCGCTTTATTTAGATTTTTGTCGCGAAGGTACAAAAAAGCGAGCACAATACAAAACAAAAATGTATTTTTTTTGTTTTTATTGTCGAGCGAAAAGTAGCTCGACCTCTTGGTCAAGTACGAAAAAGCGAGCGAAATGCAAAATAAATCCTTGTTTATTTTCATTTCCGAGCGAAAATGTAGCTCGACCTCTTGGTCAAGTACAAAAAAGCGAGCACAATACAAAACAAAAAGGCTAACCAGCGGTTACCCAATTCGGATTTGGCCAAAATTATAGACCAAATGGAGAGAACGCCCCAGTCTGTGGCTCAATAGATTGTACATAATAAGGTGGCATTCCTTTCGTGGAGTGCCACCTTATTTTTCATTGTTTACATCATTGTTGCGGCGCCAGCTCCTGAAAGGGCGGCCACGATGACGCGCACCACTTCGAGTACGACGTTCCACCAATTAATCTTTTTCATGCTTTTTCTTATGCTTTATGATTATTCTTTATGAACGGATCCGAAGATGCTGCCTGCCAGCAGGAAAGCCTGTGCGATGTACATCAGCGTGCCGTTGGCAATGTCGTCGATGTCCAGCACCTGGTAGAATGCCAGGATAATGCTGCTCACAATGAGTAACACCGCGCAAGCGTATTGGATTCTAATCGGCCACTTCATCCTAATTAAGAATTAAGAGAAAAGGTTTGCCCCCCCCCTCCCCTTGGGAGGGTCGGGGTGGGGTCACCTCTTTTAATCGCCGCCCGACTCGAAACCGCCGCCGCCTTCGTTGCCTCCGGTGCTGCCACCAGTGTTGCCGCCAGTGTTACCTCCGGTGTTTTGGTTTTCGTTTTCGTTTTGGTTCTGGTTCTCGGGATCCTCCACCTCAGCGTCGTCCGTGCTGGTCACGCGCTTCACCTCCTTGCCGTCGCGGTCGTAGCAGGTAATCTGCACTGCCGTGTTCTTCAGCTCGTCCTTCAGG
>CACWWZ010000024.1:0-2294 GCA_902764705.1 uncultured Prevotellaceae bacterium | reverse complement strand
GAGCGAGGACTTCACCTTGTTCACGTCGTCCACCGACTTCGAGCGCAGTCCGAAGCGCATGGTACCCAGTCCGGGCAGTGCCACCGAGTGGCCTTCCGTGGCCCATGCCTTGATCACTTCGCCGGCAGCATCCCAGCAGGCCTGCATCACGCCCTGGCTCACGCCACTGCGCAGGGCTGCCTCCTTGATGACCTTTTTCTGGTTCAGGCTCGAGTAGAGCTCAGGTGCCATCACGTAGCGCCATACGCCGGGATCGTTCTCGTCCTTCGTAAACTTCAGTTTCTTCTCAACTGCTTTCACTTTCATTGTCATAGTTCAAATCTCCTTTTAATTTTTAATGGTTCAACTTTGTTGACTTTTGTCGCGACTCGGCCAATCATGCTAGCCTGTTGGCGCTCGCTGCTCCAAAAGTTAATAATAATGTAAATAATTTTAATTGTTAATGGTTTATGGTTGATTAATTCACGTTTGCCGGATTTCCAGATGGAATTTTTACGCGCTGGGCAGGTAGTAAATTTTTGCAGGCCTGAAACATAATTCTCGCTGGCCAGGGCGCTCCGTTCACATCTTTCTTTCGACACTGCAAAGGTACGAAAATTTCAAGTCGATTCCAAATTTTTCGCATTTTTCGGCGACAAAATGCCGTTTTCGTGTTGAAAACCGGCCATGTTGATTTTTGATGGCAACTTTTTCAGTAAAAGCGTCAAATTAGCTAGATGTATTAGTCAACCATATACGTATGGGTAGACGCCCGGTAACCTCGATTTTTGATACAGAATACAGAAATACAGTTTTTTTATGAGGTGAATAAAAATGGGAGTAAAAATTTTATTATATATATAATATATATATTATATATATAATAACTTATTTTTTACTTCTTTCCCTTCATTCAACCGACATTAGCTCACCTAGAAACTGTATTCTGTATTCTGTATCGATCTTCAATGATTTTCCTGCCTGATTTCTTGTATAATAGAATCCATCATAAACGAATTAAAGCCGTAGGTGCTCGACCAACGGCTTTATAAAAATCGACGGCTGCGGAGCTTGATGTTACCTCCTGGCCCCAAATTACATGGTTAAATCTCTGACCGCAACAAGGTGCTTTCGAAGAAAGATTGAAGATTTCTGTGGGAAATCGTTGGGATTTTAAAAATATTTTTGTACTTTTGCACAAACTTAAAAACAAGATATATGGACAAAGAAGAATTCAACGAAAAGCAAATTGATGCCCTTGACAATGCGGTGGTTATACAAACGCTTAGTGAAGAGCTGGATAAAGAAATTGACGAACTGCTCAGGCGGTTTTGTCTACCTGACAAATACAAAATGCCTGTTCTGACTACTGTGTCTGCTCGTCTTATCTTCCAAAAAGGACTTTTATTAGGTTATCCCGAAGGGCTGGAACCTGTTAGGCAAATATTCCTTTACGGCTTAGATAAACAACTCGATCAGTTAATGCAGGCCGAATCGAAGAAGAACAACGAATAATCCCCTCGTTCTGCGAGTTATCTTCCCATTTCGCCTTGGAAGATTGGGCTATTCATGATGAGGATTTGATGGATGACGTGAAATATGAACGAAAGGTAATGGGTATTGATTATTCGCCTGAATATTTGGAACGTTTCTTCCGTAATCTGTTGCTTGGTGACCATCAACTATCATATGAAACAGATTGATGAGAGTGGTGAAGTCCATTTGTCCGAAGCAATTCGAAAAATTCAAATTCCATCGGAAAAATGGGATGAACAGGGCATTCTGATGTATAATATGGATGCGATTATCGCTGTAGGCTATCGTGTAAACAGTTAAGTGATCAGCTTGATTGGTGATTATGTCAGGAAGGTTACAGAACGTCCTGATTTGCAAGAGAACGAGGTATTCAGATACGTTATGGCTGGGTGAGTAATAAGAAGGTTTATTGTTTAAATACAAATACAATATGGTAATAGATGATAAAATACTAGATCAGTTGATTGATTTCTTGGAGGCCAATAAAAAAAATGGTTTTATGCGTCCGTCTATTGAGGCTGGTGAATACAGAGGCTATAAAATACGGGTGGAGCTTAGAACCCCTGATGATGAAGCGGGAAGTGAGGCTAAGTGATGGCATGTCTGATGACCCGGATGAGTTCTATTGTCTGTTGGTGATGCGGAAGGCGAGCATGGTGAGGTCGTCGTTCTGCTCGGCGCCGTCGCGGAACTGGTCGGTGTCGGCCTTGAGGGCCTCGATGATGTCGCGCATACTTAGAGAAGCGTGCGACGTCATCAACTGGATGATACGGTCTTCG
>CACWWZ010000023.1 GCA_902764705.1 uncultured Prevotellaceae bacterium | reverse complement strand
AGCGGCTGTTCCGAAGGAACGGTCGTCATGGTGGTCACCGAACTACAGGACATCCTCAAGCACCGGCTGTCGGAAGGCCAGACAGTGATCCTTCCGGGCGTCGGCCGCTTCAGCCTTCGCGTGGAGAGTATCGGTGTCGACAATCCCAAGGACTTTAACATCGCGCGTCACATCACCCGTATCATCTGCGGTTTCCTGCCCGCAGGCCGCCGCATCCAGGGCGGCCATATCCTCTACGATTTCTGCGACGGCGTCAAGGCCGTCTGGCAGAAAGGCTTCAAACCATAGCTGGACTAAAAAAGACCCACGCGGTGTTTCGCTACGTGAGTCCTGAAATGTTCGTTTGTTCCGACCTCACAGGGTGACAGGCACCGTGTGATCAAATCGTTGTGTACTCTAAAACTCGAAGAGCGGACGAACTTTGATGTCATCGGACTTACTCTTCTTGCCCCAAGTGCCATCGCTGAAGTAATAAGCTCTGCCGGTGTTGCCCTCCGTATAAGACCTGTATTTGTCGGAACTGAACTGAGTACATCCTGCGCTGCTAAGACGGCTCTGCAGGGTGCTCCAAGGGGAACCGTCATCGACACCGCATTGCTGATACTGCTCCTGTGTACCGCAAGTCCATGATTTGTTCGTTTTACTAGACAGATCACTTACATAGACCGCCACCGGACTGGGATTACCCCCGTTTCGATTTGCCCATGTATAAAGGCCAGAATTATCTTGCTTATAAAGCACGATACCACTACCATTCGTACCACTATTACGACGGGCCACCATGCCGATGCGGGTGATGTAGATAGTATGGCTATAGTTATTGTAACTTGCAGTAAAGGTTGAACTACTTCCGCCACTCACTGTGATTGTACCACCATTACAACCAACCCCGGTCTTTGTCTTTTGGGCATTGACATTATCGGTAGGATCAAAACTGATAAGCTCATTACTACAAGTCAGCGTAGCGGCAACCTTGTTGATGGTCAACGTACCATCGACATAGGTGAAATCGTAATTGGTGGCCGAACCACCGCTTGGAGTGATGGCATAATCACCGACATCGCTATTTGAAGTGGCCGTAGTGCGCGCTGTCTGGCTGGAAATAATCGCTCGGGCCTTCTTTTTTTACGACCTGCTAGGAGGTAAGCCCCATCTGGCGGGCTTTGTCCATGAGGAGGGCCATGAGGGGTTCGCGCTCGTTTTCGACGCGGTTGTCGAGCACGGCATCCTTGAGATACTGTTTGAGGACACCCACCTCGCGGGAGGGCTGCAAATGAAAGAGCTCCATGATCTCGTTGCCGTCGATGACGGGCTGGAGCAGGCGTTTGTAGTCTTTCTCCTTCAGGTCTGTGAGCTTTTCGCGTACCATACGGAAATTCTCGAGGAACATACGTTTCTTGACCTCGTTCTTCGACGTGATGTCGGCCTCGCAGAGCACCATGAGGTCGTCGATGTAGTCGCCGGCATCGTTGAGCAGACGGCGCACGGCAGAGTCAGTCACCTCGCTGTCAGCAATGACCTGCGGCCGCATGTGGAGGTCGACGAGCAGCTGCACCTGACGCATCTCAGCCCCCATGGGGAGTTTCAGCCGGCGGAATATCTGGGGCACCATCTTGGCACCGATAATATTATGGTTATGGAAGGTCCACCCCACCCCAGGCTCCCAACGCTTCGACTTGGTCTTGCCCACATCGTGGAGCAACGCCGCCCAGCGGAGCCATAATGAAGAATGAAGAATGAAGAATGAAGAATGCTGCGCATCAGCGAGTGCAGAACCAAGCTCGCTTGAGTTATGCCGAGCGCAAGCAGTATCGTCTGAAGGACAATTTGCTACCGCTGCTGATACATTCTCCAATACCTCTAATGAGTGATAGAAGTTGTTCTTATGGGCGCGGCCGTCGCGTTTCTCGACGATATCGAGGGCGGCGACTTCGGGCAGGATAATCTGAAGCAGCCCAGCACGTTGCAGGTATTCGAAACCGATGCTGGGGTGCGGCGAGAGCATGATTTTGTTGAGCTCGACGGCAATGCGCTCGCCACTGACTATCTTGATACGGTCAGCCATGCGTTGCAGACCCACAAAGGTTTCCTCCTCAATCTGGAAATTCAGCTGGGTGGCGAAACGGATGCAGCGCATCATGCGCAGGGGGTCGTCGGAGAACGTCACCTCGGGGTCGAGGGGCGTGGCAATGATGCCGTCCTCGAGGTCGGCAATGCCGTTGAAAGGGTCGACGAGTTGGCCGAAACGGCTGCTGTTCAGACAGATAGCCATCGCATTAATGGTGAAGTCGCGGCGATTCTGGTCGTCCTCGAGCGTACCGTCCTCGACAATGGGCTTTCGCGAGTCGTGGCTGTAGCTCTCCTTGCGGGCACCGACGAACTCGACTTCCATCTCCTTACTCCCGACTCCCGGCTCCTGACTCCTGAATTTCACTTGTGCCGTACCGAAGTTCTTAAAGACAGAAAGGTGTGCACGATGACCGAGCTGCTGCTTCAGCGCCTTGGCCACCTCGATGCCGCTGCCCACGACAACGACATCGATATCGTCGGAGGGACGCTCGAGGAAAATGTCGCGCACATAGCCCCCCACGACATAGCATTCCACGCCCAGGCGGTCGGCCACTTGGCCTATCTGGTGGAAGATGTCCTTGTCTAAAATCTTTGCTAATGCTGCATCGGAATAAAGTTTCATGGGCGCAAAAGTACAAAAAAATAGCGGTTTATGTGTCATTTTTTTATTATTTTTTGGCTTTTTGCCCGTTAATTTGTATCTTTGCACCCGAATTATGACACCGCAAGAAGAAAAAACCAACCGCCAGTTTGAGCAGACCATCGGTGAATGCCGCACGCTGTTCGAGAAGAAGCTCCACGACTACGGGGCTTCGTGGCGCATTCTACGACCCTCGTCGCTGACCGACCAGCTGTTTATCAAGGCCAAGCGCATCCGCTCACTGGAAATCAAGAAGGAGTCGCTGGTGGGCGAAGGCATCAGACCCGAATTCATCGCACTCATCAACTACGGCATCGTGGGACTCATCCAGATCTACAACGGATTCAGCGACACGGTGGACATCACCGTCGACGAGGCCATGAAGCTGTACGACAAGTATGCCAACGAGGCCCTGGAACTGATGAAGCGCAAGAACCATGACTACGACGAGGCGTGGCGCGGCATGCGGGTCAGCTCGTATACCGACTTCATCCTGACGAAGATTGAGCGCATCAAGGAGATAGAGAACCTGGGTGGCGAGACATTGGTCTCGGAGGGTATCGATGCCAACTACATGGACATCATCAACTATGCCGTGTTCGGGGCGATTAAGTTAGGAGAGAAGGAGTAAGGAGAGAAGGAGTTGAGGAGAGTAGGAGTAAATATTGCCCGGTTCGTGCTGGCCATGGTACTAATCCTGTCGGGATTCGTGAAGGCAGTAGACCCGCTGGGCACACAATATAAGATTGCCGACTACCTGACGGCCATGCAACTTGGGCACGCGCTGCCCGACTTCATGACGCTGGGAGCAAGCGTGCTACTGTCGGCACTGGAATTTGTATTGGGCATCTGCCTGATGTTCGCCATTCGCAGACGACTGGTGTCGAGGCTGGTGCTGGTGGTCATGCTCGTCATGACTCCACTGACGCTGTGGCTGGCAGTGGCCGACCCGGTGAGCGACTGTGGATGCTTCGGCGATGCGGTGGTGCTGACCAACTGGCAGACATTCTGGAAAAACGTCGTCCTGCTAGTGATGGCAGCAGTCGTCGCACGCTGGCCGCTGGACATGATGCGCTTCGTGTCGAAGAGCAACCAGTGGATTGTCATCAACTACACAGTCATCTTCATCTTGGCTGTGTCGGGATGGTCGCTCTACGACCGGCCCTACTTCGATTTCCGCCCCTACCACGTGGGAACGAACCTGCGCGAAGGCTGGCAGAAGATGATGGACGGCGAAGACTCGCCATACGTCGATTTTTTTGTGGAACGCATTGCCGAGGGCGATGACATCACGGAAGCCCTGCTGCTCAACGAGGGTTACACGTTTCTGATGGTAGCGCCGCACCTGGAACAGGCAGACGACAGCCAGTTGGACCGCATCAACCAGCTGTACGACTATGCAGCGGAATACGACTACCCCTTCTACTGCCTGACAGCCAGCGGAGCAGCGGGCATCAGCCAGTGGCGAGAGACGACGGGAGCGGAATATGCCTACTGTCAGACGGACGAGACGACGCTGAAGACCATCATACGAAGCAATCCGGGCGTATTGTTGTTGAAAGACGGCGAGATTATCCGCAAATGGAGCCACAACCGCCTGCCCGACGAAGCGCAACTGGACGGACGCCTGGAGCATACGGCGCTGGGACAGAAACCCGCCGACTCCATCCCCGGCAAGGTGCTGGTCATCATACTGTGGTACGTGCTGCCATTGGTGCTGCTGGTCGTTGCCGACAGGCTGTGGATGTGGTCGCACTGGATTAAGAAGAGAAAAAAAGTATCTAACAATGATATGAATCAACAATTAAAAAGTAACACAACAATGAGAAAGAAAATCGTAGCAGGCAACTGGAAAATGAACCTGAACCTGCAGGAGGGCATCGCCCTGGCCAAGGAACTGAACGACGCACTCAAGGCTGACAAGCCCAACTGTGACGTCATCATCTGTACTCCCTTTATCCACCTGGCATCAGTAGCCAAGGAGCTGGACCCCGCACTGGTCGGTCTGGGTGCTGAGAACTGTGCCGACAAGGAGAAGGGTGCCTTCACGGGCGAGGTTAGCGCCGAGATGGTGAAGTCGACAGGTGCTCAGTATGTCATCCTGGGCCACTCTGAGCGTCGCGAGTACTACAAGGAGACTCCCGAGATTCTGAAAGAGAAGGTGCTGCTGGCCCTGAAGAACGGTCTGAAGGTCATCTTCTGTATCGGTGAGACACTGGCTGAGCGCGATGCTAACAAGCAGAACGAGGTTGTGAAGGCCGAACTGGAGGGTAGCGTATTCAATCTTGCTGAGGAGGACTTCCGCAAGATTATCATCGCCTACGAGCCCATTTGGGCTATCGGTACCGGCAAGACCGCTACTGCCGAGCAGGCTGAGGAAATCCACGCCTACATCCGCTCTATCATTGCAGAGAAGTATGGTCAGGCCGTTGCCGACGACACCAGCATCCTGTATGGTGGTTCGTGCAAGGCAAGCAATGCTCCCGAGCTGTTCGCCAAGGCTGACATCGACGGTGGTCTCATCGGCGGTGCTTCGCTTAAGTGCGCAGATTTCAAGGGCATCATCGACGCTTGGAAAAAGTAAAAGACAAATAAATAGGTAAAAAAGTAAAAGAGTAAAATAAGGAAAGCATTATGGAAACAAAACAGTATCAAATCATCAAAAAGGTATTGGTGCTTTTACCATTTTACCTTTTTACTTTTTTACCTTTAAACGCACAGACGTTTACCCAGCGCATCCAGCAACAGAAAGCCGGACAGGGTACCGTTACCATTCATGAGAGCACCGAGATAGACCAGCTAGTGAACGAAAGCAAACTCGGCCCCGTAACATCTCCGACGAGCACGACGAAGCCGGCAACGACAAAGCCGATGACCACAAAGCCGTCGAACACGACGACTAACGACCCCTCGAAAGCCAGCAGTCAGAGCGCTCAGGAAGAGACATCTGAGGAAGGAGCTGCCGAACCGACCAAGAAAATCATGACGGGCGGTTACAAGATTAACGGTTACCGCGTGCAAGCCTTTGCCGGCGGAAACTCGCGCAAGGACCGCCAACAGGCAGAATCGGTGGGCAACCAGATCAAAAGCAGCTACCCGGGAGTCCCCGTCTACGTGCATTTCTACTCCCCGCGCTGGATATGTCGCGTAGGCAACTACCGCACCTACGAGGAAGCGCACCAGATGTTGCTCAGTCTGCGCAAGATGGGATTCTCGGAAGCAGTAGTGGTGAAAGGAAAAATAACAGTTTACGACTAAATGGCAGAACAAATAGAATATCGCGAAGGACTGGAAGAATTGGCGGACCACTACCGCCGCACCTTGCAATTGCTGGGTGAAGACCCCGAGCGTGAGGGACTACAGAAGACCCCCATGCGCGTGGCCAAGGCCATGCAGTTCCTGACCCAGGGATATACGCAGGACGCCAACGAAGTGCTGCGCCAGGCACTCTTCCGCGAAGACTACTCGCAGATGGTCATTGTGAAGGACATCGACTTCTTCTCGCTCTGCGAACACCACATGTTGCCTTTCTACGGCAAGGCCCATGTGGCATACATTCCCAACGGCTACATCACAGGGCTCTCGAAGATTGCCCGCGTGGTGGACATCTTTGCCCACCGCTTGCAAGTGCAGGAGCGCCTGACGCTGCAAATCAAGCAGTGCATTCAGGACACGCTGCATCCTCTTGGTGTCATGGTAGTCGTTGAAGCCCGCCACATGTGCATGCAGATGCGTGGCGTGGAGAAACAAAACAGCATCACGACGACCAGTGAGTTCAGTGGTGCCTTTAATCAGGCAAAGACACGCCAGGAGTTTATGAATCTATTGCATCATCAATAAATAAAAATCATATTATGGAACAGTTTAATCCCAACACCTACAAGAAACAGAGTACCGCCCAGCAGTTCACGGGCAGCTGTCTCGGCAAAATCATTATCTGTGCAGCCATTCTCATTGTCCTACTGATTATCGCTGCCATCACCCGTCCTAGCGACAGCTACATGCGCTGGCAGATGGAAGACAACATCATGGAGTGCATTGAGGCCAGCGACAGCATTGAGAGTGACATCATCGATGACTACGTCGGTAATCTTGGCCGCGTCTTCACCCATGCCGACAGCATGGAGGTAAACAAAGAGCTATGGGAAACCTACAAGAAGCTGAACAAGCTGGAGATTTATCCGCACACCTTCCTGAAGACGGCGCGCATCGTCAACAACATCCATCCTGAGGGTGTTCGCGTGGGTGTCGGCATTTTCGGCATCGTAATTCCTACGGTCAAGTATTCCGATTTGCTGATGAACACTGGTGCCGTACGCGGCGACTACAACAAGAAACTGATCAAGGATCAGGTTCCGGAAATGTATACGGGTGACAATCCTAACATCCAGCCCTTCCACTACAAAGGTAATCCGGATGATTAAAGACAATAAAAAAGCCTCCCCAATCGGGAGGCTTTTTTTGTCTTCTTAACTTCGTTAACTTCTTTAACTTCTTTAACTCCTTTACCTCCTTTATTTAAAGAGGTGTGGAATGAATTCGTGGAGACCGCGACGCCAGGTAAGGAACTCATGGCCGGTGCCCTCGGAAACAGAACTGTCGACCTTGATGCCCAACTCACGCAGGCCGTCAACGATAGGCTGACTCTTGATGAAATCCTCAGATCCCCAGTTCATATAGAAGTAATGAATCTTCTTGTTGAACGCATCGGCATCGGCAAAGACACCGTTGTAGGCGGTTTTCACGTCAAGACCGAAGATGGCACCGCTGAAAGTACCCATCCAAGCGAACTTGTCGAGGTTCTGCAGTACAACGTCGAAGGTCTGATGACCACCCCATGAGAGTCCGGCCATAGCACGGTTCTCGCGGTCGCTCTTCGTACGGAAGTTAGCATCAATATAAGGAATCAGGTCGTTCAGCAATACGGGATAGAACGAAGCACCGTACTCGCTACGTCCCTGCTGATTGGAACCACCACCAGCGAAATTGAACGGAGCCTTGATGTCGCCGCTCTCCATGACCACAATCATTGGAACAGCCTCGCCGCCGGCAATGGCGTTGTCCATAATGTGCTGCATCTTACCCTGCAGCATCCAACTGGTCTCGCCCTCGCCCATGCCATGCTGGAGGTAGAGTACCGGATACTTCTTCTTGCCCTTCTCGTATTCGGCCGGCGTATAGACCAAGGCATGACGCCACTCACCGTTCTTAGAATGCTCACTCCAATAGTAGATGCTGCGCACCTGACCATGAGCGATGCCCTGCTGCGGGCGGTAGTAGTCGCCCTCGGGACCCTCGGGAACTTCAAGTCCGCCAGCCTCGCGGTTGCATCCGAAGTAGGTCTCACTGGCGGGATCAATGAAGTTCACGCCCTCAATATTCATGAAGTAATAATGGAAACCAACGGGCAGAGGATCGGTAACAGCCATGAAACCACCCTTACCATCGGGTTCCATGTCGTACTTCTTACTGCAAATGTCGACAACCACCTTGCGGGCCTGAGGAGCCTCAATGCGGAAATAGGCACGGCGCTCCTTGTCAATCTTCGGGAACTCGTTGCCAGGAATGGCATTCTCGACGGTAACAGCATCGGCAGGCACTTCAATCTTCTTGGCCACAGGCATGTTTTGCGGACGCTTGGGCTCGAAACCGAGATGGCGGGCCACTGCTTCAGCATAGCGGCAACCCAGCTCACGATAGCCTGCAGCATCGAAGTGCAGACGGTCAGGGCCGTTAGTGCAGTCGTCAGAAGAGATGACCTGACAGGTGTGGATGGTCTGGGGCAGTTCGTCAATCTGCTTCTTGCAACCGATGCACACGCCCTTGCCACCAGCCTGGACGATATTACCCACATAGAGATTCACCTCCTCGGGCTTCAACTGCAAGTCGCCACAAAGGTTCTCGTACACCTGCTTCACCATACCTGCCCACTTGGGATCACCGGTATTGGTCTCGCCCTGATGCATCAGAATGCCCTTAATAACACCGTCCTTCTGGGCTTTCTTGGCCAACTCCACCAAACGCTTATAGGGATTGTTGTCGTAAGCGGCCAGCATACCCTTCATCCAACCTGGAGCCTTCTTCTCGGCATACTCCTTAATACTGTCAGGCAAGAAGCCCTTAATATCAATTCCACCGATAGCCACATGGATGACACCAATTTTAATATTCTCAGGCAGTGAAGCCACAAGGGTACGGCCAAACCAGTCGGCAGGAGTCAAACCGGTATTAGGACGACAGAGGGGAGCCGAAGCCTCGCACCATTCGCCCATCTTACGGGCTGGGCGCTGGTCGGTAGCGGGAAAGTCGACGGCAGGCATCAAAAGAAAGCGCGAACCGGGACTAGCCAGATCAGCAGCCTCAGGACGGGCATTACCCTCCATATTCGACTGACCGAAACACAGGAAGATGTAAAAATTAGGATCCTGCGCGTGCGCACCTAAGGCGCACAGACAAAAAATCAGGGTTAATAACTTTTTCATAATCATTCAATTAGGGGTTTAACGATTCGAATGCAAAGTTAAACATTATTTCTTTTCCTTGCAACAAAAACGTTTTCCATTAAGTTACAAAATACTTTCAAACTGTAAAAAACATGCATGTAATATACAAAAAACAAAAAGCATGTTACAAATGATAAAGTATTCTTAAAATATAATGTATATCTTTGCACCCAGAAATAGAAATTCTTTTTCAAATCGCTTTATTTTTTAAGTTAAGACTTATAATAGTTACTAAGAGTTAGTAGTTTTGGTATGTAAAATTATGAGGGGGCCGATGTGAATCACCCCCCTTTTTCATTAAAGAAACATTGTAAAGGCTAAAAATAAAAATAACATGTATCAAAAACAGGAAATCCCAACGAGTCCTTTAGTAAATGAAGGAACCCGCGATTATGCAACCAGAGGCGGCACAGTTTACACTGGAGGCTACTGCCACGGACTGCCGTACGGCCAGCTGTCGACCTAATACAATTATTGCTAAAGTAACACAAAACGGCAAAAAAGCAAGAATTCTTAAGGAATGTTACAAAATACAAAGTGCTTGTTACAATAAAATAAGGTTATTTATAATAATACATGTAACTTTGCACCGAAATTAACGAGAAACAACTAACGTAAATTAAAAATAACATGAATCAAAATCTGTCAAAATGAAGAATCTAAAGCAATTGATTAGACAGACATTTCCCGCGATTCTGATGCTGTTCGCCTGCAGCACTATGCTGTATGCCCAAAATGGCGTCACTGTTACGGGTTCAGTCACAGACAATGCCGCGGAGCCTTTGATTGGCGCCTCGGTTGTAGTAAAGGGACAGACTTCCCTGGGTACGGTGACTGATTTCGACGGTAACTTCCAACTGAAGGTACCCTCGGAGCAGTCAGTGCTGGTGATTTCCTATGTGGGTATGACCACCAAGGAAATCAAAATCGGCAAGCAGCGCAACTTCAAAGTCACGCTGATGGACGACACCCAGCTGGAGGAAGTCGTAGTAGTAGGTTACGGTCAGCAGAAGAAAGCCTCTGTGGTGGGTGCTATTACCCAGACCACGGGTGAAGTGCTGGAGCGTGCTGCAGGTATCGGTAGTGTGAGTGCTGCTCTCACCGGTAACCTTCCTGGTATCGCCACCATCGCTTCTACTGGTCAGCCTGGTGAAGAAGACCCGCGAATTTACATCCGTGGTGCTGCCGCATGGAACCAGGACGCCCAGCCTCTGATCCTCGTCGATGGTGTTAAGCGTGAGATTAAATCCGTTGATGTCACCTCAGTAGCCACAGTGTCCGTATTGAAGGACGCATCTGCAACTGCCGTCTACGGTGTGGAGGGTGCTAATGGTGTAATTCTGATTACCACCAAGCGCGGTCAGGAAGGTAAGGCAAGAATCGATGTAGGTTTCAACGCCACACTGAAGGCCGTATCAAAGCTTCCCCGCAAGTACGACTCTTACGACGGCTACATGCTCCGCAACCAAGCCGTTGAGCACGAGCTCGCCATTGGCGGTGCCGGTTCTTGGGCTTACTATCGTCCACAGACGTTTATCAATCTTTTCCGCAACCAGGATCATACCGTCATCCCCAACTATGACAAGGACGGTAATTACCTCGGTGACTACAGCCAGGCAGAACGTTATCCTAACGTTGACTGGCAGGAAGAGATGTTCAAGAACTACACCTTCTCTTACAACACTAATATCAACTTCTCCGGTGGTACCAAGTTCGTGAAATATTTCGTAGCTTTCGACTTCCAGAACGAAGGTGATATGACCCGTATCTGGGATAACAACCAAGGCTATGAGGGCGGTTACGACTACAACCGTTTGAATGTACGTTCTAACTTGGACTTCCAGATTACAAAGACCACACAGTTCAGAGTGAGCCTGGCTGGTTCTAACGCTCAGCAGAAGTCTCCACGTTATTATTATGGTAATAACGGTGAGTTCTTCCAGCAGCAGAACTGGGCCGGTGCCTATCGTATGCCGCCCAACGTATACCCTGTTAAGTTCGCCAACGGCGCTTGGGGTTTCTCCAGATTGGCAGCCTCTAACATGTCGAACTCTCCGATGAGCGTATCGACGTCTGGTTATTCAGTGAGCACTATCACTCGTATATTCACCGACTTCGTCCTCGAGCAGAACCTCGATTTCGTGACGAAGGGACTTGTTGCACGCGGTACCGTCTCTTGGGATAACCAGTTCAACGAGGGCGACCGCGGTATCAGTGCTGCCGGCGGTGGTCACGTTAACAACACAGCATACATTGTTCCTGAGGAAGGACAGCTGGTATGGGAAAATGAAATCTACCCGAAGACCGGTTTCGATTACTATGAGAAGCGCGACTGGTTTACTCAGCCCGGTAGTGTCAGCTATACAAGCCGTGCCACCGAAATGTCACTCCAGCTCTTCTGGGCCCGTCAGTTCGGTCAGCACAACATCTCCGTCATGGGTAACTGGAAGCGCCGTATCAATGCCGGTAACGCAGACCTCGAGAATCGTCGCGAGGACTGGGTGTTCCGTACTACCTACGACTACAAGAGCAGATATTTCGCTGAGTTCAACGGTGCTTACAACGGTTCACAGAAGTTCTCTCCGGACTATCGTTTCGCATTCTTCTGTTCAGGAGCTGCCGGTTGGATGATTTCCGAAGAGCCCTTCATGAAGAAGTTAAAAGAGAAAGGAATTGTTGATATGTTCAAGATTCGTGGTTCTCTTGGTGAGATTGGTGACGATAACGCCGGTAAGCGTTTTGCCTACATGACGGAATGGTCCGTAATTGGTCCTTATGCGATTTCTCTTGACGGTTCCAACAGCCCGTTCACCGGTTATAAGGAATCTGGTATTGCCGTACCTGACCTTCGTTGGGCCACGGTATTGAAGAAAGACCTCGGTTTCGACTATGCTTTCCTGCATGGTATGTTCGCAGGTAGCTTCGACTGGTTCCGCGACGATCGTTACGACATCTTCATCTCCGGTGCCAACCGTTCTGTGCCTTCATTCTATGGTGCAGCAACGACTCCTGACGTCAATAAGGGTAAAATGAAGAACGTCGGTTTCGAGTTTGAACTTCGTTTCAACAAGGTATTGAAGAATGGTATGCGCTTCTGGGCAAATACCAACTACACATACGCGCACAATACTATTATAGAAAAGGATGACCCCGCACTGATTCCCAGCTATCGCAAGGCAGAGGGTTATTCTCAAGGACAGTACACCGAGTTTATTGACAACGGCTTCATTAAGACGTACGACGAACTCTACAGTTCGCCCGAGCGTGAGAAGGACGATGCCACAGTACTCATCGGCGACCACTATATCGTTGACTTCAATGGTGACGGTAAGGTTGACGAGACCAATGACAAGGCTCCTTACGGCTACACCGGAAACCCGGAGCACACCTACAATGCCACCATCGGTTGGGAATGGAAGGGATGGAGCTGTTTCGCTCAGCTCTATGGTGTAACAGGCGTTACCCGTGACGTAACCCTCACTTCTTTCGGTGACCAGCTGCTCACAGTTTATGATACTGGTACTTGGTGGAATCCCGAAAGCGGAAATGGCGAAGTCGTCGTTCCACGTTTTGCTACTCAGGTTTCCTACAACAACGGTACACAGTTCCTCTTCGACGGTTCTTATTTCCGTCTGAAGAACGTGGAGGTCGCCTACACATGGACAAAGGGCTGGATTAAGAAAATTGGTTTCTCTAGCCTGAAGGTATATCTGAATGGTAACAACCTCTTCCTGATTACTAAGATGCCTGACGACCGCGAAAGTAACTACGGATGGAGTGGTAGCGGTGGTGCTTATCCTACGGTCAGACGTTACAACTTCGGATTCAAGCTTTACTTATAATTACGTATATATATTATGAAATATTATAATAACATCAAATCCCTTTTGTGCGGTTCGCTGCTCCTTTTGGCAGGTGGTGCATCCTTCACTTCCTGCACCGACTGGCTCGATAAGGACCCAGAGTCTATCGTGGCCGAGGACGAGGCATTTAAGAACTACCGCAACTTCCAGGGATATATTGAGGAAATCTATAATTTGATTCCTGATAAGGAGAAGATCAACTACTGTACTGCTTGGAATTTCGGTGATGACGCTGTTCATAACACGGAAGGCTTTGCACACATGGATCACCAGGTTGACCTTGGCAACTACCGTAACTGGTATTCTAACACCCAGTGCTGGCTGAATGGTGACAGAAGTTCACTTTGGAGAAACTCATGGTATTGCATCCGTAAGTGTAACATGGGTATTGAGAACATCAAGTCGCTTGTCGGTACTGACGAAGAGCGTGACCTGCTGCTCGGACAGCTGTACTTCTTCCGTGCATGGTGGCATTTCGAGCTGATGTGCTACTTCGGCGGTCTGCCCTATATTGACAAAGCATTTTCTGCCAATGACATCCCCGAGCTTCCTCGCCTTTCTTTCCAGGAATGCGCCGATCGCTGTGCAGAAGATTTCGAAATGGCTGCCAGCCTCCTTCCGCTCGATCCAAATGGTTGGGATGAGACACTGGCCGGTATGCAGACATCTGGAAAGAACGATCTGCGTGTCAACAAGTTCATGGCACTCTGCTACTTAGGCAAGTGCTATCTCTGGGCCGGTTCTCCCTTAATGAAGGAGTTTGAGAAGACCAAGGACGGTGGTGTTGCCCAGCTGTTAGGTGCCAGCTCCAACGGCAAGACCTACGATTATGACGTTACTTACTGTAAGAAAGCTGCCGAGACATTCGGAAAGTTGCTTGACATGGTGAAAAACGGACAGGTCACCTACCATCTCGTAGGATTCAAGTATTCTAACCTCTACGACCACACGATGGATGAAAACGCTGAAAACTGTTATTCAGACATTTTCTATACTCATAAGAAAAGTTGGTCGATGCCAGGTGCTTCGGAAGCCATCTTCCGTGGTGCTTATCCCGGTGTAAACTCAGCCAACTGGAACTGCGCAAAGATTTTCGGCCCGAAGGTTGAAGGTCTCGTAGCTCACGACAAAATCATCCACCACCCCACGGCAAACGTCATCGACCAGTACGGTATGGCCAATGGACAACCCATCTACCTGGTCCGCGATGGTGAATATGTGTTGAACCCACGGTCTGGTTGGGATCCGGAGCATCCGTATAAGGATCGCGATCCGCGATTCTATCACGACATCATCTTCGATGGTTTCCACTACGTGCTCAGCACAGATGCTTTGACTTCTACACAGAAGAAACATGAATATTGTACTCTGTACACAGGTGGTGCCATGCGTGGTGTTGCCGACGGTAGTAGCACGGGCTACTTTATCCAGAAGCTCATTCCTCACCAGTGTAACGAAGGTGACAAATGGTATGATTATGACCACCAGTTCCAGAGCTATCTCCCTTACATGCGTCTGGCTGAAATCTATCTGATGTATGCAGAGGCTCAGGCAGCCATTGCTACCAGCGTGAGCGATCTGAAAGACAAGCCGGTCTATTGTAAGTCGTATTCTGCTGTTGATGCCATCAACGTACTCCGCGACCGTGTAAACTGTGATGACTATCCCATGGAGCATGTACAGTCTAACCTCATGGATACCAGAGAGCACTTCATCGACGAAGTACGCCGCGAGCGTGCTGTAGAGCTTTCCTTCGAAGGCTTCCGCTGGTGCGACCTTCAGCGTTGGCTGCTTTTGACAGAGCCTCCCTATACGGTGAAATACTCTCATGAGTTCGAACGTTTGGAAACGGACGACTGGTTTAAGGATCACGATCCAAAGGACGCACACATTGGTAACTTCCACAAGAAAGAGCTCATCACCCGTCGTTTGGAATCCAAGCACTACTGGTTCCCACTTCCTGACAAGGACACCTATCTGTATCATGGATTTGATCAGAATCCCGGATGGTAAGAGAATTAAGAATTAAGAATTAAGAATTAAGAGTTTTTTATGAAAAATTTAAAAACAAATATATTTCTCTTTGCCATGCTGGCAGCATCGCCAATGACGGCCAATGCACAGACCGCTGACGACGCTGATTCAATCGTGGCAAAAAAGAAAGTCCATGTTGCGTTTCGCGACAAGGATGCCGACCAACTTCTCGGAGGCATTTCGTATGTCGACATGGAAGAGTTGTCGAAGAAGGACTATACGATGAGTAGTCTTGAAGACATGAATGCCCTTGTCGGCGGATGGAATGGTGGCAACCTGTGGGGTATGGACAACGACCGTCTTGACACCAACGACAACAGCAACCTTCCACTCGTCATCATCGACGGTGTGAAGCGTCCGTCCAACAACGTGCTGCCTTCTGAAATCGAGCAGATTACCTTCCTCAAGGGTGCGCAGGCTGTCGTACTCTATGGCGCCAAGGGTGCAAAAGGTGCTATTCTGATTACCACCAAGCGTGGCAAGGTGGATGGCCTGCAGATCCAGGCTAACGCCAACACGGGTTTCCACGTGGCCAAGGAATTCCCGGAGTATCTGGGTTCTGCAGAGTATATGACGCTCTACAACGAGGCTTGTCTGAACGACCAGCTTGCCACAGGAGCAAAGTATTCCCAGCAGGACATCTACAACCACGCTTCCGGTTTGAATCCCTACCGTTATCCCAACGTAAACTACTATTCAGACGAATATATCCGCAAGATGTACAACCGTTCTGAAGGTACGTTGGAGATTCAGGGTGGCGGTCAGCGTGCACACTTCTACACCAACATCAACTACTATCGCTTTGAGGATCTCATTAACTTCGGTAATGCCAAGGACAACTACACCGACCGCTTCAGCGTTCGTGGTAATGTAGACCTCGTAGTGAATAAGGTTATCACGGGTTTTGCCAACGCCAGTGCAACCTTCTACAATGCCCACCAGAACAAGGGTAATTTCTGGAGCGAGGCATCTTCGATGCGTCCGAACTTCCCGGAAAATGCAGCACCGCTGATTGACATTGCATACGTTGACCCCAATGCCACGAAGGCACTTGCAACCCTGGGCAAGTCGCTCAACCTGCTCGACGGAAGATTCTTCCCCGGCGGTACCAAGGCCACCCAGACCAATGCCATCGCAGACTGCTATTTCGGCGGTAAGACGCAAGCCGTCAGCCGTCAGTTCCAATTCGACGCCGGTTTCGTCTATGACATGAACAAGTTCGTGCAGGGCTTGTCGTTCAAGACCTTGTTCTCTATTGACTATGCAGCCAACTACAGTCTGTCATATAATAATAAGTATGCAGTATTCATCCCCACATGGAGTAACTATAACTCACAGGATGCGATTGTGGCTCTTACCCAGCAGAACGATGAAGTCGTTACAGGTAATATGACCATGTCGGATACTAAATATCGCCAGACAATCAGCTGGAATGGTCATTTCGACTATGAGCACACCTTTGCCGGCAAACATCATGTAACAGGTCTTTTGCTCGCCAACATGTATACGACGACTGCGAGTGGTCAATACCACCGTTATGCCAATGCCAACTTAGGTCTGCAGGCCGGTTACGACTATATGGGCCGCTACTTTGCTGAAGTAGGACTGGCTGGTGTACACTCTGCCCGTCTTCCGGAGGGTAACCGCGAAGCCATCTCCCATTCTTTCACACTGGGTTGGAATATTGCCAAAGAGAAGTTCATGGAGGGAAGTTTTGTAGACGACCTGCTGATCAGTGCATCCTACAGCAACCTGAATGAAGATATTGATATTTATATGGGTGACAATAATTTCTATCTTTACGAGGCCAGTTGGGATATCACAGGAGGTAGTTTCGCTTGGAACGAGGGTGTTACCACCGACCGTACATACTCTAAGGCAGGTGCCAATCCCGCCCTCGACTTCATCCATCGTAAGGAATTCTCCGTCAGTCTGCGCGGTTCATTCTTCAACAAGCTGATTCGCACTGAACTCACCTACTTCAATACGGATATGGACGGCTTCCTTATCCAGAACCCCACCACATTCCCCTCATATTTGTCAGGTGGTCTTTCGAGCAGTTCATTCAAGCCTGCTATCAACAACAACATCCAGAACCGCAAGGGTCTTGACTTCAGCATCACCGCTCACAAGAAGTTCGGTAAGGTTGACGCACAGCTTGGTGTAGTCGGAACCTATCTCACCACAGAGTGGAAGAAGTACGATGAAATCCTAGACGACACAGCACCTTGGCGTAACTCAAATAAAGAACTTTCTCATGAAGGAAGAGCCCTTGATGCTATCTCAGGCTACAACTGCTTAGGTTTCTACACCCTTGATGACTTTGATGTGAGCACCACCTCTGATGGTAAGACCAAGTACACTTTGAAGGCTGGTCTTCCCAAATCAACGCTCAGCGGTAATAACTATCTCCAGCCTGGTGACTTGAAATACGAGGACGTGAATGGTGACGGTAAAATTGACAACAAGGACCAGGTTGAACTCGGCAAGTCGGGTACCTACGGTGCACCTCTCACGCTGGGTTTGAACCTCACGCTCAAGTATAAGAACTGGACGCTCTTTATGTTGGGTGACGGTCAATTCGGTGCCAAAGGCTTGAAGAACAGCAGCTACTACTTCATGAGTGGCGAGAACAAGTACTCTGTCAATGCACGTGGCCGTTGGACTCCAGAGACAGCAGCAACTGCTACTCATCCCCGTCTGACCACAATGTCAACGGCTAACGGTGAGGCATCCACCTTCTGGCTCTACAGCACCGACCGCTTCAATCTGCGCAAGATTCAGTTGACCTACGACTTCCCACAGGAGATGATGGGTAAGGTAGTGAAGGCTCTCTCAGTATATGTGAACGGAAACGACCTCCTCACCATCTCTGGAGAGCGAAAGTTGATGGAGACCAGTGTCGGCTATGCCCCACAGACTCGTTTCTACAATCTCGGTGTTAAGGTAACTCTTTAAGAGAATTAAGAATTAAGAATTAAGAAATACGAGAATATATGAAAACAAGAAACATTATATTCTATTTCATTGGTCTGCTCGCATTCTGCTCATGTCAGGATATGTTCGAGCCTGCTGATGAAAACAACAGACAGTTGGAAGACTTGCCCAAGGAGTCTTCGTATGCACATGGTCTGTTGATTTATGGCTACGACCGTCTCCCGTATCAGACTACCACGCAGACGGACATTGCCACAGATGATGCTGTCACCAACAACAAGAACAGTAACTATCTGCTTATGGCAACCGGTTCATGGGCATCGGACAACAACCCCATGTCTCAATGGAACAACTGCAAGGATGGTATTCAGTATGTCAATAGCTTCCTCCAGATTGTAGAAAAGAGTTCATGGGCACCCAGTGCAGAATCAAAGCAGCTGATGTTCATCGATCGCTTGAAGGGCGAAGCCTTTGGTCTGCGTGCCATCTTCTATTACTATCTGCTTCAGGCTCATGGCGGCTATGCTAACGACGGCAAGCTCTATGGCGTCCCCTTGCTGACCAAGTCTGAGGACGGTAGCTCTGACTTCAACCAGCCCCGTGCTACCTTTGCTGAGTGTGTGAAGCAGTGTTTTGCCGACTGCGACAGCGCGATGGCCCTGCTCCCCTTAGATTATAAAGACATCCAAATTGGAGAAGAGAGCGTAATACCAGAGAAGTACATCAAGAAAGGTGCAAACCTTTCCGGCTTTAACCTCGTATTTGGTGACAAAGCAAGAGGTCTCATTTCCGGCAGAATTGCCGAGGCTGTCAAGGCTCAGATTGCCCTGCTGGCTGCCAGTCCCGCATTCCGCGCTGAGAGCGGTGTGACATCCGAGGAGGCTGCCAAGCTTTGTGCCAATGTACTGAAGCGCATTGGCGGTATGGAGGGATTTGACCAGGCTGGAAATATCAACTGGTACACGAATACCACCAAGCTAAACGCGCTTGCTAATTTCGATGAGATTCTCTGGCGCGAAGACTATCGTAAAAATGCAGACCAGGAAGCCGAGAACTTCCCGCCGACATTGTACGGTAGCGGTCGTGTCAACCCATCACAGAATCTGGTAGACGCTTTCCCGATGCGTAGCGGTCGTCCTATCACAGATGCTCAGTCTGGATATGACCCCAAGGACCCGTATGCCAACCGTGACCCGCGTCTTGCATATAACGTCATCTGCAATGGTACCATATTCAGAAGAACAGATATTATCACAGGTACTTATCCGAACTCTGGCAACGAGACTGATGACAACATCAACAGCATCAGCACTTCTACCCGTACAGGCTATTATCTGAGAAAGCTTCTCCGTGACGACGCCAACCCACTGGGAAGTTCTAAGCTCGAACAGCAGCACATCTATCCGCGTATCCGTTATACGGAACTCTTCCTGGCTTATGCAGAAGCAGCCAACGATGCCTGGGGACCGAAGGTTGATGGTGCCAATGTAGGTTTCACGGCTTACGACGTCATCAAGGCCATCCGCGAACGTGCAGGACTCGGAACCAACGAGATTGGCCAACCTCTTCCTGAAGGAGATGCCTATCTTGAAGAGTGTGCAAGCAGTCAGGATAAGATGACCAATCTGATTCGTAACGAGCGCCGCATTGAGCTTTGTTTCGAGAACAAGCGTTTCTGGGATCTCCGTCGCTGGCAGATGCCACTCAATGAGACGGTGAAGGGTATGAAGATCGACCGCGACGAAGAGACCGGTGAACTCACCTATACCATCATTGATGTAGAGGAACGCAAATACGACAGTTCTTATCAGTACTACGGCCCCATTCCCAAGGAAGAAGTGCTCAAATGGAGTAACCTCCAGCAAAACAAGGGATGGTAGAAAAATGTAAAGTTTATAGTGTAAAGATTAAAGTTCAACAATGATGAAACTGAAGAAATATATATTCGGAGCAGCCTTGGGAACCCTCTCTCTCTGCTATACATCATGCTATAATGCAGACAGAGAATTCCCTGACTACCAAGAAGGCACAACAGCCTACTTCGCTTATCAGAATCCAGTTCGTACGCTCGTACTTGGCAACGACATCTACGACAATACGCTCGACAACGAGCACAAGTGCCGGATTTGGGCAACCATGGGTGGAACGTACACTGGACGTAACGCAACAGTAGACGTTGCTGCCGTTGATACGATTTGCAACAATCTCTGGTTTGTTGATGCCGGTGGTAATGCATCTACTCCTGTGCTTCCTCTGCCACAGACACACTACAAACTGTTGAGCAATTCCATTCCTTATAACGGGGATGTTCGCGGCTATGTAGAAGTGCAGTTCACAGATGCTTTCTTCAACGACCCCAAGTCGGTTGAGAATACCTATGTCATTCCTCTCGTGATGTCGAACCCCCAAGGTGTTGACTATATTCTCACTGGCAAACCCCGTGAAGGTCTTACTCCCTCTCGTATCAATACAGAGGATTGGGAAGTTCTGTCTAAGGACTATGTACTCTACCTCGTGAAGTATATGAACCCCTGGCAGGGTAAATATATCCGCCGCGGTGTAGACAACGTGACAGAAAAGGGAAAAACGAGTACCATTGTCCGTAAGGATTTCTCGCTGGTTAACACCGACCGTGACCGTTACACGGAGAACCCCGTGAACCAGAACGACGAGGTATGCGGTATCACTACCAAGAACATGACGCAGGCTATCTTCCCTGTATCGTTCAAGACCTCTGGTGCATCCATCTCTTGTAATCTCATCCTCACATTCAACGGCAATCAGTGTACCATCTCTACCGACGATGAGAACGTGACTGCCCAGGGCTCTGGCGAATTCATCGAAAAGGGTACTGAGAAGGCTGAATACAAGGACTACCAGTGGGGAACCATGAATGGACAGCCTGTTCAGCGCGACATTCTTCGTTTGGCTTACAATGTGAAATTCAACGACAAGGACATCCAGGTATCCACAGCCGATACGCTGGTCGTTCAGACCCGTGAATCAAACAAGAAAGAGTTCTTTGATAGCAAATACGTTAAGCAATAAATAGGAGGCTAAGAATATGAATAAGATTTTTAGAAACTTATCTCTGATGTTGGTAGCAGGAACATTTGCAGCTTCCTGTGCCGACTATAACGAGACAAGCAATTTCAAGGCAGACCCTGATCCGGAATTCATTGTGCCTTACAAAGACTTGGCACCTGTCAAGACATATATCGACAGGCAAAAGTATCCCAACATGTCTCTTGGCGCCCAGCTCAAGGTGAGTGACTTCAACAAGCAGGAACTGGCTCATGCCGCTGCCATCACAAACTTCGACAATGTCGCCTTCGGAACCACGCTGATGTCAGGAAGCATCGTCAATGCCAAAGGTGTGATGAACTTCCTGGACATGATGGACCTGCTTGACCATGCCGAGGAGATTAATGCTGAGTTATACGGCAGTCCTATCGTTGCCAATGCCAACCAAGCTGACGAATGGCTGGCGACCCTCACGGCTCCTATTGAGATTCCTGTGGACTATGTAGAAGGAAAGGTTGTCAATTACAACGACTCGACGTCGTTTAACGGTTATAGAGATAAAGCGACATCTGGAACTATAGCCAAATATGACAATCAGAACACACTTAAAATCAGCACGTTGGGTAAGGTGAACATCATCGAAGGTTTCGAAGTGGATTCGCTCGCCAAATATACCACGACATTCTGGGCAAAGGCCGACAAGGATGCGTCTTACGACATCACTTTCTCAGGCAACAAAGTCACAGGAAGCGGTCCTAACGGAAAATGGACTTTCAAGGCTGGTAAATGGAATAAGATTGTCGTTGAAGCCCAAAGTGCAGGGGGCGTAACGGACGGTTACTTAAGGATTGAGAACACGCGTACGGCTGTTATCTATATCCAGAAGGTACAGGTAGGCTACTATCCTGACAACCACCGCCCGCAGACAGAGCAGGAGCTCACCGACACCATCAACTATGCTCTGAATGCATGGTGCGACGGTCTGATGAAGATCAACGCAGGCCGTATCAAGTCGTTCGACCTCATTGACGAGCCCATCGACAGCAAAGCAGTACTGGAGAACGGCATGTTCGACCTGAAGCATTCCACCGATAAGATTTTCTGGCAAGACATCCTTGGCAGTGAGAACTATGCTCCAGAAGTATCACGCGTGGCTAAAAATGCTTTCGAAAAGCACGAAGGCGATGCTTCACTGTTGAAGTTCTTCATCAGCGAAACAGGTCTTGAAGATCCCAAGAAGATAGAAAGCCTCAACTACTGGATTGGCATCTGGGATGCCAACGGTGCTAAGATTGATGGTATCAACGCCAAGTTGAACCTCACGTATAGCGAGGATGCTGCAACGCAGGCTGCCAACAAGGATGTGCTTGAAGCTCTCCTGACCAGTCTGGCTAAGACCGGCAAGCAGATTCGTCTGTCTAACTTCGACATCAAATATAAGGATGCAGAAGGTGCCAGTGTTTCTACAGACAACATCACAGACGCTCAGCGCCAACAGCTGGCCGATTACTATGCCCACGTCATCAAGAGATATATGGAAATCATTCCTGGTGACAAGCAGGCTGGTATCTGTAAGGCCAACATGGTCGACACGACCGATCCTGTAGGTCTCTGGACAAATAAGAAAATTGACAACAAGGGAACTAAAGACTGGGTGCGCAATGCCACTTACGAGGCCTTCTGCAAGGCACTTAGTGGACAATAAGAACTCATAATTGCCAGGAATGAGAGGGAAGAATTC
The DNA here is from genome assembly GCA_902764705.1 of uncultured Prevotellaceae bacterium. GTDB lineage: Bacteria > Bacteroidota > Bacteroidia > Bacteroidales > Bacteroidaceae > Prevotella. The sequence continues at coordinate 26,785 of CACWWZ010000023.1, read as the reverse complement.
TGATCTTCCTGGCAATTATTACTCTAGAACATTTTATTTATTATTAATTATTTTATTTATTCACTTTATTATTAATCTAAATTATTTCTATTATGAAGAAATTATTTACACTTGTTGCTCTCTTGGCATGTTTCCTGGGAGCAAAGGCTGAGTGGGTTGAAGATGTCAAACAAGACTATTCCACTTACAATGGTTTCCCGTTCTATGTAATGGGTTATGTACCTGAATGGGTTGACGGTGTCATGACCGACTATGGTGCAAACTACAGGTATGAAACTCAAGCAAATCTTGACGGCGATGGTGACGGCAAATGGAAAGATGGAGAGTCTTCAGTTGGCACAGTTACGACCAGCAATGGAACAGAGTATCAGAAGGTAACGGGTGCTGGTCCATATTGGCACCAGTATCACATCTCAGGTAATTTTGCTGCAGAACTTGATGGCTCATATACTGTAAAGGCCATGGTTAAAGCTTCTGAAGCATGTACAATCGATGTCGATTTAGCATGGGGTTGGAGTGGAGACAAAACACTTAATGCAAAGGTCGCTATTGGTACAGAATGGCAAGAGGTAGAATGGGAGTACAGCGGTGTTGGCGCTCAGGAATGTTGGATTACTGCAAAGCCTGGTACTACCCAAGCAACTATCGAATGGAAGTATGTTATCGTTGGCCACAACGCAAAGGCACAGCGCCCGACTGTATGGCAAGAGTGGCTTACTAATGATGGTCAGCCCGTCATCGTAGAAAAAACAGTTCAGGACATTCCTAACTGGATGGGTAATGCCGAGACTCCTTGGCCTGATGCAAACGTAGCATACAACGATGCTGAGAAGAACTACTTGGTTTGTGCATGGAGTAAAGAGAGAATGAGAAATCTGGGTGAACCTGATGCTAATGGCAATGTAGGTTGGAACCCATTCCCTGCTGACATCGAAGTTGATGAAACTAATCCTAACAACCATGTATTCGTATGCCATGGCCAGCCCGCTATTACTGAGGGTGATGCTTCTGCATGGGACAACCAGTTCTGGATTCAGTCTCCAAAGTCTTGGAAGGAAGGCGAGCAGCTGAAGATCAGCTTCCGTTACAGAGCTAGTAAGGATGGCGTTAAGACAAACACTCAGTGCCACAAGCAGACTCCTTCTGATTATCAGCACTGGGCAGCTATCGGTGACATTACCTTCAACACAGCATGGCAGACATTCGACCAGGTTATTTCTTGGCCTAGCGGAGCTGGTGACGGTATCAGCTGGTCTATCGCATTCAACCTGAATGCTGTCGATAAGGACGCTATCAACTTCTACTTCGACGATCTCTCTTGGGAGAGCATGAAACTCGACGAAGGTCTCTTTGTTGCTGCTGCTAATACTACAACGGGTCTTGAGTACGACTTCGACAATGCTATTGAATTTGTTTATGACGCAGACCTTGATGCTTACGTTGCAACCGTTGGTACTAAGGGTGATCAAAGCACATGGGTGAATGAGATTATGATCTCTACTGTTCGTGGTAACGATGCTGCATTCAAGAGCAATACCATCAAGCCTTCTGGCGACTTCGTAGGTGAAGACGCATGGGGTAACTACACAGAGTCTAGCCTTGCAAAGACAAAGGTTGCTGCTGGTGTATGGACTATCTCAGTTGATACTAATAACAAACAGGTGAACTTCCTGCAGGTTGAAGGTGAACTTCCCCCAGAGCCCATCGAAATCAATCCTAACCCAACAGTAGTTGTTATTAATGGTCTGGAGAGAGAGCCGACATCTACAGAGCAGCCTGCAGATGAGGGAGCTGGAATCGCAGCAGGCACCGGCCAGCCTTGGGACAACCAGTTCTTCCTCGTTGCTAACCGCGAGCTTGAAGCAGGTGAAGAGACCGTAGTTGCATTCACCTACAAAGCTAGCAAAGAGGCTAGCACTAGTACACAGTGTCACGCAGCTCCTGGCGCTTACATCCACTGGGCAGCTCTCAATCCTAATCCATCATTTACTACTGAATGGCAGGAACAAACATGGGATCTCGTTATTCCTAATGAGTGCGCTGGCAAGGGCATGAAGTCTATCGCATTCAACTTGGCTGAAATCAAGGAGGCTTGCATCTATGAGATCAAGGATATTATCTGGAAGACCAAGGGTGACTATGAGTCTCTGATTGACCAGACTGGTACTAAGAACTTCTACGTGAAGGAAGGTGCTGGGGATACCCCGCACGAGTTCGGTACTGATCCTGCTGGTATCAATAACGTAACAACTGATGTAAAGAACAGTTCTGCCACTACTTATAACCTCGCTGGCCAGCGTGTATCTAAGGATTACAAGGGCATCGTCGTTAAGAGCGGTAAGAAGTATGTTGTTAAGTAATAAACTAAGATATTTACCTACAAGGTAATTTTTAGAACTTTACATGTGAAAGTCTCGGGCTCGTGAGAGTCCGAGACCTTTTGTTAGAAAGGGGTCGAAGCTCGTGAGAGTCCGAGACCTTTTGTTAGAAAGGGGTCGAAGCTCGTGAGAGTCCGAGACCTTTTGTTAGAAAAGTCTCACACCAAGTGAGACCTTTTTTATCTATTGACCTTAACTCCTTTAACTACCTTAACTTCTTAAACTACAAAGATAGTTATTTTTCATTGCAGGTCGTGCAATATACGTTGCAGGACTTGGGATTTATATTGCAGGTCGTGCAATTTACGTTGCAGGCTTTGAAATGTAAATTGCAAAGTTTGGAATATATATTGCAAACTTTGGGATATAAAAAGACAAAGCAAAAAAAGGCGGCTATTCTGTAGCCGCCTTTAATATTTCACCTAAAGTAGGATGAATGTGGATGATGTCGCGCAATTGTTCAATAGTCGTACCGCGACACATCAGCGCCGTAACCTCCTGTACGATATCGGCACTGTGGGCGCCATAAGCATGACAGCCAAGGATGAGAGACCCTCCCCCATCCCCTCCCTGTGACGGAGGGGCGATGAATAGTTTCAGCATACCTTCTGTTGCATTCATCGCCAGAGCTTTGCCATTGGCACGCCAGAAAGCCTTGCGACACTCATAGGGAGTGCCAACGGCAGAACCGTTGGCCACAGTAGCAGCTTTCAGCTGGTCCTCTGTGGGTCCTACGCAAGCGGCCTCAGGGGAAGTGAAGATAGCAGCTGGCATGATATCGAAACGGATATTGTCCTGCTTGCCCAGAATGTGGTTCACCGCATGTATGGCCTGCATCTCAGCAGCATGGGCCAGCATCTGACGGCCGTTGGCGTCGCCGATGGCGTAGAGCCCCGACGGAGAACCGTCGGGAACGGTGGCAATCTGGTAGTTATCGTCGACGGGGATGGCACCGTTGGGGCCGAGGGTGATGCCAAGGGCTTCGAGGTTCAGGCCCGCTGTGCGTGGCTTGCGCCCCGTAGCCATCAGGATGACGTCAGCCTCAACGCTCTCCGTCTGGCCTTTCTTATCCTCGAAGAACACCTCGCCATCGGCAATCTGCTTCACGGCACACTGCATGTGGAAGGTGATACCCTCCTTCTCCATCTGCTTACGCAGACGTTTGGCGATGTCGCTGTCGAGGGCAGGTAGGCACTCCTTCAGGAACTCGATGACCGTCACCTCAGCGCCAAAACGATGAAACACGCTGGCGAACTCCATACCAATGACACCCGCACCAATAATGACAAGACGCTTGGGTAGCGTTTCGAGGTTTAGGAGGCCTGTAGAATCGACCACCCGGGGGTCATCAATGCCAGCAATCGGTAGCCACTTGGTCTCTGAACCCGTAGCGATGATGATGTTGACCCCTCTCCACACCTCTCCCGAGGGAGAGGCTTCTACTGTATTTGAATCTACGAATCTAGCTTTCTCGCGTACCAATGTAATGTTGGGATGCAAGAGAATGCCCTCTACCCCACCCCGCAGTTGAGGAACGACGGTAGCCATGCGCTCACGAGCCTCATCGAAAGTGGCGCTGTGGACGTAGGTCTTCGTGGGGATACAACCCACGTTGAGACATGTACCGCCGACATTGTCATCTTCGAAGATAGTGACCTTAAGGCCTTGCTTTGCAGCGTATTCAGCGGCGCGGTAACCTCCAGGCCCCGCACCGATGATGATGAGATCGGAAGCCTCACCCCCAGCCCCTCTCCAACGGGAGAGGGGAGTTGGTACTTTTTCATTATTATTGTTCATCAGCGGTCATCTATTAGAGGTCAATTCACTCCCCTCGCCCGTTGGAGAGGGGTCGGGGGTGAGGCTTTTCATTTGACGGAACGTCACTATGGGATGCTTGGCGGCGAGGACGTCGTCGACACGGCCGATAGGCGTGGTATGTGGGGATGACTTCACCTCGTCGGGGTTAGTCTTAGCCTCCTCGGCAATCTTTCGCATCACGGCAATGAAGCCATCAAGCGTTTCCTTCGATTCGTTCTCCGTAGGCTCAATCATAAGCGACTCATGGAAAAGCAACGGGAAGTAGATTGTAGGCGCATGATAGCCATAGTCCAACAAGCGCTTCGCCACATCCATCGTGGTGACACCAGTCGACTTGTCCTTCAGACCGTCGAAGACGAACTCGTGACAGCACGTAGTGTCGATGGGCAGCTCGTAGACATCCTTCAGCGACTCCTTGATGTAGTTGGCGTTGAGCGTCGCCAACGGGCCCACCATCTTCACTTCCTCGCGACCCAGCGAAAGGATATAAGCATAGGCGCGCATCATGACTCCAAAGTTGCCAAAATAGGGCGAAACGAAGGGGAAGAACTCCTGTAAGCCCTCGCGTACACCCACAGGACCGGCACCAGGACCGCCACCGCCATGAGGCGTCGAGAACGTCTTATGCAGGTTAATGTGCATGACGTCGAAGCCCATATCACCAGGACGACAAGCTCCCAACATCGGGTTCAGGTTGGCACCATCGTAGTACATCAGACCACCGCAGTCGTGGATGAGCTTCGCAATTTCCGGGATACGCGTCTCGAAGAGTCCGAGGGTATTGGGATTAGTCATCATCATGGCGGCGATGTTGGAGCCTTCTAGTTCCACTAGTCTCTCTAGGTCGTCTAGGTCTACTAGGCCATTCTTGTCACTCTTAACTTCGATGATTGCGAGGCCGCAGACAGCAGCCGAGGCGGGATTCGTACCATGGGCGCTGTCTGGTACTATGACCTTTTTGCGCTGGAGGTCGCCACGGGAACGATGATAGTTATCGATAACCATCAATCCCGTCAACTCTCCATGAGCACCGGCATAGGGCTTAAAGGTGAAATGGGCCAGGCCCGTAAGTTCGCAAAGCGACTGCTCCAGAAGCTTTATCAAAGCCAAGGCACCCTTTGCCGTTTCTGCCGGCTGTAGCGGATGCAGGTTCTGGAACTGTGGCAGGGCAGCCATCTCTTCGTTGATCTTGGGGTTATACTTCATCGTGCAAGACCCTAGGGGATAGAAGCCCGTGTCGACACCGAAGTTATTATTCGAGAGGTTCGTATAATGACGTACCACCGTCAGTTCGTCGCATTCAGGGAGTTCTGCATCTGCAGCACGCTGCATAGAAGCCGGTATCTCGTAATTGCCAAAATTGTTCTTGGGCAGACTGTAGCCTTTGCGTCCCGCTTTCGATAGTTCGAAAATCAAATGACCATATAGTTTGTGATTCATAGGGCAGCAATCTTTACGAGGTTATCAATTTCTTCTTTCGTACGCTTCTCGGTAACAGCAAAGAGAATACCATCCTCCATCCTGACAACCAGGAAACCTGCTTCGATGAAACGCTGGCAGAGAGTGTCGACATCGCCATCGTACTTCACATAGAACTCGTTGAAGAACGGCTGGTCGTAAACCAATTGGAATCGTCCCGTCTTCTTCAGTTCATCCCAGAGGTAATGTGCACCGGCGTAGGATAGCTGTGCGGCCTCCTTCAGTCCCTGCTTACCCATCAGCGAGCAATAGATGGTCACAAAGAGCGCCATCAGCGACTGATTGCTACAGATATTAGAGGTTGCCTTCTGACGACGGATATGCTGTTCGCGAGCCTGAAGGGTGAGCACAAAGGCTCTTTGTTCTCTATTATCCTTCGTCATACCGACAATGCGTCCAGGCATCTTGCGGATGAGTTTCTCCGTGCAGCACATATAACCCACGTAAGGTCCACCAAACTGCATGGGGATGCCCAACGACTGGCCATCGCCCACGGCGATATCAGCGTCCCACTCGCCAGGTGTCTTCAGCACGGCGAGGTCAGCAGCAACACAATCCATGATAAAAAGTGCCTTCTGCTCGTGGCAAGCTTCAGCAAAACCCGTGAAATCCTCTACGACACCAAACACGTTGGGCTGCTGCACCATCACGCCAGCAACACCATCGATAGTTGAGAGTTGAGAGTTGAGGGTTGAGAGGTCGGTAACACCGTCCTTCAGGGGAATCGTCACCAACTCAATGCCGTGATGCAGGGCATACGTATCCAGCACCTGGCGTGTCTTGGGATTCAGCGCTTCAGACACCAACACCTTGTTCTGCTTCTTGCCTGCCGCCACCGCCATCATCATGGCCTCAGCAGCAGCAGTAGTACCGTCGTACATCGAGGCATTCGAGATGTCCATACCTGTGAGCTCAGTCATCATCGACTGATACTCAAAGATATAGTGCAGCGTACCCTGAGAAATTTCTGCCTGGTACGGGGTGTACGACGTCAAGAACTCCGAACGCTGTAACAGTTGCGGAATGACAGACGGCGTGTAGTGATCGTAGACGCCCATGCCGGCAAAGCACGTCAGCTGTTCGTTCTGTGAGCCCAGCTTCGCGAAGAGGTCCCGAACCTCCATCTCGCTCATCTCCGAAGGCAGTTTATAGTCGCCTCGGAAGCGGATGCTTTCAGGAATCTGGGCGTATAAGGCATCGACAGAATCGATGCCCACAGTAGCCAGCATCGCCTGCAGATCGTCCTGAGTGTGGGGAAAGTATTTAAACATTTTTATCGATATTTCGGTATTACGATATTACGTTATAACGGTATATCGTCATAACGACCTTATTTCTCGCAGAAGGCTACATAATCAGCAGCACTCATTAGCGCGTCGAGTTCGCTCTTGTCGCTAAGTTCCACCTTGATAATCCAGTTCGCGAAAGCATCCTGGTTGACGAGCTCGGGCTGGTCCTCAAGGGCCTCATTGACTTCTACAACGGTTCCACTGACTGGTGAGTACAGGTCGCTGGCAGCCTTTACACTCTCGACGGCTCCAAATTCCTCGCCAGCCTCAACCTCATCATCCACGTCGGGCATATCCACATAAACCACGTTACCCAGTGCGTTCTGGGCATAGTCTGTAATACCGATGAAACCAAAATCACCTTCTACTCTTACGTATTCGTGCGACTCCGAGTAGTAGAGTCCTTCAATTACTTTTGCCATAGTTTTATTTTTTATAGTTTTTGTTATAGAATTGCTTTTTGACGACTTTGCCGGGGAACACCTTTTTGCGAATCTGAATCTGCACCTCCGTGTCCAGTTTAGCATATTGGCTGTCGATGAGTGACATACATACGCTCTTGTCCGTCGAGATGGTGTGATAGCCCGTGGTCACCTCTCCAATGGTTTCGCCATCCATATTCAATACGGCGTAACCATGACGGGGAATCGCCTTGTCCGTAAGTTCAATGCCCACAATCTTCTTGGCAGGTCCCTCAGCCTTCTGGCGGGCAAGTGCTTCCTTACCAATGAACTCGTCCTTGTCGAGCTTAACGAAAATGCCCAAGCCAGCCATGATGGGGGTAATATCTGCCGACAGCTCGTCGCCGTAGAGAGGAAGTCCTACCTCGAAACGCAGTGTATCGCGACAACCCAAGCCACAAGGCTTACAACGTCCTGAAGCCACCAGTTTATCCCAACATTCATTAATATAATGAGGTGCTGCATAAATCTCGAAACCATCTTCGCCCGTGTAGCCCGTGCGGCTTACAATAACGTCACCTATCTGTTTAAAGGTGTAGAACGTCAGTTCTGCACAAGGAATTCCCAATACTTCCTGCATCACGGCTTCTGCCTGCGGACCTTGCACAGCCAGTTCGCCATACTGATCGCTCTGGTGCTCTAAGTTGACGTCGTAACCCTTAGCCTGCTGTTGTATCCAGGCCCAGTCCTTATCGATATTGGCAGCATTAATAACAAGGAAGAATCGCTGGTCATCTACCTTATAAACCAACAAGTCGTCGACGACGCCACCATCCTCGTAGCACATCATGCCATAGAGAATCTTACCGTTGGGCACGCCAACCACATCATTCGTAAAAATGTGGTTTACATAGCGCTCGGCATCATTGCCACTGATAAGCACTTCGCCCATGTGGCTGACGTCGAACACACCACAGGCCTGGCGCACAGCTTGATGCTCATCTACGATGCCACTATACTGAATAGGCATGTCGAAGCCTCCAAAAGGTGACATCAGCGCACCCAGCGCCACGTGTTTGTCATAGAGACAGGTCTTTTTGTTTTCCATACTTATTATATATTGTTATTCTGTTAATAATCTGACAAAGTCTTCCGTCATCAAGTTCATCACAATATCGTCAATACGGTCCGGCAGTCTGCGACGCAATGCCTCCTGTGTCAGGGGGAGTCCACGAAGCATGTCCAGCAGACCCTTGTCGAGGTCGCCCACCAGCAGGAAGTCACCCATCAGGTTGACTCGCTGGATGATACCGTTCTTCAAAGTGATACGAGCTTCAAAATCGCCCACATGTTCTATACGACGCTGCTTGACAAGCGTGTATTGGGGATTCTTGCCAAAGATAAACTCGTCGGAAAGGTACCACTTCTCCAACTCCTCTACACTGCTAACGTCCGCGGCAGTCAACATGACTTCCTCATCGCACAGACACTTGCGGACATGATCCTTAAACTCTTCGAGCGTCAACAGTGTGTAATCCTTCAACAACGCAATACGCTGGCGGACACTGGCTATTCCCTTCGACAGCAGCTTGGCATTAGAGGGAGTGATGGCTCCCACCATATTGATCATGTCCGTGTCGTAGAGCATGGTACCATGAACGATGCTACGTCCCGGTATTTTATAGAATGCCGTTCCTGACACCTTCTTGTCGCCAATCATCACGTCGTTACGTCCAGAGCCCGAGGCGTCAATGCCCAGTCGCTGCAACATCAACACCACCATACTCATATATCGATTGAAGGTAAAACCTACCTGATCATCAGCTGTGATATAGGAAAACATCACATTATTCATGTCAGCATACACACAGCCTCCCCCACTCTTTCTGCGATACATCTGGATATGGTGCGAGCGACAGAAGTCAAGGTTTACCTCATTCTCTATCAGCTGGTTACGCCCGAAAATGACACTGGGCTCCACCTGCCACATAAAGAAATAGTCTGCGGGAGCCAGCTGGCGCGCCACATACTCTTCCAGAGCCAGATAAAACGACAGTCTTCGAACTTCGTTGTCAGGTAATGAGACGTAAATCATTGCGATTTTAGTTATTTCACTGCAAAGATATAAAGAAAATATGCAAAAACCAAGAAAAAGCCATAATTATTTTGTAAAAATAAAAAAGACGTGTTTTTATTTTGTACTTTGCTCGCTAATTCGTACCTTTGCACATAAAATACAAACTAACGTGGAACTATTAAAGGAAATTAAATACCCCGAAGACCTGCGGAAACTGACCGTCGATGAGCTGCCCGAAATCTGTCGGGAGCTTCGCGAAGACATTGTCAAGGAGCTTTCAGTCAATCCCGGGCATCTGGCATCAAGCCTGGGTGCCACGGAGATTACGGTAGCCCTACACTATGTCTACAACACGCCTGAAGACCGCATCGTCTGGGATGTAGGCCATCAGGCCTATGGGCACAAAATACTGACAGGACGTCGCGAACAGTTCAAGACCAATCGCAAGTTGGGCGGCATCCGCCCCTTCCCCTCACCGGAGGAGAGCGAGTACGACACCTTTATGTGCGGTCATGCCTCGAATAGCATCTCTGCTGCTCTGGGAATGGCTGTTGCCGCCAAAGGCACCGACCGTAAGGTTGTTGCCGTCATTGGCGATGGAGCCATGTCCGGTGGACTGGCCTTCGAGGGTCTGAACAACGTGTCGACAACAGACAACGACATTCTCATCATCCTCAACGACAACAACATGTCCATCGACCGTGCCGTTGGAGGCATGAAGGAATACCTGCTTTCACTATCGACCAACGAGACCTACAATGCCCTCCGCTTCAAGGTAACAAGCTGGCTACATAAACGGGGCATGTTCGAAGACGACCGTCGAAGAGGTCTCATCCGACTGACAAATGCCTTTAAATCGGCCATCTCACACCAACAGAACGTGTTTGAGGGCATGGACATTCGTTACTTCGGACCCTTCAACGGCCACGACGTTAAGGAATTGGTACGCATCTTGCGACAGCTTAAGGAGATGAAAGGCCCCAAACTGCTCCACCTGCATACCCAGAAAGGACACGGCTATGCCCCTGCCGAGAAAGACGTCACCATCTGGCACGCCCCAGGCAAGTTCAATGTGGAAACTGGCGAACGGCAGGTAAAGGACGAGTCAAACAAACCTCCACGGTTCCAGGACGTCTTTGGCGAGACGCTGCTTGAACTGGCTAAACAGAACGAAAAGATCATTGGTATCACGCCAGCTATGCCGACAGGCTGCTCGATGAATATCATGATGCACGAGATGCCTGAACGCACCTTCGATGTAGGCATTGCCGAGGGACATGCCGTTACCTTCTCCGGAGGTATGGCCAAAGAGGGTCTCCTGCCCTTCTGCAATATCTACAGCGCCTTTGCCCAGCGTGCCTTCGACAATATCATACACGATGTGGCCATCTTAAAGCTCAACGTTGTACTTTGTCTGGACCGGGCAGGACTCGTTGGCGAGGACGGACCAACCCACCACGGAGCATTCGATCTGGCGGCCTTGAGACCCATTCCCAACCTCACCATTGCCTCACCGCTGGATGAGCACGAGTTACGCCGGATGATGTACACGGCACAACTGCCCGACAAGGGACCTTTCATCATCCGTTACCCGCGAGGTTGTGGCTCACTGATTGACTGGCATTGTCCGTTTGAAGAGATTCCCGTTGGCAAAGGACGTTGCCTGCGTGAAGGCGAAGATGTAGCTGTCATCACTCTTGGACCCATTGGCAATAATGTCACTGAAGCGATTGCTAGTTTAACTAGTATGACTAGTACTACTAGTATACCTAGTATTGCCCACTACGACCTGCGTTTCCTGAAGCCACTTGACGAAGACCTCCTGCATGAAATCGGCAAGAAATTCAGCAAGATTATCACCATTGAAGACGGCGTACGCAACGGGGGAATGGGCTCTGCTATCATGGAATGGATGAGTGATCACGGCTATCAGCCCGTCATCCGCCGCCTCGGACTACCCGACCACTTTGTCGAACACGGAAAAGTCTCGGAGTTGCAGGCCATTGTGGGTATCGATAAGGAAAGTATCAAGAAAGAAATAGAAAACATATGAAGATTATCATTGCAGGTGCTGGAGCCGTAGGTACACACTTGGCCAAGCTATTCTCGCGCGACCATCAGGATTGCGTACTGATTGATGAGAACGCCTCCAGACTAGGTGACCTTGACAGCCGCTACGACATCATGACGCTGCAGGGACGCACCACCAGCATCAACACCATGAAGGATGCCGGTGTGGAGCATGCAGATCTTTTCGTAGGTGTCACGCCCGATGAAAGCCGCAATATGACAGCATGCATGATTGCGCATGCTCTGGGAGCCAAGAAAACAGTGGCTCGCATCGATAACTTCGAATACCTCGACCCCGCCCGCAAGGAACTCTTCAACCAGATGGGTATCAACTCACTCATCTTTCCAGAGGTTCTGGCTGCCGCAGATATCATCAATGGTCTAAAAATGTCGTGGGTGCGACAGCGTTGGGATGTCCGTGGAGGAGACCTCGTCATGCTGGGTATCAAGCTACGCGAAACCTGCGAAATACTGAACCAGCCGCTGCGCGAGCTCTGCGGACCTGACGACCCCTACCATATTGTAGCCATCAAGCGCAAGGGAGAAACGCTCATCCCAGGCGGTAACGATGTGCTGGAAGTCAACGACCTGGCTTACTTCATGACGACCCGTGAATATATTCCTTATATCCGCCAGATATCAGGCAAGGAGCACTATGCCGACGTCAAGAACGTCATCATCATGGGAGGCGGACGAACCTCTGTCCGTCTGGCCAAGATGGCACCCGACTACATGGATCTGAAGATTATCGAGATAGACGAGAACCGTTGCGAACGGCTCAACGCGAAACTGACTGACCTTGACGTCATGGTGATACACGGTGACGCTCGCGACATCGGACTACTGCAGGAGGAAGGCATTCAAAACACACAGGCCTTCGTAGCTCTGACGGGTAATGCCGAAACCAACATCCTGGCCTGTCTGACTGCCAAGCGACTGGGCGTACGCAAAACGGTGGCCATGGTCGAGAACCTCGACTATGTAGAAATGGCTGAAAGCCTCGACATTGGTACCATCATCAACAAGAAAACCCTGGCAGCCAGCCACATTTACCAAATGATGCTCGATGGCGACGTGTCGAACGTACGCAGTCTGATGCTTGTCGATGCCGATGTGGCTGAATTCACGGCTTCTGAAGGCTCGAAGGTTACCAAGAAACCCGTGAAAGACCTGGGTCTGCCGGCAGGAGCCACCATTGGTGGACTGGTGCGCAACGAGCAAGGCATCCTCGTCAATGGTAACACCCGCATTGAAGCTGGCGACATCGTGATGGTTTTCTGCCATGAACAGAATCTGAAGAAAATCGAGAAATATTTCCGTAAGGACAGCCTATGGTAAACTTCCCGTTGGTATATAAGATCATCGGCTCGCTGCTGTTCCTGCTGGGAACCTTGCTGGGCATCTGCGTAGGAATATCTGCCTACTATCAGGAGGACGACCTGCTGTCGTTCCTTATTGCCGCCATCCTTACAATCAGCATGGGATTTATCTTAAAATACCTGGGACGAAACGCCAACAACAATCTGAGTCGCCGTGACAGCTATTTCCTCGTGACCTCAACATGGGTTATCTTCTCGCTTTTTGGCATGCTACCCTTCCTCATCGGAGGATTCATTCCCAACGTGACGGACGCCTTCTTTGAAACCATGTCTGGTTTCAGCACCACAGGAGCGACCATCCTTGACGACGTAGAACGGCTGCCCCATGGCATTCTCTACTGGCGTACACAGACACAGTGGATTGGCGGTTTGGGAATCGTCTTCTTTACCATCGCCATTCTGCCGTCCATGGTAGGTTCTGGTAGTGTGAAGGTATTCTCTGCCGAGGCCACAGGACCCATGCGCTCGAAGATGCATCCACGACTGTCGACGATGGCAAAGTGGATTTGGACCATCTACCTCGGTCTGACACTGGCCTGCATCATTGCGTTTTATCTTTCTGGCATGGGATGGTTCGACAGCATCAATTACGCCATGACAACCACTGCTACAGGCGGCTTCTCCACCCATAACGACAGTACGGCCTATTTCCAGTCCCCATCTATTGATTATGTGTGTGTACTCTTCCAGTTCCTGGCCGGTATCAACTTCGCCATGCTCTATATGGCTATCTTCAAGCTGAAGGTCGTAGCACTGTTCAAGAGTTCTGAATTCAAACTCTATATATTCCTTGTCACCTCGGCCACCTTGTTTATCAGCTACCTACTGATATCGCGCAACGGATATGGATTGGAACACGCCTTCCGATCGTCATTATTCCAGGTGGTATCTTTCATGACGACCACAGGACTTTTCAACGATGACGTGGCACGATGGCCTCACATCACATGGGTAGTATTGGCATGCCTGATGTTCATCGGAGCCTGTTCGGGTTCTACAACAGGAGGTTTCAAATGTATTCGCGGCGTGATGATATTCAAAGTGCTACGCAACGAGTTCCGCAAAATTCTGCACCCTAATGCCGTACTGCCTGTAAAGATTAACGGACTGACCGTACCACAGCAGAAACTGTCGTCGCTGTTGGCGTTCTTCGCCATCTTTACGATTATGGTACTCATCTGTGCTACCATTATGATTGTCTCTGGCATCGACATCACCAATGCCATAGTCATTGCACTGAGTTTGATAAGCAATGTGGGTGCTTCACTAAGCACGGAGATTGGACCCTCCATGTCATGGAGTGATTTACCGGATTACATCAAGTGGACATGTTCATTCCTCATGCTGGCAGGACGTCTCGAAATCATGTCTGTCCTCGTGCTATTCACACGTGCATTCTGGAAAGAAAACTAACAACTACAATGAATTATTATAAGTTTACACCTCTGCCCAAGACCCTTATTTGGGGGACTGAGAGCTGGCAAATCTCAGGAGTTGCCGGCAGTGAGACACTTTGTTCTATAGAGGGTGATGGTATCACCACAAAAACCGTCAACGACTTGGTGCATGAAGAAAAGGCGGCTCTCCTTGGCGAGGCTAATTTCCAACGCTTTGGCGATGAGTTTCCGCTGCTCATCAAGTTCATCGATGCCCACCGAGACCTGAGCATCCAGGTACATCCCACGGACGAGACTGCCCGCCGCCAGGGAAAGCCCCGTGGTAAGACGGAGATGTGGTATGTCCTGGACTCTGAACCTGGTGCCAGTCTCTATAATGGTCTCAAAAAACAGATTACACCCGAAAAATACAAAGAGATGGTTGAAAACAAGACCATCTGCGACGCATTGGCTAAATACACTGTCAGCGATGGCGACTGTTTCTTCATTCCCGCCGGACGCATACACGCCATCCTCAACGGATGCTATCTGGTGGAAATCCAGCAGACCTCGGATGTCACCTACCGCATCTACGACTATGATCGTCTTGACAAGGACGGCAAACCGCGTCAGTTGCATATCAAGGAGGCTGCAGAATCGATAGATTATACGGTGCAGTCCGACTACCAGACACACTACACCCCTAAAAAGAATGAGAGCGTACCCCTCATTGAATGTCCTTATTTCAATACCGCTGTCTACGACTTGACAGAACCTATGGAAATTGATTACTCTGAGCTTGACTCGTTTGTCGTTCTCATCGGGCTGAAGGGTGAAGGCAAGCTGACCATCGACGGAGAAGAGGTTGTACTCCATGCCGGAGAAAGCATTCTGATTCCTGCTACGACAAAAGAGGTACGTACAGAGGGTACTATGAAGTTTCTGGAGACTTACGTGCTTTCGTAAGATACCGTTCCACATCCTGCTGAATCTGCAGGAACTGAGGTGCCTGAAAATAACCGGCATTCTTTTTCAACGTCTGGGGAATGTCCTGTATGGAGTGTTCATAGCAGGACATCTCATTGAGCCGTTGGGTATGGTGACGGGCTGTACGGTATATCTCGTCCTGGCGTTCCTGGCGCAGTCGGTTACACACCTTATTTAATATAGGTACAATGACGTTGTCAAACAAATGATGCCCCTGTATGTAGAGGTAGGTCGTTTGCGGAGTAACACCCAACGCCTTGATACTCTCCTTGGTCTTCAGATAATCTTCTTTGTTTTCCGGAAACTCTACCTGCAACTGATGCACTTTGGTACCAACCTTCCTACGCAAATGGTCTATTGACTGCTGAGGTTCCAGCACATTAAAGCCACCTGGGTCGGCCACACGGTTGAAGTCCTGCAACGAGAAGCGGTTATGGTTCCCCGTGCGGTAAGCCCACACCGACCAGACGAACAAGGGGAAGATAGCCTCAGAAAACTGACGCAGATAGTCCGTGAAGTCGAATATGCGGTGGTCATTCAGGGTCACTGCCACACAGACATCATGCAAAGTCGGAGCATAACACTGCAGGTTTTCTATGGCATAAGCATAGGTATGGAAGACATACGGGCTATCGAGCACCTTCTGTGACTGAAGTGTAGCACCCTGTAGCAAATAGTCATAATCGGCATCGACACAGGCTATCATGTCAGGACCGATCCGCTCACCTACAAAATTCATCAGTACCGACTTCTTCCCTCTTTCCAGCTTCTTATGTGAAGGTAACATCACCTCGAAATAACGCTGCTCATTCTCGAAACGCGACAACACCGTCCGCCAGAAATAGATATCATCGTAGCTTTCAACGTAGGCAACTATCCTGCGTCGTGCCGATTTCGAAGTCAAGCCGTTCGCGGCCTCGAAATAGCGGCTATTGAGATTATCTTTCAGTTTACTAGGCATACTAGTCCTACTAGTTATACTAGAGTGTAATGTCGCTCACTTCCGTCACGCTATCCATCCAACCGTTCATGATTACTGCCGGAGAATGGGTTGTCAGGATAATCTGTACATTGGGGTTCAGCTCAACGATGAGATCAATGAGGCGTTTCTGCCACTCGATATGCAGACTCACCTCGGGCTCATCCATAAAGAGTATATAGGGCAGCTCGTCCTCGACAAGTACAGTTAGGAGAATGGCCAACATCTGCTTTTCACCGCTCGACAACTGGTAAGGCACCAAAGTCTCGCCAATCTGGGAGAAGCGAATCTCATTCTCCGTACGGACCATCTTTTTACCGGTTTCCGAAAAAAGGTCATCCACCATATCCTGGAAACGTGTCTTGTTATTAGACAGTTGCTGAGCAGCATCGGTATGGCCCTGCTGAAGTTCTGCTATGATACGATTACCGATGTTCACCTGATAGTCCAGGTATTTTCGCTGCAGATGATACAACTGGAAGTCAAGAGCCGAGCGTATACGCGAGTCCACCATATTCAGCGTCTCGTTATCGAGCATAGGCGAGTCTAAGGAACGGATGATGTCGAAACGGACGTGCGTGGCATCCTTAGGTTCAGCCGTGATGTGCACACCTTTCAACAGATGATTAATCAGGTCGCCATTGGTATTGATGCTCTTGAACACCTTATTTAATATCGTGCTCTTTCCAACACCATTGATGCCACTGAGAATATTCACATGCGGATCGAGCGTCCACAGGATATGCTTCTTCCCACTCCAAAGGGAGTCTATTTCTATCTGTTTAATATAGTCTGCATACTTCATAGTCGTAAGTTTTCTGCAAATATACAATTTTTTTTTAAATAATTCGTACCTTTGCAGGCGAAAAAATATTAAAATGGAAAAAACAAGCAATAATAAAGCACTAATTGCTCACTTAAGCATGTTTGGAGCCTGTGCCGGATGGGGACTGATGGCTCCCATCGGCAAGGATGCCATGACTCATGGCTTCGACGGCATCACGATGGTCACCTTCCGTGTGGCAGGCGCCTGTCTGCTGTTCTGGATAGCATCCCTGTTTGCCCCTAAGGAGAATGTTCCCCGACGCGACAAACTGATGTTCATCGGTGCTGCGCTGTTCGGTCTGGTATGCAACCAGTGCTGCTACACCTTGGGACTGAGCATCACATCACCCATCAACGCATCCATAGTGACCACCTCTATGCCCATCTTTGCCATGCTGTTGTCGGCACTCATTCTCAAAGAACCAATTACTGGTAAGAAAGCCCTGGGTGTGCTGATGGGATGCAGCGGAGCCCTGATATTGATACTGACATCGGCAGCAGCTGTCAGCGACAAGGTGGGTGACATCCGAGGTGACCTGCTGTGCCTGTTCGCACAGTTCTCCTTCGCACTATACTTGTCGCTGTTCAATCCTCTTATCCGACGCTACAACGTGTTTACCATCAATAAGTATATGTTTTCATGGGGTGCCCTCATGCTATTACCGTTCACCTTCAGTCATGTCACAGAGGTATTGGCTGAACCCATACCGGCAAAGACCTGGTGGGAAGTAGCCTATGTGGTGTGCATCGGCACGTTCATAGGATATATCCTCACCATGATAGGCCAGCGTACACTACGCCCGACGGTAGTGTCTGTCTACAACTACGTACAGCCTATCGTCTCAGTAGCTGCATCACTACTGATGGGCATTGGCATATTGAAGCCTACCCATGCGTTGGCTGTCATCTTGGTGTTCAGTGGTGTCTGGCTGGTAACGAAGTCGAAGTCCAGGCGAGATATGGAAGCAGAAAAAAGTGAAGAACTGCGGTAGCAAATTCTTCACTCTTTATTCTTCACTCTTCACTATTTAATACCGGTCGCCTCTTTCTTTCTTCCAAAAGTCCATCAGGAAGATCTCGAAGACCAGTGTACTATAGGCTGGTATCACACTCTGTGCAGTAGAGCCGTAACCCAACTGGTAGGGAACAGTCACTATCCATCCCTCTCCTCGGTGCATGTGTTGAAGGGCTGTAGAGAAACCGGCTAAGATACTTCCATTGACCTTAAAACGGGCAGGCACGTCGACAGCCAGATTGAAATTATCCGAAGACATATAGCTACGGTCAAACTCATAACCCTCTGGAAAGTGAGGTGAAGGAATCAGTCTACCACGATAGTGGACCGCAACAGAGTCTGTATACTCCGGAGTGTTGTCAGTCCACAAAAAATCACTATTTCCGACTTTCTCAACCAAGATGCAACTCGTCGGAGCTATTCCATCTAATGGAGTTTCGCTAGGCATGGACCAGGTGGGAATGACCAACTTAGTAGAAGCCTCACCCTGACTCTTATACTCCTGCAAAAAACTATTATATTTCTCCAGGAAATAAGTATCGTTCTTGGTCTGCCAGTCTTCAAACTCCGTACTGGTTTCATCACTCTCGCTGCACGACACAAATAAAGGTAAAAGGGCAAAAAGGTAAAAAGGTAAAACCTTTACCCAACCCTTTACCCATATTTTTATAGCATTCATTTTACTATTTTACCTTTTTACTTGTTTACCTTTTCATTACTGCAGTTTCTTCAGCAATGAAGCGATGCTGACCTTATCCTCGATGATACCGTTCAGATCCTCGATCTTGACGCGCTCCTGCTCCATGGTGTCGCGGAAACGCAGGGTCACACAACCATCATTCAGCGTGTCGTGGTCGACGGTGACACAATATGGTGTACCGATGGCGTCCTGGCGGCGATAACGCTTACCGATAGAATCCTTCTCGTCGTACTGGCAATTGAAGTGGAACTTCAGCTGGTCGATGATCTCACGAGCCTTCTCGGGCAGACCATCCTTCTTCACCAGTGGCATTACAGCGCACTTCACAGGAGCCAAAGCTGCAGGCAACTTCAGAACTACGCGGGTCTCGCCGTCTTCTCCTCCTCGTAGGCATGACACATGATAGAGAGGAACATACGGTCCACACCAATCGACGTCTCAATGACATACGGGGTGTAGCTCTCGTTGGTCTGCGGATCAAAGTATTTGATCGACTTGCCACTGTATTTCTCATGCTGCGAGAGGTCGAAGTTCGTACGGGAGTGGATTCCCTCTACCTCCTTGAAGCCGAACGGCATCTTGAACTCGATATCAGTAGCGGCATTGGCATAATGAGCCAGCTTGTCATGGTCGTGGAAACGGTAGTTCTCAGCGCCGAAGCCCAGGGCCTGGTGCCACTTCATACGGGTTTCCTTCCACTTGGGGAACCACTCGAGCTCTGTGCCGGGCTGTACGAAGAACTGCATCTCCATCTGCTCGAACTCACGCATACGGAAGATGAACTGACGAGCCACAATCTCGTTACGGAAAGCCTTACCAATCTGAGCGATACCGAAAGGAATCTTCATGCGACCAGTCTTCTGTACGTTCAGGTAGTTCACGAAGATACCCTGAGCCGTCTCAGGACGCAGGTAGATCTTCATCGAAGCATCGGCTGAGGCACCCATCTCCGTCGAGAACATCAGGTTGAACTGACGCACGTCGGTCCAGTTGCGCGTTCCGCTGATGGGGCATACAATCTCCTCGTCGAGGATAATCTGCTTCAGCTCGTCCAGATCCGGACCCTGCATAGCAGCAGCGTAACGGGCATGCAGTGCGTCACGCTTCTCCTTAGTCTCCTTCACGCGCTCACTGGTCTCCAAGTACTTAGCCTCGTCGAAGCTATCGCCAAAACGCTTGCGAGCCTTCTCTACTTCTTTCTGAATCTTCTCGTCGTACTTGGCAATCTGATCCTCAATCAGCACGTCAGCACGATAGCGCTTCTTCGAGTCGCGGTTATCGATGAGGGGATCGTTGAAGGCATCTACGTGACCAGAAGCCTTCCATATCGTCGGGTGCATAAAGATGGCGCTGTCGATACCTACGATATTCTCGTGCAGCATCGTCATAGCCTTCCACCAATACTGCTTAATGTTATTCTTCAACTCTACGCCGTTCTGTCCATAGTCGTAAACGGCTCCTAAACCATCGTAAATCTCACTTGAGGGGAACACAAAACCATACTCCTTGCAATGACTTACGATTTTCTTAAATACATCTTCTTGTGCCATAAAAAACTAATAATTTCGAAATTATGGCTGCAAAGGTACGAAATAATTAAGAATTAAGAATTAAGAATTAAGAAATTCTTCGCTCTGTTATCGTTTTTTTCATAAATTATTTGTAATTTTGCAGGCAAACCGAAAACATAACAAGTAAATGGACGACGAAATAAGAGATGACATGAAGAGCTCCGAGATCTCTGAGAATTCAGATTATTCAGATTCTTCAGAATATTCAGAATCCTCGGAAGGGCATTCTGACTACAAGCCCGTGAACCGCTTTGACGCTGCTGCCGTTCACCATCTGAGCGGCATGTACCAGAACTGGTTCCTGGACTATGCATCATACACGATACTGGATCGTGCCGTACCTCATATCGAGGATGGTCTGAAACCCGTGCAACGCCGCATCCTGCACTCCATGAAGCGTATGGATGACGGACGATACAACAAAGTGGCGAACATCGTAGGACACACCATGCAGTTCCATCCTCACGGCGATGCCTCCATCGGTGATGCTTTGGTACAGATGGGGCAAAAGGATCTGCTCATCGACACACAGGGCAACTGGGGTAACATTCTCACCGGCAACAAGGCCGCTGCTCCCCGATATATCGAGGCACGTCTGTCCAAGTTCGCTCTGGATTGTGTGTTCAACCCCAAGACCACTGAATGGCAGATGTCATACGACGGACGCAACAAGGAACCCATCACGCTGCCCGTCAAGTATCCGCTCCTGCTGGCACAGGGTGCCGAGGGTATCGCGGTAGGTCTCTCGACGAAGGTTCTGCCTCACAACTTTGTGGAAATCTGCGACGCTGCTGTTGCTTATCTGCACGACGAAGAGTTCCACCTTTACCCCGACTTCCCTACGGGAGGAAGCATCGATGTATCGAAATACAACGACGGACAACGTGGCGGTGTCATCAAGGTACGAGCTAAGATTGAAAAGCTCGACCCGAAGACGCTGGTCATCCGCGAGATTCCGTTCTCAAAGACCACCGAGACACTCATCGACTCCATTCTGAAAGCCATCGACAAAGGCAAGATCAAGGCCCGCCACGTGGAGGACTTGACGGCTGCCAAGGTGGAAATACAAGTACAGCTGGCTCCTGGCGTGTCGTCGGATAAGACGCTGGATGCCCTCTATGCTTTCTCAGACTGCGAGATCAACATCTCGCCCAACTGCTGTGTCATCGAGGATAACAAGCCGCAGTTCCTGACCATCAGCGACGTGCTGCGCCATTCAGTAGACCGCACCAAGGATCTCATCCGTCAGGAACTGGAAATCCGTAAGGGCGAACTCCTGGAGCAACTGCATTTCTATTCACTGGAGAAAATATTCATCGAAGAGCGCATCTATAAAGACAAGAAGTTCGAGCAGGCCCCCGATATCGACAGCGTCTGCGAGCATATTGACGATCGATTGACGCCATATTATCCGCAGATGGTGCGTGAGGTTACCAAGGACGACATCCTCAAACTGTTGGAAATCAAGATGCAGCGCATTCTGAAATTCAACAAGGACAAAGCTGAGGAACTCATGGCCCGCATCAAGGCGGAGATAGACCAGATAGATCGTGACCTGGCTAATCTGGTGGAGGTAACAGCTGAGTGGTTCTTGTTCCTCAAGGACAAGTATGGCAAAGACCACCCGCGTCTGACGGAGATTCGTAACTTCGATACCATCGAGGCCACAAAGGTGGTGGAAGCCAACCAAAAGCTTTACATCAACCGCACAGACGGATTCATCGGCACGGGACTGAAGAAGGACGAGTTTGTGTGCAACTGTTCGGACATTGACGACATCATCATTTTCTACAAGGATGGCAAATTCAAAGTAGTCCGTGTGGCCGACAAGCTGTTCGTAGGCAAGAATGTCATGTGGCTGGGAGTATTCAAGAAGAATGACCAGCGCACGATATACAATGCCGTATATCGCGACGGTCGCAAAGGATATTACTATATCAAGCGTTTCAATGTCTCGGCTATCACCCGCGATCGCGAATACGATATCACTGCAGGTACAGAGGGCTCACGCGTGCTCTACTTCACCGCCAATCCCAATGGCGAGGCAGAAGTCATCAAGGTGACACTCGATCCGGCACCCAAACTGAAACGCATCTTCTTCGATAAGGACTTCTCGGAGGTGCTCATCAAAGGACGAGCTGCTAAAGGTAATCTGCTGACCAAGTTCCAGGTGCACCGCATAGGTCTGAAGAGCCACGGACACTCCACGCTGGGTGGTCGCAAAGTATGGTATGACCCAGATGTCAACCGTTTGAACTACGACGAACATGGACAACTTCTGGGCGAATTCAATGATGGCGACCAGATTCTGGTTATCCTCAAGAATGCCGACTATTACCTCTCAGGCTTCGATGCCAACGTCCACTTTGAAGACAACATCGACCGTCTGGAGAAATACGAGCCGGAAAAGGTATGGAGCTGTGTACTCTACGATGCAGACAATCAGGGTTATCCCTATGTCAAGCGTTTCGTTATGGAGGCCTCCAAGCGCAAACAGAACTATCTGGGCGAGAACGAGAACTCACAGCAGATCCTGCTGACTGACACCTGCTACCCTCGTCTGTTGGTAACCTATGGTGGAAACGACGCCTTCCGTGGATCAGAGGAGGTCGACGTAGAGCAGTTCATTGCTGTCAAGGGTTTCAAGGCCAAAGGCAAGCGTCTGACCACCTGGCAGATAGAAAGCATCACGGAACTCGAACCTACCCGTTTCCCCGAGGTTTCAGAAAACTCAGAGGACTCCGAGGATGCTGAAGAAGAAGAGGACCTTGACCCCGATGCTGGCAAGAGCCAACAGCAAGTGTTCGACGAACTCACAGGACAACTCAGCCTATTTCCAGATGACGAGAATTAAAGTCTTGCTCCTCACCCTTAGCGTGTACACTGCGCTATTGGCGCAGTCTACCGACCCTCAAAAAGTTATCACCCGGAGCACGATGATAGGTTTGGGAACTTCCAACGTTCTCGACACATATCTCTCGCAGGAGCATTTCACGGGACCGGGCTTGTCGTTCCTTTCCACCATCGAACGTAACAGGACAGACTGTCGCTGGTCGACAATCATGGAACACGAGGCGAACATCTCTAGCATCAAGGATCGCCCCGATATGAAACACGAACTAGAAGGAGCCTACAACTTCTATTGGGGTAAGCTATATAGCTGGCAACTGATGGACAACAGGTTGAAACTACAGGCAGGAGGACTAGTGAACGCCTCACTAGGCGTCATCTATAATACCTCGAATTCGAACAACCCGGCACAGGCTCGCGCACATCTCAACCTCATGCCGACAGGAACGGCGGCCTATCGTTTCCAGCTCTTCAAACACAACCTCGTGGCACGTTACGAATTCAGCCTGCCATTGGCGGGTATCATGTTCTCGCCCAACTACGGACAGTCGTACTACGAGATTTTTTCACGGGGCAACTACGACCACAACATCGTACCCACGACCTTTGTCTCTGCTCCCGAATGGCGCCACATGCTGACCATCGATATTCCTCTCACCACGCAACCCTCATCCCTTACCCTCCGCATAGGCTATCTAGGCAACATGCAACAAGCTAAGGTCAACAACCTGCGACAGCACGTATACACTCACCGCATCCTTATTGGCGTCACCAAACGATTCAGCATCGTCAATGTAAGAATGTAACAATTATAAAATGTAAAAAACATGAAACGCTACTTTTTTTTCATTATTTCATTTTTTAATTTTTACATTGCCGCCATATTCATGGTGGCCTGTGTCGACGAAGTCGAGCACGACGACACGCCCATAGGCAACTTCGAGGCTCTCTGGCAGATAATCGACGAGCACTACTGCTTCTTCGATTATAAGCGACACGAATACGGACTCGACTGGAATGCGGTCTATAATAAATATAAGGTACGCGTGAGCAACCATATGACAACCGTTCAACTCTTCGAAGTGCTGACAGACATGCTTGCAGAATTACGCGACGGACATGTCAACCTTAGCAACTCGATGGACTATGGGCGCTACTGGACGTGGCACGAGGCTTATCCGCAGAACTTCAACGACTCCTTGGAGCGGCGCTATCTGGGTACAGACTACAAGATTTCAGGTGGCATGAAATATCGCGTGCTCGATGACAATATCGGTTATATACGTTATGAATCATTTACACAACCTGTAGGCGAAGGCAATCTTAACGACTGTCTCTCCCATCTTATTCTATGCCGCGGACTCATCATCGATATCCGCAACAATGGCGGTGGCGACCTGACAACTGCAGAAAAGCTGGCAGGACGATTCGTACACGAGAGAACACTTGTGGGATACATGCAACACAAGACAGGCAAGGGCCACAACGACTTCTCGTCACTCGAGCCCCGCTATCTGGAGCCATCCAGCAACCTACGCTGGCACAAACCAGTCTGTGTACTCACCAACCGATCTGTATTCAGTGCTGCCAACGACTTCGCAGTGATTATGCGTCAGCTGCCGCAAGTGAAACTAGTAGGCGATCATACTGGAGGAGGCAGCGGCATGCCCATGAGCAGCTCACTGCCTAACGGATGGACCGTACGCTTCTCAGCCTGTCCCATGTACGACGCCCAAAGACAACATACGGAATTCGGCATTGCCCCAGATGTCAATGTGGCACTTACTGACGAGGCTACAGCGCAAGGTCGCGACCTCATCATAGAGACCGCACGCCAACTGTTAATTAAATAAATTGAGAACCCCTTAATAAGGGGTGGCTATGATGCAGGGATAAAAAAAATGAATTTTTTCTTGGTTTTTTGCTCACTTATTTGTACCTTTGCATCCGCAAACGCGAAAAGCGGCAATCAGGATCGCGCCTGTGGCGGAATTGGTAGACGCGTTAGACTTAGGATCTAATGTTTCACGGCGTGCAGGTTCGAGTCCTGTCAGGCGCACAAAGACATCGTTGAAGTCGGCATAGCTCAGCTGGTTAGAGTATCACCTTGACATGGTGGGGGTCCTTGGTTCGAGTCCAAGTGTCATTTTTGGCGCTCCTTAGACCCTATTTTTGAAGTTTGCAATCTCAGGGTTTACAAATGGAGGGATTATCAGAACTTCGGCATTTTATATTCCCTATAGTTGAGCCAAAAGATGAGAGCAGTACCGCCACAGATAAGAACGAGGAAAAGGAATGGTACCCACAGACGCTCCCATAGCTGATCCCAAAGGCAATGCCCTGCGGCTGCATAGGTGGCATAGGATGTACTGGCAATGGTCATGATAATCATTATCCAGAAGTTCCACCAAGAAAGATAGATACCCTTGCCGTTGTTAAGCACCCTCATGACTTCCTCTGACTTGGTATCACATGCTTTAGTGATAGAGTTCATAGTGGATTCAGTGTGCTTATCTATATCCTCTTTCACCTTCTGCCCTGCCTGCCCTACCGTAGTGGCAACATGCTTGTTGATGGTTACAGGAAGGGCAGACAACATATTCTTGTCATCTTCAGAAAGACTTACTTTTATATCCTTGCTGCCTTCCAAACGCCTCACCAGTCCATTTAGGCTTCTCATTATTTTTTCACTCTGCTCTTGCTGACTGCTAAAGTTCCGCTGTATCTGCAGAATCTTCTCCAGATAGTCAGCACTAAGCGTTGATTCACTCCCGGCAGGAGCTGGCACGTTCTCATTTTGAGTCGTACCAGCTGCTGCCATCATTTCCTTTGCGACCTGTTCCTCCTCATTGTCGAACAGGTTTTTCGCATCTTTATATCTCTTCATCATACCTTTATGTTTTATACCTTTATATAATTTTATCTTCCATAGCCTCGACGGACTACCTTTCTTGGACAGCTACGGGCAACGGCTTTGGCAATTCGCATTGCACGAAGCAGTTCATCATCGTCATCCTTCTTCTTGTGAGGAAGATCATTGTTACTTCCTCCGCAACTGCCTGACGAATACCCAGAGCCACCAGGGGCGCTCATCAACTCAAAGAATACGAAGAGTGAAGTCTCAATCACTTCTTCGAGCACAAAGTCAAACTCATCTTCGAGAGCCTTGAAGGTGCTACTCATAGCATCCACAACATTCTCAGAGACGTCAAAGGTAAAGTGCTCAGCCTCCTTGCCATCCTCCATGCTTCGGTCAAACTCGAAATGCTCCTTCTTTGTATCAGGACTTACAGGCTCACAAACAAAGTGATGACGTTCTGCATACTCGACCCTGGTCTTCTGCTCATCTGCTATCCTCCTGGCTGTCTCAGCATCCATATCCTTGTGCAACTGCCTCCAAGTCGCCTCTATTCTGCTGGCCGTAAGCTGTCGGCCAATCTCTGAGGCGTTATACTTTGAGTTGCCTCGCTTGATTCTATAGCCTACAACCTTGCCATTACTGTCCTTTTTGAGTTCGGCAGAATAGCCACGTTCCTTTATCTTCTGGAGAAATACACCCCAGTCGAAGCGGTTCATCTTCCTCAGAATGTC
>CACWWZ010000022.1 GCA_902764705.1 uncultured Prevotellaceae bacterium | reverse complement strand
TCTGAACTCAGAGACTTGTGTTGCCTTCAACACTACTTCTCGTGAGCAGTGCATCATCAACACCTGGTACGGTGGTGAGATGAAGAAGGGTATGTTCTCAATGATGAACTACTATCTGCCCCTGCAGGGTATCGCTTCTATGCACTGCTCTGCCAACACCGATATGGAGGGTAAGAACACCGCTATCTTCTTCGGTCTGTCTGGTACAGGTAAGACCACACTGTCAACCGATCCTAAGCGTCTGCTGATTGGTGACGACGAGCACGGATGGGACGACGAGGGTGTGTTCAACTTCGAGGGTGGCTGCTATGCCAAGGTTATCAATCTCGACAAGGAGAGCGAGCCCGACATCTACAACGCTATCCGTCGCGACGCTCTGCTCGAGAACGTTACTGTTGACGAGGCTGGTAAGATCGACTTCGCTGACAAGAGCGTAACTGAGAACACCCGCGTAAGCTATCCTATCAACCACATTGAGAAGATTGCCCAGAAGGTAAACGGCAAGAGCGCTGGTCCTGAGGCTAAGAACGTTATCTTCCTGAGTGCTGACGCATTCGGCGTACTGCCTCCCGTATCTATCCTGACTCCTGAGCAGACGAAGTACTATTTCCTCTCTGGTTTCACCGCTAAGCTGGCTGGTACAGAGCGTGGCATCACAGAGCCCACTCCTACTTTCTCTGCTTGCTTCGGCCAGGCATTCCTCGAGCTGCACCCCACAAAGTATGCTGAGGAGCTGGTGAAGAAGATGGAGAAGAGCGGTGCCAAGGCTTACCTCGTGAACACGGGTTGGAACGGTACAGGCAAGCGTATCTCTATCAAGGATACACGTGGTATCATCGACGCCATCCTCGGTGGTGCCATCCTGAAGGCTCCTACCAAGAAGATTCCTTACTTCGACTTCGAGGTTCCCACAGAGCTCGAGGGCGTAGCTACCAACATCCTCGATCCTCGCGACACTTATGCTGACGCTGCTGAGTGGAACAAGAAGGCTGAGGATCTGGCTGCCCGCTTCATCAAGAACTTCAAGAAGTACGAGGGTAACGAGGCCGGTAAGGCTCTGGTCGCTGCAGGTCCGAAACTGTAAAGCAAGGACCGAAAGCAACGAGCATCTTCGATGGTCGCTGCAGGTCCGAAACTGTAATCTAAGTTTTTTGACTTACATCAAAATAAAGGGCGGTTTCTTCGGAAATCGCCTTTTTTTGTGCGCTGATTGATAAAAATGCAGTAATTTTGCACTCGTTAATCGCGACGATTACACATGTTATTCATTAGGTTAGTAGTTTATTGATTTTAAGGTAAAGATTATGTTATTAGATTTTCAAACAACGGTCATGTTGGCCATTGTAGCAGTGCTAACCATTTTAAGTGTTATTACACTGGTACATACCGACATTCGTTGAAGAGGAGCGCGGAGTGAGTGATTCATACCGCGCTCTTTTTGTTATGAAAACCTAAAATATGCCAAAATATACCTTATTATAAATATATTTAACTTAATAATTGTCGGAAAATTGCTCATATTTGCCAAAATGTGCGTAAATTTGCACCCAAATTTGAATTCAAGTAGACTCATGAGACAAATAAAGACTCTGTTCATACTGCTCGCGGGCCTTTTTTTGACGGCTTCATGTTTGAGCGGCGGTCAAGAAGCGACGCTCTATGGCGATGCGGCAATTACCAGTTTTTCGTTAGGTACGCTGAATCGCTATGTGAAAAGTGTCACTGATGAAGGCAAAGACACCATCGTGAAGTCGACCGTGACGGGTTCCAGATATACATTCCATATTGATCAGGTAAACCACCGCATCTACAATACCGACTCACTGCCCTACGGCACTGATGTCGAGCATGTGCTCGTTAACCTGACGACGTACAACAACAGCGTTGCGCTGATACAAAGCATTGAGCGCGAAGACTCCTTGTGGTATTACAGCTCAACCGACAGCATCGACTTCTCCCAACCCCGCAAGTTCATCGTGTGGTCAAGCAATGGCGAAGGGACCTCAAAATACACCGTCAGCGTTAATGTTCACAAGCAAAAGGCTGACTCCTTCACTTGGGTGCAGATGGAAGCTACTGACTTCCCCAAGAAACCGCTCGACGCACAATACTGGGGTGAAAATATCAAGCAGTATCTGGGTCGCAGCACCAACGAGATGTACGCCTTGTCTGTCGACAACAAGTTGATGGTCTCACGCGACCATGGCGCCACATGGGAGGAAGACTTGCTCGACGAAGATGCCTCCATGCTGCCTACACAGGACTTATCGTTTGTCTGCTACCCTATCTACGATGTAGCCGAGAATACCGATTATGTGTTGCTGGTGGGCAATCGCTCCACGGAAGACTATCCGCAAGAGGCCGTCGCAATGGTATGGCGCAAAATAGTGGATAACAACCCATATGCTCCCAAGGGACAATGGGTATATATGGGTCACCTCAGCGATACTCGCTTTGCACTACCCAGAATGGAAAACCTCACCATTGCTAATTATGCCGACTGCATAGTCGCTATTGGCGGAAAGGGTCTGGGCGGCTGCACTCAGAATCCATACCAGGCCATCTACGAGAGCCGCGACCAAGGCATTACATGGAAAAAAAGCACACGTTTCATTTTCCCCGCTTTGGAAGAGTTCTCGACGGAAAATCCAAGAATCGAGATGACCTCTGAAGATAACTACCTGTGGATTAACTGCGTCAATACCAATCAGGTGTGGCGCGGATTGCTGAACACACTGTTGTGGAAATATCAGTAAGGAATTAAAGGAGTTAAAGAAGTTAGAGAAGTTAAGGAAGTTAGATGAAGAAGGCGATAGGCATAGTTTTGCTGCTGCTGGCCCTGACGGATAGCGCGGGGGCTCAGACCGAACCGGAATACCGTCTGGAGGTTGGCGCCGGCGTGGGAGCAGTGACCTATCTGGGCGATTTCAATGCCGCCCTTTTCCAAGACATCCAACCCATGGGATCCCTCTTGGCAAAATATCGCCTCGACCCTCGTAGGGCAGTGGCCTTCAACGTGAGTTACGGACAGCTGAAAGGCTCGTCCCGAAATGCAAAGACATTCTACCCCGATATCACCGACTACACCTTCAAGACCAGTCTGGTGGACGTGGGGATGAGATTTGAATACAACTTCTGGCCCTATGGAACAGGGCAGGAGTATCGTGGTGCCAAGCGCCTCACACCTTATATTTTTATTGGGTTGGGTACGACGATTGCCAAAGCCGACACGGCCGACAAGACCAGTGTCGCACTGAATATGCCACTGGGCGGTGGCGTAAAGTATAAGATGGCCGACCGAGTGAACCTGGCCGTGGAATGGGCTATACAGTTCACGGGTAGCGACACGCTTGACGGGGTGGCAGACCCCTATGGCATCCAAAGCAGCGGGCTGTTCAAGAACACCGACTGCTACAGCCAGTTGCGAATGTCGGTCACATATGATTTATGGGCAAAATGTAAAACCTGTCACAATGATAGATAGAAATAACATACCCCAGCATATCGCCATCATCATGGACGGCAACGGACGCTGGGCTACAGAGCGTGGAAAAGATCGCAGCTACGGACATCAGGCCGGAGTTGACGCCGTACGTACCATCACTTCAGAGTGTACTCGACTGGGCGTGAAGTTCCTGACACTTTACACCTTCTCTACCGAGAACTGGAATCGCCCCGCCGACGAGGTAGCAGCCTTGATGGGACTGGTACTCACCTCGCTGGAAGACGAGATCTTCATGAAGAACAACGTACGTTTCCGTGTGGTCGGCGACCGTTCACGAATTCCCGAGGAGGTCAACAAGAAACTGGCTGAAACCGAGCTTCACACCGCCAAGAACGACACCATGACCATGGTGGTGGCACTGAGCTATTCGTCGAAGCTGGAACTGACCAATGCCGCACGCCAGATTGCCCAAGAGGTGAAAGATGGAAAATTAAGCGTCAGCGACATCACCGAAGACACCATCAACGACCGTTTGTGGACTAATTTCATGCCCGATCCAGAGCTGCTGATCCGCACCGGTGGCGAGTTACGCATCTCCAACTACCTGCTCTGGCAGATAGCCTACTCGGAGTTGTATTTCTGCGATACCTACTGGCCCGACTTCGATGAGGTAGCACTCCACAAGGCTATCGAGAGCTATCAGCATCGTCAGCGCCGTTTTGGCAAGACCGAAGCACAGGTAGAAGCTGAAACCCAAAATGAAGAATGAAGAATGAAGAATGAAGAATTTGCTGCCGCCGATATTTTAGGCGGAAAAGATGGATGTTGGAATAGAAGAATAAGCAGAGTGTTGCTGTGCGCAGCATTCTTCATTCTTCATTCTTCATTCTTCATTTCCGCCGAGGCGCAGGATGTCATCGTCAATCCCGACATCTCGTATGCCGGCACGCCACGCCAGTGCGAAATTGGCGGACTGGCCGTCAAGGGCGTCGAGGGCTATGAGGACTTTGTACTGTTAGGACTCTCAGGACTCTCCGTCGGACAGACCATCAGTGTGCCCGGTACAGAGATTACCGAGGCCATCCGTCGATATTGGAAGAACGGACTGTTCTCGAAGGTCGCTATCACAGCCGACTCTATCGTAGGTTCCAAAGTATATCTCTGCGTCCATCTGGCAACCCGTCCCCGTGTCAGCACTATCAACTATGTCGGACTGAAGAAGTCGGAGCGCGAGGACATGGATAATAAACTGGGCATCATGCGTGGTGCACAGATTACGCCCAACATGATTGACCGTGCCAAGATTCTGGCTAAGAAATATTTCGACGACAAGGGTTATAACAATGCCGAGATCGATATTGTCCAGCGCGACGACGTGACCAGCAAGAACGAAGTCATTCTCGATATCATCGTCGATAAGAAGGAAAAGATGAAGGTGCGCCAGATTATCTTCGAGGGCAACGAACAGCTTACCGACAACAAAATCAAGGGTAACCTCTTTAAGAAGGGCGCCTTTGGCAAGATTAACGAAGCCGGCAAATTCAAGAATTTCTTCAAGGCCAAGAAATTCACACCCGAGCGCTACGACGAGGCCAAGAAAGCCCTTATCGACAAGTATAACGAACTGGGCTATCGCGATGCCACCATTCTCGAAGACTCTGTTTACACCTTCGACGAGAATCATGTCAACGTCTTTGTCAAGGTCGATGAAGGCGAGAAATATTACATCCGCAACATTACATGGGTAGGCAACACCGTGGTCACCAGCGACTACCTGAATGCCGCCCTGGGCATGAAGAAAGGCGACATCTACAACCAGAAACAGATGAACAAGCGTCTGAAGGAAGACGAAGATGCTGTGGGTAACTACTATTGGAACAACGGTTACCTGTTCTATAACCTCGACCCCGTCGAAGTCAACATCGTAGGCGACTCCATCGACCTCGAGATGCGTATCCAGGAAGGAACCCAGGCACACGTCAGCCACGTACGTATCTATGGTAACGACCGACTCTACGAAGAGGTCGTACGTCGTGAGCTGCGCACCAAGCCCGGCGACCTTTTCTCAAAGGATGCCATCCAGCGCTCGGCACGTGAAATCGCCTCCATGGGATTCTTCGACCCCGAAAAGGTGAATCCCGACATCAAGCCCAACTACGAAGATGGAACGGTCGACATCAACTGGGAGTTGGAATCCAAGTCCAATGACCAGCTGGAATTCTCGCTGGGTTGGGGTCAGACGGGTATCATTGGCCGTGTGGGCATCAAACTCACCAACTTCTCCATGCGCAACCTGTTCGGCAAGAACAAGATGCACCGAGGCTTCCTGCCTATAGGCGACGGCGAGCAGCTTTCCCTCTCGGCACAGTCTAACGGTAGCTACTACTACTCGTTGTCAACGGGCTACAGCACAGGATGGTTTGGCGGCAAACGACCCAATTCGTTCAGTGTCAGCGCATTCTATTCCAAGCAGACCGACATCTCAAGCACATACCGCAACTCCGCCTGGATGAACAACTACTATAACTACTACGGTGGCTATGGCATGTACAATTCGGGCTACTACGACTATACGTCACTCTACGATGACGACAAATACATCAAGCTCCTCGGTATCAGTCTCGGATGGGGTAAGCGCCTGCGCTGGCCCGACGACTACTTCCAGCTCTCTACCTCGCTGTCCTACACACGTTACATGCTGCAAGACTGGAGCTACTTCATCATCTCGAACGGTAACTGTAACAACATCAACCTCGGTGTCACGCTGGCCCGTACCTCTACCGACAACCAGCTCTTCCCGCGCCGCGGTTCCGAATTTATCGCTTCCGTCACACTCACTCCACCCTGGTCGCTCTTCGACGGCAAGGACTATGCCAACCTGGCCACTGCCGAGACATACAATACCAATGCCGACCGCTATCGCCAGGAGCAGCAGGAGAAATACCGCTGGATTGAGTATCACAAGTGGAAGTTCAAGTCACGCACCTTCACCGCCCTCACCGGTGGACAAAAGTGCCTCGTGCTCATGACACGCTTCGAACTCGGTATTCTCGGTGCTTACAACAAGGACAAGAAGTCGCCCTTCGAAACTTTCTACATGGGTGGCGACGGCATGAGCGGATATTCCACCAGCTATGCCGAAGAAACCATCGGACTGCGTGGTTATGAAAACGGTTCACTCACACCTTATGGTGCATCAGGCTATGCCTACGACCGCATGACGCTCGAATTGCGCTATCCATTCATGCTCGGCAACACCACCATCTACGGACTCACCTTCCTCGAAGGCGGTAATGCATGGTCCGAGACACGCAACTTCAATCCCTTCGACATCAAGCGCTCAGCAGGTATCGGTGTGCGCATCTTCCTGCCGATGGTCGGTCTGATGGGTATCGACTGGGCCTACGGTTTCGACCGCGCCTACGGCACCTCATCGAAGGGTGGCAGTCAGTTCCACTTCATCCTTGGACAAGAGTTCTAAGATAATTAAGAATTGAGAATTAAGAATTAAGAGAAAAAGAAACGCTTATGAAGAAATTGATTTTCTGCGCTTTCTGCGCTTTCTGCGTGACACTGACAACATCCGCGCAGAAGTTCGCTTTGGTCGACATGGACTATATCTTCAAGAACATTCCCGCCTACGAGCGTGCCAACGAACAGCTCAACCAGGTGTCCAAGAAATGGCAGGCCGAGGTTGAGGCCCTGCAAGTTGAAGCCCAGACACTCTACAAGAACTACCAGAACGAGGTCGTCTTCCTCTCCCAGGAACAGAAAAAGGCCCGTCAGGACGCCATCGTTGCCAAAGAGCAGGAGGCCGCTGAACTGAAGAAGAAATACTTCGGTCCCCAGGGCGAGCTCTTTAAGAAGCGCACCGCTCTCATGTCCCCCATCCAGGAGGAAATCTACAATGCCGTCAGGGAGATTGCCGACCTGCGAGGCTATCAGCTTGTCCTCGACCGCGCCAGCGACCAGGGCATCATCTTCGGCTCACCCAAGATCGACATCTCCAATGAAGTCCTCTCCAAATTAGGATACTCTAATTAATCTCGAAATAACGTAATAACGTTATAACGCCATAACGAAAGAAAGTAATAACAATAAAAAAACAACGACAATGAAAAAAATCATTCTTTGCGCCATTTGCGCAATCTGCGGTTTCACCACCGCCACCGCCCAGAAGTTCGGTCACGTCAACTCACAGGAGATTATCCAGGTTATGCCTGAGTTCACCAAGGCACGCGCCGACATCGAGGCCCTCACCAAGCAGTATGAAGCCGACCTGAAGCAGATGCAGGAAGAGCTGCAGAAGAAGTCCGAGGCTTACGAGAAGGAGCAGGCTACCCTGCCCGCCAACATCAAGCAGCGCCGCGAAACCGAGCTGCAGGAGATGTACCAGAAGATCCAGCAGAGCTATCAGGACAACCAGCAGGCCCTTGCCAAAGAGCAGAACGAGAAGATGCAGGCCATCACCACCAAGGTGCTCGATGCCATCAAGGCCGTCGGCCAGGCAGGCAACTACGTCTACATCATGGACCTCGCTGCAGGCATTCCCTACATCAGCACCACGCTCTCTACCGACGTCACTGCCGATGTAAAGGCCAAGCTCGGTCTGAAGTAATTACTTCACACATACCATACACGAATCAGCCCTCGTCTCCTACAGACGGGGGCTGTTCGTTTCTACTTTATCACGACTTCTATTTTTCTACGATTTTTATTCGGCCTTACCGCGAAGTGTACCCAGATGCT
Organism: uncultured Prevotellaceae bacterium; assembly: GCA_902764705.1. Taxonomy (GTDB): domain Bacteria; phylum Bacteroidota; class Bacteroidia; order Bacteroidales; family Bacteroidaceae; genus Prevotella. The sequence continues at coordinate 36,735 of CACWWZ010000022.1, read as the reverse complement.
CTTCGCGTTTTGTTCGATGAGCAGCTCGTCGAAATCTTCCTGACTCTCGTCACTGATGTCTAGGAGTATACACGTCCTTACTTTCTTTCCGCAGGATTCTGCAACTGGAAGCCTTCCTGACGATTAGGCTTCTGGAATGAATACTCAATACTCTCCACGATGATGGAACGAGGTACGATGTAGCTAATCAGCGTATTATAGTCGTAATGCGCATGATTGCTGACGAACTCTTCCTTGGAAGCTGCCGTCACATGCATGAGGTCACTACGGGAAGGATTAGGAATCTCACTAACCCTTACAATCTCCTCTTCGCCGGTATTCACATCTACACGAACCAGATACTTCCAGCAATCCTTCGGTGCTTTTACAATATACGCATGATCAAGACCTGCCTTCTTAGCCTCCTTGAGGAAGATACTCTTCATTGATGCTTGAGGAACGCACTTGTCTATGCCAACATGAATGATGCCTGGAGTACACTTTGATACTGGAGAACAGAACTGGAGACGCTCATTACCAGTAGATTCCATAGCACCTATAGCAGGATAACGCCCCGTGAGGAGAGTCTTCAGAATACCATTCTCGATGATTGGGAGCGACTTCTTAGGAGCCACGCCGTCAACATCCACCTTATAGTTTGCCAGAAGCTTCTGTCCCTTGTACTCAGGAGTATCAGCCCACTGGGAAATACTCATCTTGGTATCAATAATACGCTTGCCAAGCATCATACTGCTGACGGCACTACCCTTTTGCATATCACGAGAGGCGATGCAACTTGTCTGAACAACCTGATGCGAGATAGCTTCGACAACTGACTCATCCTCAATCATTATCGGACCGACATAGAACTCCTTCACCACCGGAGCATCTGCCTTCTTCATGAAAAGTTCACAGAAATCCCTTGTACGCTGCCTCAGCTCATCAAGCGAAGGAAGCTCATCAATACGCCTTGCAAACACCTCAAACTGGTCATGCAGGGTTGAACCGTCACAGGTTGTGATGTTACCATTTATGTTAAGTTTTATCTCAGGACGCGCAAAACGCAGTTTCTGTCCTTCGGAAGTAATGCGGTAGATATCCTTTGTCTCCACATTAAAGTGCACATCAGAATCGAATATACGAGGATAATCAGCAAAGATAGCAGACAACTCAGCAGCATACCTTATCATCAGCGCAGTATCAATAGGAGTCACGGCACTCTCCTCTATGTATTCACATGTAGGAAGCTCAAGCATCTCTGGAATCTGGAGATCCTCCTCTGGCAGAGGATTCATCTTTCGCATACTGATCTTAGCTCCCATGTTGTTGAGAGCCATCTTGTAACTACGGTCGCTAATAATCCAGAACCCACGGCGTATCATGTCATAGTCAGTCTCGTTCGGGAGGCGGAAGTTCATATCAATATTATCCACAGCCATCATACTTGTCGTCATCTTATCGCCAAGTGACAAAGTGATATAGCCATGATTCTGACTCATATAATTATTTACGCGATACACGCCACCGAGTGAAGCCGATACATTGGTAATGTTACCATGAATAAACCTGTAGTCAACGAAGTATGGAAGAGGAAGGTTGGCGAAGTGCAGACTATCCTTCGTGCGCTTCATCTCATCCTCCATAGCCTTGAAAATAATCTCACCGGTATCCTTGCCAGCCTCCCTACCGTATGTCTTGGTATATTCAGGAAGCTTCAGGGCTGGTGCAACCATCTTCTGATCATTACTGCGCTGTGTCTCTACCGTGGAAACATATATATTAGGTGAGGTGGCAGATACTGGAACCCAGCCAGACTCCGCACCGCAGGAACCTGTAAACGTAGATGGGGTATCACCAGCAGCCGTGATGTTCGAGAACATCGCCAAAGGTGTACCAATAAGACTAACTCCACGCACAAGTTCGTCCTTGCGACCGTCCACATAAATCCTGAACACCTCCACAGGTGTCACGTTGAAGGCATTAAGATAATCAGTAAGAGTAAAGCCGCTCGTCACCGTGCGGAAGAAATAGCCATACTCCTTACCTTGCCTCTTTGCTTCCTTAACAAGCATCTCACGAAGCTGGGCCTCGGTATATGGCTGGTTGGTCTCAACAACCAGATTAGACTGTCGTGCCACAGGATCATTGCCGCCAGAAGCCCTTCCATGACCATTGCTGACCGGGAATCCGTCAATAGGAATGCGACACGTAAGGAAATCCTTCAGCACGCCATTCTCAACATTCTGCACCCGACGAGCCTTAACACCCTCATCATCATATTTATACGAACCATTGAGAGCCTGCTTGCCATAGTAATTCTGCGTAGGGTCGCAATACACGCTGAAAGAAGCAGGCAGAACCCGCTCGCCTACCATGTGCTTAAAGGTCTCACCGCCCTTCTTCATGCGATGAGTCTCAAGACGATGACCAAAGATCTCATGGAAGAACACACCACTTGCAGAACCTGAAAGAATGGCAGGACCGGCATAAGGATCGGCAAGAGGAGCACACGCGAGCGCAAGCAGACGATTCACGATATCATGCGCCTTAGCCACAAGCACCTCCTCGGAAGGAAGCTCAGCCTCGCTGAAACCAAAGAAATCCTCCATCAGAGGGCATTGCATACCATCGGTAGCAAGAATCATGGCTGAAAGCATGATACGGACACAACGGCGGTTCTGTACCACCGACGTACCATCCGAGTTCACAATATACGTCCTAATTGTTCCAAACTCTATATTTGCAAAACCTTCTTCGAGCATACGGCACTCCTTGAACACGCCGCTCACCTTGTTGAGCTTGTTCTTCCATGCCAAGGTATCTACCACCCATGGCGAGAGGGCAGGTTCATAGTATGACTCAACAGGAGCATCTGAGAAGCATGGTGACTTATCCTCAAACTCAGCATCCGTCCTTGACTTCGCCACAGCCTCCTCATAGCGTTTCACAGCCGTGCGGTATCTATTCATAGAAGCATACCATATTTCATCACGATACTGACGCAACGGTCCTCCAGATATAGCCACGCCATTACCTTGAGCACCTCTGTTATTCGCATCCTCTAGGCCTTGATTCTCAAACTTATAGTTATCGAGTTCCTTGCTGCCTATACGAATGTTTGGCACAATGAAACGAGTATGATCGTCAAATACATACGCCGAACCAAAGACACTGTTAATTGAGAGAGTCTGGCTGTCTTGCATACGCAGACTCATGAAGTACGCAGGTACAGGTTTCTGTTTCAACTGCGCCATAGAATAGTTCAGCTCTTCCTTAAGAGTCCGAAGAATAGAATCTGACTGTTCCGTCTGCGCCTTCAATCCGCAGCTTGCCATAAATAGCAAAAACGATGATAATAAAATCCGCATTTTGATAGATTAGGTTTAGTGAACAATAATGAAATTTGATGCAAAGGTAATACTTTTTTTTCCAAACACACAAAGCATTACGTGTTTTTTTTAAGGAGATGAGGAGAGAAGGAGTAAGGAGTAAGTAGGGATTTCCCCAGTGCGATTTAGGGGAAATCCTTTTTATTGTATGGGGGAATGGCGTAACTTTGCCTCGGTTTTTAAAATATATGCTTATGAAAAGAATAATGATTGCCTTGTTGAGCCTTGCGCTCACGGTGCCTGCCCTCGCACAGTATGGCAGACCTCACAACTATAGCCGTCCGCAGAACACTCGTGCTCCCCGCTATCAGCACGGCTTGGAGATGTATTATGGTCTCCGGCTGGGGGCCGCATTCTCTACGGTGAACTCCGACGATATCTATCTGGACGGGGGCTCGATCAAGACGGGCCTGAACATCGGTGCTGTCGTCGGCTTCCAGTTGGGATATCGTTCGCCCGTCTTTTTCGAGACAGGCCTGTCGTATATCGAAAAAGGGGGAGAAGGTCGCTACGAGGGTTCGAAGTTCACCTATGGTCTCGACTATCTTGAAATGCCACTGCTTATGAAATACGCCATCGATGCAGCCCCCGACTGCAGCATCCAGCCCTTCGTGGGTGGATACATGGCCGTGGGTGTGGGCGGCAAGATTAAGGATTTCGGTCACCGCCAGGCTTACAGCTCGTTCGACAACGACGGCTTCAACCGCTTCGACGGCGGCATCCGGTTAGGTTGTGGCGTGCAGTATCAGTTCCTCTATGCCGAGTTGGGCTACGACATTGGTCTGGCCAACATCAGCCATGATTATTTCGACACCTCGCACACCGGCTCGTTCTTTGCCACCATCGGCGTGAACTTCTGACACACGGGGCCTTCAAGGGGAAAATGAGTTAGACGATGCCTTGCTCGTGGTAGCTGTAGTAGGCGCCATCGGTAACGATGACGTGGTCGAGGAAACGGATGCGCATCAAGCGGCAGGCATTCTGAATGGAGTGAGTGAGTTCGTTGTCCATGGTGCTGGGTTTCAGACTGCCTGAGGGGTGGTTGTGGCAGACGGCAAGGATGGTGGCGTTGCAGAGTACAGCCTCGCGGATGAGGATACGGACATCAACGCTGACTTCGCTGATGCCTCCACGAGCTATGAGCATTTTCTTGATGAGACGGTGGTTCTGGTTCATCAGCAAGAGCCAGAACTCCTCTACGTCCTTATCCTGCAATACGGGATGCATGTGGTTGTAGATGCGGGTGGCAGTGCCTAAATCAGGACGCTCCTCGGGTGTCTCCATCTGACGGCGCTTGCCCAATTCGCAAGCAGCAAGGATGGTGATGGCCTTAGCCTCGCCGATGCCTTTGTATTCGCAAAGTTCGCGAATGGTCATCTTGCCCAGCGTGTTCAGGTTGTTTTTGCAGCTGTTCAGCACGGTCTGCATTAATTCGACGGCGCTGGTTCCCGGCGTTCCAGAACCAATAAGTATGGCTAAAAGCTCTGCATTGCTGAGGGTTGCAGGTCCCTTGTCACGCAATTTCTCGCGTGGCTGGTCGTCTTCAGACCAATGCGCAATGGTTAGCTTTTCGCTCATTCTACACTATTTATAGAAGTTTTTTTCGAATGCGGTGAATTCGTCCTGCTTGAGGACGCAGCGCTTCCACCAAGATTCGAGGAAGCCGAAGCCGTAGCCCATCAGTTGGACGAAGGCGGCAGGAATGGAGAGCAGGCCTACCCACAGGCTCTTGTTTTTCAGCGACGAATCGACGAAGATGAGGGCGCTATATGATAATAAAGGTAAGAGGCCAAGAGCACATAATACGAATCCCACACCTTGGTGCATGTTGTCGGTAGGACGAAGTCCGTGGGCATCGAGCCACTCGCCTTCGATATAGAGGCCTGCTCCTGCTACAACCAGTAGCAGACAGCCTATGACGCCCAATGTAAAGACCATGGGCAGCAGGTGAACGAGCTTCATGGTGCCGGGGTGGCGTTTCTCCAGATTGATGCGGGCGATGCCGCTGTTGTAGACCTGACGGAAGAATTTGCGGAAGTCGGTGCGGCGCTTGTGCCATACCCATGCGTCAGGGAAGAGACGTGGCCCATAGCCTGCCTCCACAATGCGGTATGAGAAGTCGATGTCCTCGCCAAAGCGCATCTTTGAAAAGCCTCCCAGTTCCATATAGACATCGCGACGGATGCCCATATTGAACGAACGGGGGTAGAACTTGTCGAGCTTAGCCTTACCACCTCGGATGCCACCCGTCGTAAAAAAGGAGGTCATCGAATAGCTGATGGCCTTTTGTACTGGCGTAAACGAAGGATGCGCAGCATCGGGACCGCCCCAGGCAACGATAGAGGTGAGGGGAGAGAGGTGAGAGGTGAGAGATTTGTCAGTAGCCTCCAAATAGCCGTCGGGTAATACGACGTCGGAGTCGAGAATGATAACGTAGTCGCCTTGGGCACGCTCGACGCCATAGTTACGGCTTTGGCCCGGGCCACTGTTTTCCTTCAGGTAATAATGCAAATCAAGGATGTCTGCGTACTTGTCGCAAACATCCTTGCAAGGTTTCTGACTTCCGTCCTCAACAATGATGACCTCGAAGTCCTTAAACGTCTGATGTGTCAGGCTTTCGAGCAGTTCGTCCACTTCATCGGGACGATTGAAGACGGGAACGATGATTGAATACTTCAACGTTCAGTGTTCAATGTTCAACGTTCAATAGGAATTACTCCTTAGCGCGGGCCAGATAAGAGCCGTCGCGGGTGTCGACCTGAATGAGGTCGCCCTCGTTGATGAACAGGGGAACGCGAACCTCAACACCAGTCTCGAGCGTAGCGGGCTTCAGGGTGTTGGTGGCGGTGTCGCCCTTGATACCAGGCTCAGAATGGGTGACGCGCAGGATGGTCTTAACGGGCATCTCGGCATAAAGGATGGTACCATCGGTGGTGTCGCTGACAACAGACACAACGTCGCCTTCCTTCATGTACTCATGGCCGATAACGAGGTCGTTAGCGATGGGGATCTGCTCGAAGGTCTCCTGATTCATGAAGATGCGGCCTTCCTGATCTTCATAGAGATACTGATAGTCGCGGTGTTCGATAATCACGTCCTCAAGCTTCTCACCGATGTTGTAACGGCGCTCCAGCACACGACCGTCGGTAACGTTCTTCAGCTTGATATTCATGATGGTGTTACCCTTACCTGGCTTGCGATGCTGGAAATCGATGCAAACCCAAATGGCACCGTCCATACGGATGGCGGTTCCTTTTTTAATGTCTTGTGAGTTAATCATAAAAAATAGCTATTTAATAATGTATTTATCGCTTTTGCGGGTGCAAAGGTACGACATTTTTGGAAAAAAACATAAAAATAAACACAAAATTTCGCTAGAAACTTGCACGATTCAAAAAAAATGCGTACTTTTGCAGCCCGAAACTCTATTTTTCGGAGTACAAATCGTCGAATTATAACAAATAAATAACGATAGAACAATGAAAAGAACATTTCAGCCGCACAATCGTCGCCGCGTGAACAAGCATGGCTTCCGCGAGCGCATGGCAACAAAGAATGGTCGTCGCGTACTGGCTTCTCGCCGCGCTAAGGGCCGTAAGAAGTTAACCGTATCTGACGAGCATCACGGAAAGTAAATCGTGACAAGTCACAAATAAGAATTGGGTGTATTAAAAAAATATACCCAATTTTTATGTTATTTGCCCAAATCTTTGTAACATTGACCTTTGGTCGAAATTACTTTCGCTCGAAAAAATCCAAAAAATATTTGGTTTTTTACTCACTTATTAGTAATTTTGCCACAATTATTAAGAAAGTTCATGAACACGAAAGAATTCTTTGGCAAATTGGCCAATGGCTACGTATGGTGGAACCTGCTGGCAATGGCCGTGGTAGTGGTGCTGCTGTGCTTCGGTGTGAAGTATGGTTTGGACTACTATACACACCATGGCGAGGGCATCATGGTGCCCAAAGTGCAGGGTATGACCTACAACAAGGCCCGTCTGCTTTTGGAACAGGAAGGACTGATCATCTTGGTTACCGACTCCGGCTACAACAAGACGCTGCCTGCCGACTGCATTCTGGCCCAGACACCAGGCTCAGGCACAAAGGTGAAGGAGGGACACATCATCTACGTGACTGTCAACTCTCCGACGTCGCCCTCGTTTACAATACCCGACATTGTCGACAACTCCAGTGTGCGTGAGGCTGAGGCCAAGTTAATGGCAATGGGGTTCCGCCTGTTGCCCGCCCAGACGGTGCCTGGCGAGAAAGACTGGGTCTACGGCATCGTGTGTCGCGGACGCCGTGTGTCGAATGGCGACCGTATCCCCATCGACTATCCGTTGACCCTGCTCGTGGGTGGCGGCAGCATTGGCGAGTCGGATGAATTTGAATATGTAGACCAGTCGTATTCTCAGCCTGAGGATGTGCAGGTCGACGAATTCGAGGTGGTGACGGACCCGACAGAATAATCAGTATGACGGACGAATTGGAACTGGATGACATTGCGCTGAGTCTCGATGAAGAGGGCGACGGCCAGCTCTATGAGCATCTGCGCATGGAGGTAGACCGCGGACAGGAACCGGTACGCATCGACAAGTACATGTCGGAACACGTGCAGCACTCCTCGCGCAACCGCATCCAGAAAGCTGCTGATGCAGGGTTTGTTCACGTCAACGGGAAACCCGTCAAAAGTAACTATAAGGTGCGCGCAGGCGACGTCGTCACACTGATGCTCGACCGCCCGCACTACGATACGACCATCGAACCAGAGGACATCCCGCTGGACGTGGTCTACGAAGACGACCAGCTGATGGTCATCAACAAACCGGCAGGCCTGGTGGTTCACCCCGGAGTGGGCAACTTTCACGGCACCCTGGTAAACGCTATAGCATGGCATCTGAGGAATCTGCCCAGCTACGACCCCAACGACCCCAGTGTAGGACTGGTGCACCGCATCGACAAAGACACCAGCGGACTGCTCGTAGTGGCCAAGACGCCCGATGCGAAGACGGAACTGGGTGCACAATTCTTCAACCACGACACGCACCGCTCGTATCAAGCGTTGGTGTGGGGCAACTTCACGGAAGACACTGGGCGCATAGAAGGCAATATCGGACGTGATCCGCGTGACCGCCAGCGCATGGCAGTATTTCCACCAGGGTCGGACGTCGGCAAAAGTGCCGTCACTCACTACCGTGTACTGGAGCGGTTCGGATATACCACGCTGGTGGAATGTCGGCTGGAAACGGGGCGCACCCATCAGATCAGGGCGCACATGAAGCACATCGGACACCCGCTGTTCAGCGACGAGCGCTATGGTGGCACGGAAATTCTGCGTGGCGAGCGAACGGCCAGCTACAAGGCCTACATTCAGAACTGCTTCAAGCTCTGTCCGCGTCAGGCGTTGCATGCCAAGACACTGGGTTTCGTACACCCCACGACACATAAGCAGATGGATTTCACCAGCGAGCTGGCCAACGACATGAAGGCACTGATAGATAAGTGGCGCAATTATGGGAAGATAATAGATAAGAGATAATAGATATCATCATGAAAAATTTAAAACGCAACATTGCCATCGTTTGTGGTGGCGACTCTTCTGAACACGACGTATCACTGCGCTCGGCACAAGGTCTCTATTCGTTTTTCGACAAGGAGCGCTACAACGTCTATATCGTCGACATCAAGGGGCAGGACTGGCACGTGAACCTGCCTGACGGAATGACGGCCAAGATTGACCGCAACGACTTCTCGTTCGTCGAGAACGGCAAGGCCACCCTGTTCGACTATGCCTATATCACCATTCACGGCACTCCTGGCGAGAATGGTATCCTGCAGGGCTATTTCGACCTGGTGGACATTCCTTACTCTACCAGCGGCGTGCTGGTCGAGGCCATGACGTTCGACAAGTTCGTGCTGAACCAGTATCTGCGCGGCTATGGAGTATCAGTGGCCGACTCGCTGCTCATCCGTCGCGGTTACGAGGATATGGTAAGCGAGGACGAGATAGAACAGCGCATCGGTATGCCCTGCTTCGTGAAGCCGGCCACCGACGGCTCCAGCTTCGGCGTCAGCAAGGTGAAGAACAAGGACCAGTTGGCTCCCGCCCTCCGCAAGGCGATGCTGGAGAGCGACGAAATCATGGTAGAGCAGTATCTGGAGGGTACGGAAATAACCATCGGATGCTACAAGACCAACGAGAAAGAGGTGCTGCTGCCCATTACAGAGGTGGTGACGCAGAACGAGTTCTTCGACTACGACGCCAAGTACAATGGTCAGGTACAGGAAATCACCCCTGCCCGCCTCAGCGAGGATATTACCCGCCGCGTGCGCGAGATTACCAGTCATATCTACGACATCCTGCACTGCAATGGCATCATCCGCATCGACTATATCATCTCGAAAGACGGAAAGATTTCAATGTTGGAGGTGAACACTACGCCAGGCATGACGCCTACCAGTTTTATTCCCCAGCAGGTCAAGGCTGCAGGCCTCACCATGGCAGACGTGCTTACGGATATCGTGGAGAATCAGTTCTAAAGGATGAATTAAGAATTAAGAGGTAAGAATTTAGAGGTAAGAATGATGGCTACACCCGCTGAGTTTGATGAAATACGCCCGTATGAAGCGGGAGAAATGCAGCAGGCATTCCATGACCTGCTGAACGACCGCCAGTTTTCGTTGGTGCTCAAGGGGTTTGCCCCTTGGTTACCGAAAGCCCTGCGCAATGGCTTGTTGAAACTGGCCTTCACGGGCATCAAGACCCCACTGGATTTTCAGAAGCGCTTCATGAAGCCCGTGGTGAAGTGGATTATCCGCAAACATACCGACGGCTGCACGTTTGACGACTCTAAACTCTACACTCTAAACTTTACACTAAACAACCGCTACACCTTTGTCTCAAACCATCGCGACATTGTGCTCGACTCGGCATTCCTCGACGTGATGCTGGTGGACGCCGGCCATCCCACGACGGTAGAAATCGGCATTGGCGACAACCTGCTCATCTACCCCTGGATAAAACGTCTGGTAAGAATGAACAAAGCTTTCACCGTGCGTCGCGGACTGACTGCCCACGAGATGATGCGCTCCTCGCAGTTGATGAGTCGCTACATCCACTATGCCGTCACACAAAAGAAGGAGAACATCTGGATAGCCCAGCGTGAGGGACGTGCCAAGGATTCCAGCGACCAGACTCAGGATGCCGTATTGAAGATGCTGGCAATGGGCGGTGACTTGCGCGAGTTGAATATTGTGCCGCTGACCATCAGCTACGAGTTCGACCCTTGCGACTACCTGAAGGCTCAGGAGATGCAACAGAAACGCGACAATCCCGCTTTCAAGAAAAGCCGCCAGGACGACCTTGACAACATGAAGACAGGCATCTTCGGTTATAAGGGACGTGTCCACTATCATTGTGCCGCTCCCATCAACACATGGATCGACGAGCTGAGCGACCTGCCCAAAAAAGAGTTTTACGAAACGCTAAGCCACCGTTTGGATTGCGAACTGCATCAGCACTACCGGCTCTATCCATGTAACTACATAGCACTGGATATGCTTGAAAATTCTAAAGCATCGAGTGATTCCAGCCACTATATTGCCGCTGATGTCGAGCGCTTCGAAAAATATCTGGCTGGGCAGCTGGCAAAAATCGAATTGCCCAACAAAGACGAGGCCTTCCTGCGCGAGCGCATGTTGACCATGTATGCCAATCCCTTGCGCAACTACCAAACCGCCACGGGGACAATGTAAAAAATGTAATGATTTAACAATGTAACAATAATGAGGCGCAGACGTTTTATCATTTTATCATTTTTATATTTTTACATTGCCGCTATGCTCATGGCGGCCTGCGAGACAGAGAGCTACGAGACGGGGCAGGGTGAGTATTCACTCTTGCAGGCCGACTTGTGCGAACTTACAGTCAACAGCCAGAAGCAGGGGGCGTCGTTCGTCACTGACGATGGCAACTCTTATGCTCTGAATGCTCCCTATACAGCCAAATGGATCGAAACGCCCGATACCACCTATCGTAGCCTTATATATTATAATAAGGTGGACGCCTCGCAAGCGGAACTGGTAAGCATTGGAGAGATTCCGACCTTAATACCCCACGAACACTGGAAGTTCGACGAGCAAAAGCAGGATCCCCTCGGCCTTGAAAGTGTCTGGCTCTCGAAAAGCGGCAAATATCTGAATATGGGTCTGCTCATCAAGACGGGACGTATTGACGACCAGGAGCTGCCGCACACCATCGGACTGGCACAAGACACCCTGCTTACCCATCCCGACGGCCATCGCACGGCATACTACCGTTTTCTGCATAGCCAGAACGGTATTCCCGAGTACTATACCAACCGCCGTTACGTTAGCATCCTGCTCCCAAGCGAACAGCGCCCGGACACCATCCATCTGCAGATAGAGACTTACGACGGTCCGCTGGAGCGGATCTTCATACCATAAACATGATTTCAAAAAAACAACAACAATCCAAATGAAACGTTCATTACTATTTATTTTTCACCTTTCATTGGCTTTTCTCTTTGCCATGCAGATTTCAGCCTACGAACAGATGTCGATTAACATTAATGTGAATGGCCAGCAGCGAAACATGGTGGTTTTCATTCCTAATGAGCTGCCGGCAAAGTCGCCATTGATGATTGTCACCCACGGCATGTACCAAGATCCGGAATACCAGTATGGATCGGATAAGATATACGAGATCATTGACACAGAAAAGTTCGTCATTGCTTATCTGCGCAGCGAATCAAGCCAAATGTGGGACATCGGTGGTACGAAAGACCAGAACTTCGTCATCAAGACTATCGACGAAATGGCCTCGCGTTATGGCATCGACAAAGACCGCGTATACTGGTCGGGCTTCTCGATGGGTTCCATGCTGATTCACCATTGCATCGCCAACATGCAGGATAAAATTGCAGCCTTTGCACCGACTAGTGGCATCCAATTCTCCGAGAAGCCCTGGAACAACTGCAAAAAGCCCGTCAACCTGTTGGAATGCATAGCATATGCTGACGATGTGTTCGGCTATGAGCAATACGGCATTCATGACTACATCGAGAACTATGCCCTGCACGACAAGCACACGAAATACTCGAAGACCGTTGGTTACAAGCCTGACGGCAGCTCCTGGCAAAACGGCGATCTGGAAAAATGGACAGGAGGCCCCAATGGAGGCGAGGTGTGGCTCTACTCCTTTAACAACGGCGGACACTGGCCCTCAGACCAGAATCGCTACTTCATCTGGAACTTCTGCAAGCGCTTTACGCTGAATCAGCCTAAGGCGAGATTCACTCAGCCCGAGAGCGAGACCACCTACGTCTACATGTCACCTGAGAATGAGGTTGTATTCCCCGACATCAATATGGAAGCCACCGCTACCGCCACAAATGGTCAGATTGAGATGGTGGAGTTCTACGATGGCAACACGTTGATAGAAACGTTGACAGCTGAACCCTATACCGCTACACTGAAAGCTCCTAAAGCCGGTCAACACGAACTGCGTGTCGTAGTAACCGACAGCAACGGTAAGAAGGGTGAAAACTCGTGCATGATAAACTGCGTTCTGTCGAAGGACGAATACGACATGGGGCAGACGTTCACTACCGAAGGCGTTGTGCCGCAAAACTGGTATGTGAGCAACGGCAATACGAAACGTGTGGGCGGCGGGCTGCCCAACACCAGTGGTTGCCGCCTACTGCATTTCACCAATGAGGGACGAGCCTTTGAATATGGCCTTATGGTACAGAACGCCGCGGGCAAAGAGCGAGAGGCGTGGGCCAGATTTGGCGACAATGCCAGCCGCTCACATATGACATTGCATGCAGGACATTATTCCCTCAAAAACAGGTTGTGTAATTGGAACCAGTCAGAGCCGTCGCCTGTTACCTTCACCATTGAGACTACTGACGGACAGGAGATAGCCTCAAAAATTTTCACTAACCTCAAAAATATCGGTGGTACCACCGACAAATCATTCTCGACAGGCAGGGCACAGGCTTTCGAGTTCGACATCCTGACAACGGGCGACTATGTATTCTCCGTATACACCGATGCAGCAAAGAATGCAGACTTCGTGCTCGGTATGGCTACCCTCCAGGCTAAGTCGTTCTCCGAGACTGGTATTCAGGAAATCCGCACAGACAATTCATCGTCACGTAAGAGCGGATGCTTCGACCTCAGCGGACGGAGAATTGCTGAAAGCAACACATCGAATGGACAATTGAAACCAGGCCTTTACATCATTGACGGTCATAAAGTGGTCTTCCGATAAGAAAACAACAAACATCATGATATTATTCTATGGCAACAATTGACGAGATACAAGACGAGATCATTGAGGAGTTCGCAGGATTTGACGACTGGATGGATAAATACCAGTTGCTGATTGACCTGGGCAACGAACAGGAGCCGTTGGATGAACAGTACAAGACGGAGAGCAACCTGATAGACGGCTGTCAGAGCCGCGTATGGCTGGTGGCCGACTATGAGGAAGGGGTCATCAAATTTTCTGCCGAGAGCGACGCGCTGATAGTGAAAGGTATCGTATCGTTGTTGATTCGCGTACTATCAGGCCACACACCTCAGGAAATCCTGGACACTGAACTGTATTTCATCGACGAGATAGGACTGAAGGAACACCTGTCGCCCACTCGCAGCAATGGTCTGCTGGCGATGGTGAAGCAGATGCGGATGTATGCTTTGGCTTTTCAGGCTAAGGGTTAGTGCCGGGTGGCTGCGTCGACGACGAGCGTAATGCTTCGTAGTCGTCAATCTTCTTCAGATAGTATTCGCGGAAGTCGCGCCAGTGATAATAGGGGGCTATGTCTGTCGGAATGGGCAGCATAGCCTCTTGTTCGTTGAGCAGTACCTTGAAGACGATGTCTTTGTCGGCAAGGTTCTCGCGATAGAATACGAACTGGATGTTCGAGGCCATGGGGAATACCAGACAGGCCCACCATCCATGATTTTCGAGGGCTGCTAGGTCCATGGTTTGGAAATCAAAACCATTGATACCCAGCAGGCAGACAAGGGGCAGAATGACGGTTTCATGGCCAAAACGCAGCGAGGCTCCGTGAATGTCCCATCGCATCAGGCTGTCGGCCTCGTTAATCATCTTACGCAACAAATGGCGCTGGGAGTAGGGCTGTTCGCCTCCGTTCAGCAACGAGAAGCCATAGCGAATGTACCACCAGGCATTTTCGTATTGCCAGTAGCAATGAAAGTCCTCATAGGAGAAAAGGTCGACGAGCTTGGAACGTTTTCCCATACTGGTGTTTTGTTGGATAAGGCCCGCCTTCAGCAGATAGTAGTTCAGCCATTTCTCGCTGACCACCTTTCTCGCTGAGTCGGGATTGACGAAGAGCATCTCCATGAGTCGGTGGTTGTAAGCCAGGGGCTCGCTGAAGGCTTCGTAGGCTTTGTCGGACTCGGGTGTCGTCATGCGATGGCGCAACAGCGTATCCTGATGATTCAGAAACCACATGTCGTGCTTGGAGGCATTCATTGTAACTTCCAAGTCGGGATTGAGTGCCACGAGTTGCTGGATGGCAGCACCCATGGAGATAACACAGCGGTTGACCACCGTGCTCCGGGCGTCGACAAAGGCATGTCCCTGGAATACCTCGGGGAAACGTTCGGCCATGCGACAGGCTATCTGGCGGTGTTGGCGTTTGCCCAATCCCGACAGATCGCCCCAGCGTCCCTCGGAATCATCGATAATCTGGCGAATTTCCTTATATACTTCCTGGCCTTTAGGCGTGAGCAACCCCAGACTATCGGCACTCTTCAGATAATTATAGGGAATGTCGTAGCCCTTGCGGTTACTGAGATAGCGCGAACCATGACGACCGTAGTGGCTGATGTAGAACGGGTGTTTGCCCTCAGGAGCTGGCGTCAATGGTGCCAGGGTACTATCGGGATAGATGCAGTAGTTGCTGGCAGAGAGGTTGCGGTCGCGCCGGATCATGTCGAAAGCCGACTGCGACACCGTCACAGACCAGCATGCACTGAATGCCGTCAGCAGGAGAGTCAGGACGAATCTACGGTGCACCATACGTATCCAGTTTTTTAAGGTAATACTCACGGAAGTCGCTCCAATGATAATAGGGCGAATCGATACTCTTCAGCGGCAGACGCACCTCGTTCTCATTAAGGAGCACCTTGAACAGCACATCCTTATCGGCCGGGCTTTCGCGATAGAAGATAAATTGCAAATTTGCCGACATAGGGAACACCTTGTACGCCGCCCAGCCCTTGCGGTCCAACAACTCCAGGTTGTCCGTGGCCAAGTCCATGCCGTTGATTTCCAACAGACAGACCAAAGGCAGGATAACAGTCTCATGACCAAAGCGCAGTTGTACGTTAGGCTTATCCGACAATATAAGGCTGTCGGCATCGTTGATGATCTTACGCAACAGATTACGCTGGGAGAAAGGCTGCTTACCGCCATTCAGGGTACAGAAGCCGTAATTGACATACCACCAGGCATTATCCTTCTTCCAGTTACGATAAATCTCTTCGTCGGTAAACAGATCGTAAAGCGTCAACTGGTGACTGATCTCTGCACCTTGTAGGTTGCTGGCTAACTTGAATAGTTGGGAGTTCAGTTCTTTCGCATCGACATACTGACGGATATAGGCCGTATCGTTGAAGAGCGACTGCATCAGCCGACTGTTGTCTTCATTCTGCTGGACATAGGCATTATAACAGGCCGTCGTTACCGAGTCCATCTTCGAATTCAATAGTCGGCGGTCCAACTGATTCAGATAGTACATATCACGATGGGTGGCGTTGTGTTGGATTTTTACATGGGGGCGCATCCTGGACAGCTGCATCATGGCATTCTCCATCGAGAGATAGCAACGAAGCAGCGTAGTGCTGCGGGCATCAACGTTGGAATAGTCAGTAAACACTTCCGGAAAGCGCTCGACCATGCGTTTGATGATTTGCTGTTGCTGCTGGGCTCCCAGAGGGGTCAACTCGCCGTATTTATCGTCAGCCTCCTGATGAATGAGAGTCAATCTGTGCAGCACGTCCTTTCCTAATACCGTCAACTTGCCCAGACTATCGGCCTTAGCCAAAGTCCGACAGGGTATCTCATAGTCGTGGGGTTTGTTATGATAACGCGAACCGTGACGTCCGTAATGACTGATATAGAATGGTTGCTTACCCGCAGGAGCGTCAGTCAGCCTGAGCTGAGTAGGTCCTGGGTAAACCATGTAGTTGCCGGCTGAGCAACGTATATTTTTGCAAAGTTCCTTGCGAATAGTCTGTGCCTCAAGGCCTGTGACAAGAACTGTCAAGACCATACTCAGCAAGAAATTTCTCATAAGTTCTGCCAATTTGTGTGCAAATATAAAAAATAATTCGTATATTTGCAAAATAAAACCGAAAAAACTCTATTTATGGCAACGAAACAACCTTGGCAAGACGACTACTGGCTGTTGCTGATGCAACAATATCTGCGCAAGCCGACAGGTATCAAACCGACCTACGACAGGGAAATGGTGAATCTTAGCATTGAGTTGCACATTCCGCCTCAGGTGCTCCACGAGCGACTGGGTGACATTGCCCAGTTGCGCACCCCACGTATTGAGCGTATCTGGCAGGAGTACGGCAAGAATCCACGACGTCTGAGCCGCGCCGTCAAACTGATGCGCCAGATGACGGGATTCAACTCGGGAGGCGACTTCTTCGAGGGTGTCGACGTGCAGGAGACTTTCGAACGCGACTTCCGTCCGCTTAGCGAAGACGAACGCCTGACGCCCATTGCACTCATCCTTATACTCGACCTGTATTTCCGTCTGACGCCTATTACGATGGTCACGGAAACGCCCGAGGTGCAGGAGACGGCCCGCTTGCTGCGCGTCCCTGCCCAACTGGTAACGGACATCTTGGAGGTGTTCCAGCATTGCGACCCCTATCTGCGTCGTCGCGACGTGACATTCAGTCCCTTGCTGTTGCCCTGCCAGCAAATCTGGCAACGCTACGGCAATATCGAGACGCGCCAGCTGGCCGACTATGCCGAACAACTGAAGGCTTATTATAAGTAAAAGGTAAAAGAGTAAAAAGTAAAACTAAACAATATGAAGAAACTATTGACCCTAGGACTTGGTGTCCTGTTAACAACTGCAACAATGACTGCACAAACGAAACTGCGTGCCGATAACATCGACGAGGTGTTGAAGGCAATGACCCTTGAAGAGAAAGCAAAACTATTAGTTGGCGGTGCCAATAACTTCTTCGGTGCTGGTGCCGTAGTGGGTGGCGAGGCCGATCTGGTAGCGGGTGCTGCCGGAACCTCTCCTGCCATTCCCCGCTTGGGAATTCCTGCCACCGTATTGACCGACGGCCCTGCCGGAGTCCGTATCGATCCTACTCGCAAGGGCACCGACAAAACCTATTATGCCACAGCCTTCCCCATTGGCTCATGTCTCGCATCGACCTGGAATACCGAACTGGTCAGTCAGGTCGGACAGGCCATCGGTAACGAAACCAAGGAATATCGTTGCGACGTCATCCTTGGTCCTGGCATGAACCTGCACCGCAATCCCCTCTGCGGACGCAACTTCGAGTACTATTCTGAAGATCCTCTGCTGACGGGTAAGATTGCTGCCGCCTACATTCAGGGCGTGCAGAAGGAAGGCGTGGGCGTCTCGGCCAAGCACTTTGCCGTAAACTCGCAGGAAACCGACCGTACCAGCGTCGACGAACGTGTCAGCCAGCGTGCAGCCCGCGAACTCTATCTGCGTGGCTTCGAAATTGCTGTCCGCGAAAGTGACCCGTGGACCATTATGGCGTCATACAACAAGGTCAACGGACAGTTCTCGATGGGTAACCACGACCTGTTGACCAAGATTCTGCGCGACGACTGGGGCTATAAGGGTATCGTAATGACCGACTGGATTGGTATTCGCGAAGGTCTGCCTACGATTACCGAAGTGCAGGCAGGCAACGACCTCATGGAGCCTGGCCAGCCCGCTCAGGTCCAGGAAATCATTGAAGGTGTGAAGAGCGGCAAGCTCGACATGGCCGATGTTGATCGCAACGTGCGCCGCATGCTGGAATACATCGTCAAGACGCCCAGTTTCCGTCAGTATCCCGCCTCAAACAATCCTGACTTCAAGGCTCATGCTGCCATCACCCGTCAGAGTGCTGCCGAGGGTATCGTCCTCCTGAAAAACAACGGCTGTCTGCCTTGGAAGAACAGTGCCATCAAGACTGTTGCCCTCTTTGGCGAGAATTCTTACGACTTCCTCAGCGGTGGTACGGGTTCAGGTTGCGTGCATCCGCCCTATGTCGTTGATATGCTCCAAGGTCTTGAGAATGCCGGCATCAAGTCGTCGCCAGTCCTCACCGACATCTATCGTAAGTACATCGAATTTGCAAGAGTAAAATTCCAGGCTGAGCGTCATCCCGCTAAGTGGTTCCAGACAGAGGTGATGGGTCAGCAGAAATATCCAGAGATTGGCCTCTCACCCATCGCCATCAATAAGGAAGTACAGACTGCCGATGCGGCTATCATCACCATTGGACGTCAGGCCGGTGAAGGTATTGACCGCGATATTGATACAGAGTTTAACCTGATTCCCGAGGAGCGTGCCTTGATTACCGACGTCTGCAACGCCTTCCACGCTGCCGGCAAACCCGTCATCGTCATCATCAACAGCGGTTCCGTCATTGAGACGGCTTCATGGAGCGGCTATCCCGATGCCATTCTCTGTGCTTGGCAGCCTGGTATGGAGGGCGGCAACTCCATTGCCGACATCCTGACAGGTAAGGTGAATCCATCAGCCAAACTCACTATGACATGGCCCATTGCTGCCACTGACCATGCCTCCACGAAGAACTTCCCAGGCAGCCTCGACGACTATACGTTTGAGCTAATGGTAGGTAACAAGATGCCTATCCCCGGACATGCCTATACCAACCACGAGGAAGATATCTACGTGGGTTATCGCTTCTTCGACACCTTCAATCGCGAGGTGGCCTACCCCTTCGGATATGGCCTCAGCTATACCACCTTCGAACTCTCGAAACCTGCCGTGAAGGCGAAAGGCGATTTAGTCACCGTTTCCGTAACGGTGAAGAATACGGGCTCTGTTGCAGGTAAAGAGGTCGCTCAGGTTTATGTACAGGCTCCTGCTGGCAAACTGGAGAAACCCGCTCAGGAATTGAAAGCCTTTGCCAAGACCCGCGAACTGAAGCCCGGCGAAAGCCAGACACTCACAATGACCATCCCCGTTCGCGACCTGGCCAGCTTCGACGAGGCTGGTTCGCAATGGCTCACCGAGGCAGGCACCTACACCTTCCGTCTCGGCTTCTCCAGCCGCGATATCAAGGCCTCGCTGCCCCTTGCCCTGAAGGAATATACGGAAAAAACCAGCAACGCCCTCGCTCCCCAGCAGAAGCTGAACCTTATGAAGCACTAATAATGTATAAAACCAAGATGATGAAGAAGCTATTCATAACAGCGCTGATGTTCGCTGCAAGTGTAGGGCTGGCGAAAGCCCAGACAGCTCAAAAACAAATTGTAGAAGAAGGTGGCACGGGTCCGTTCAAGTCTGAGGTGGTAGGCGATGCCTCTTGCCCCGGCTTTACGGTGTATCGCCCTCAAAACCTGAAGGAAATCGTTGCCAAACAAGGTACCCTGCCCGTAATCGTTTATGCCAACGGCGCCTGCTTCAACAACAATGTGGAGATGCGCCTTCTGTTGAGCGAGGTAGCCTCCTACGGCTATGTGGCAGCAGCCATTGGTCCCTATGACGAGGCAGATGTGATGGCCCAATGGCGCGGTGTGCTGAAGGCTGCCTATCCTGAAACCAAGGGCGAGGTCGTCATGGCCAATGGCGAAAAGATTCTGCCCATGACGCCCGAGGAGCGCAAGGCTCAGCAGGAACAACAGGCCAAGCAGCGGGAAGAAGCTCAGAAGAAAGCCAAGAAAAACAAGAAACAGGCCGCTCCTGCAGGTCCTGCCTTCAGCACCTATCCCAAGATGTTGCTCGAAGTGCTCGACTGGCTGATAGATCAGAATGCCACTGCCGGATCTGAATACTACCATTGTCTCAATCTCGACCACGTGGCAGCTATGGGACAGTCGTGCGGTGGTGCCCAGGTGCTGGGTGTGGCCCATGACCCCCGCATCAAGACCTGCGTCATGCTTAACTCCGGCATCGGCGACATGGAGATGATGGGTACGACGAAAGAGAATCTGAAGAACCTTCACACGCCGATGTTCTATATGATTGGCGGACCTGGCGACATTGCCTACGCCAATGCACAAAAGGACTACGAACGCATAGCCGACAACATCCCCGTGGTGATGCTCAACTCGAAGGACGGTCACAGTGGCACCTATTATGAGAAGCATGGCGGCAACTACGCCAAAGCTGTGGTGAAGTGGCTCGACTGGCAGCTGAAGGGTAAGGTAGGTCAGTCTGCCCTCTTCCTCGACGACGAGTACCTGAAGATGAAGTTCCCTGAGTGGCAAGGCGTTCGCAAGAATTTCTGATGCTCCGCGCCATTATGTATCAGACATCTTACATCTTTTATGTAGTATGCAAATCTCGATAAACCTCTTTCATTTTTTTCGTGCAAAAATGCGAGAAGCATCATATTTTGGTTTAACTTGCTTAGTATCAGCTTGTTACTAATATGACCCTTTTTCGAAAAGCATCATATACCATCATAATAGCAAAACAACTTGTTTTGGTGGGAAAGAAACGGCACTTTACGATGAAAGAAAGGCCTTCTACGATACCAAAACAAGTTGTTTTGCTTTAAGAAGTTCCTTTTCTTTCATGCCATCTCCCTCCTGCAGGGGAAAAAGCCCGTCCTAACAGGGATTCATACATAAGCGCAGTCCCCTCCTATTTATATTTGTAGTTCGAAAATTTGGAGATATAAAAACAAATATGTATCTTTGTGGCGATAATAGAATCATTGGGACGGCATAAATATTCAAATGTATGAAGAAACCTCATTGGCTTGAGAAAGAAAAGCTGTATAGCATCATGTTCGAGTCGGAACACCCGATTGGACGTATCTTTGACCTGACTCTGATAACGGCCATCTCGCTGAGTATCATCATCTCGTTCGTCGAGACCATCCCCTCGCTGGCCCATACCTTTAAGCTGGTGCTGGAGATTCTGGAATATGCGCTGACGTTCTTTTTTACGGTTGAGTATATTGCACGTGTCTACTGCTCACCGCGTAGGCGTGACTATGTGTTGAGTTTCTTCGGCATCATTGACCTCTTGTCTATTTTGCCGCCTTATCTTTCCTACTTCCTGCCGCATGCACGATACATGATTCTGTTGCGTTCGTTCCGCTTCATCCGCATCTTCCGTATTTTCAAGTTGTTTAGTTTCATCAATGAGGGCTACATCCTGATGCGCTCGCTGCAGAAGAGTCTCACGAAGATTTCCGTCTATTTCCTGTTTCTGCTGATACTGGTCACTTGTCTGGGAACTCTGATGTTTATGGTTGAGAATGGGCAGCCCGATACACAATTTACCGATTTGGCCACATCGGTCTATTGGGCCATTGTCACGATGACCACTGTGGGCTATGGCGACATTACACCTGTAACTCCTATCGGACGTTTGCTTTCGGCATTTGTCATGCTGCTGGGTTATACCATCATTGCCGTACCCACTGGTATTGTGACGGCAAACATTATTGACGAGACGAGAGAAAAACCGAAGGACGGCCACTGTCCGCGTTGTGATGCTCCGGTGCGCGACGAAGACAGATATTGCTCACATTGTGGAGAAAAATTGTAGCAAATGTTTACAGAATCATTTGTAAAAAAAGCATAATAATATATAGGTACGTGTGTGGGGAAAGGATTTTTTTGTTAACTTTGCAGAAATTTTCCACTTTAAACCAAAAAGAAATGAAACTGAAGAAAGTGTTGATTGCTGCGCTGATGATGTTCAGTACGACAGCTATGGTGGCTCAGATGCAGATGCCGCCGATTCCCGTTGACCCCGATGTTCGCACGGGTAAACTGGACAATGGACTAACTTATTACATCCGTCACAACAACTGGCCTGAGCAGCGCGCCGAGTTCTACATTGCCCAGCGCGTAGGTTCTATTCAGGAGGATGATAACCAGCGCGGTCTGGCTCACTTCCTGGAGCACATGGCCTTTAATGGTTCGAAACACTTCAAGGGCAACGAAATGCTGCGCTGGTGCGAGAGCGTTGGCGTGAAGTTCGGTACAGACCTGAATGCTTATACCTCTATCGACCAGACGGTGTATAACATCAGCAATGTTCCTACCACTCGCGAGGGCATTGTCGACTCGTGTCTGCTGATTCTCTACGACTGGGCCGACGGTCTGCTGCTGGAACAGGAGGAGATTGAGAAGGAGCGTGGTGTGATTCACGAAGAGTGGCGCCTGCGCACCAGCGCCCAGATGCGTATGCTGGAGCGCGACCTGCCCAAGCTGTATCCGAATTCGAAGTACGGCTATCGCATGCCTATCGGTCTGATGGAGATTATCGACAATTTCGAGCGTCCTTTCCTGCAGGCTTACTATGAGAAGTGGTATCGTCCTGACAATCAGGCCATCATCGTCGTCGGTGACGTGGATGTTGACAAGATCGAACAGAAGATTAAAGACCTCTTCTCGCCCATCAAGTTGCCTGAGAACCGTGCGCTGGTTACAGCTGAGCCCGTTCCTGACAATAACGAGGCGATTATCGTCATTGACAAGGATAAGGAGCAGCGCTACAACATCGTTTCGTTGATGATGAAGCACGAGTCGTTCCCCGATTCTTTGAAGGGCACGATGGCTTATATAATTGCTGACTACATTAAAGATGCTGCCATCAGCATGCTGAACGACCGTCTGCGCGAGTATGCCGAGAAGCCCGAGAGCCCCTTCCTGCAGGCTAGTGCAGGCGACGGAGCATATCTGCTGTCTCGTTCGGTCGATGCTTTCGGACTGGATGTCCTGCCTAAGGACGGCCAGGCTGAGGCTGCACTGACTGCTGTCCTCACCGAGGCTCGCCGTGCTGCGGAGTTTGGCTTCACTCCTACAGAGTATAACCGTTTCAAGGCTAACTTTGAAAGCAATATCGACAAGCAGTATTCTAATAAGGACAAGCGTTTCAACAGTCAGTTTGTTGGTCAGTATGTGCAGAACTTCCTGAACAACGAGCCGATTCCCAGCATTGACTACACGCATGAGACGATGAAGCAGCTGATTCCCGTCTTGCCTCTCGAAGCTGTCAACATGGTGCTGCAGGAACTGGTTTCCAAGAGCGATACCAATCTGGTGGTGCTGAACTTCAACACCGAGAAGGAGGATGCTGTATATCCTACGGAGGAAAGTGTGAAAAAGGCCATCGTCACTGCCCGCACTGCCGAGATTGAGGCTTATGTGGACAATGTGAAAGACGAGCCCCTGATGACCGAGCTGCCTAAGAAGGGCTCTATCAAGAAAGAGGTGAAGAACGATCTCTTCGACTACACCGAGCTGACCCTTTCGAACGGCGCCATCGTCGTGCTGAAGAAGACTGACCTGAAGAAAGACCAGGTGCTGCTGCGTGGCTATGGCTACGGTGGTAGTGGCTTGTATGGCGATGAGGATCTGCCTAACCTGAAGATGTTTAATGACGTTATTGAAGCTAGCGGTTTGGGTAACTTCTCGCATACAGAGTTGGAGAAGGCTTTGGCTGGTAAGATTGCCAGTGCTTCCATGTCACTGGATGCTTACCGTGAGTATATCAATGGTAGCTCAACACCTAAGGATGTGGAGACCATGTTGCAGTTGGTGTACCTGATGTTCACCGATATCAATAAGGACCAGAAGTCGTACGACAACCTGATGCAGACCACTGAGGTAGCGCTGAGAAACCGCCTGTTGCAGCCCGAGAACGTCTTCTCTGACTCGCTGTCGCTGACGCTGGGTAATCACCATCCCCGCGTAAAGCCCTTCGACTTGGACGACCTGAAGAAGGTCGATTACGACCGTATCCTGCAGATTGCCAAGGAGCGTACTGCCAATGCCGCTGCTTATACGTTCGACATCGTCGGTAACTACGACGAGGAAACCATTCGTCCCCTCATCGAGCAGTATATTGGTTCGCTGCCTTCTCAGAAGAAGGTGGAGAAGTCTGCATATATTGATACCGACTTCAAGGGTGAAGTCATCAACAGCTTCAAGCATAAGGCCGAGACACCGAGATCGATTGCCGTCATGTTATGGTATTCGAAAGATATGCCTTTCACTTCGGAGAACCGCATCAAGGCCGCGATGGTCGGACAGATTCTGTCGATGGAGTATCTGAAGAAGATTCGTGAGGATGCCAGCGCCGCCTATACCGTAGGTGCCAGTGGAAACCTCAGCACCGACGACTTCGAGAATAATGCCACTGTCTATGTCTATTGCCCCATGAAGCCCGAGAAGGCCGACACTGCCTTGCAGATTATGCGCGACGAGGTACAGGCACTTACCAAGGGATGTGATCCTGACAAGTTGGCTAAGGTGAAGGAGTATATGATCAAGAATCATGCCGATCAGTTGAAGCAGAACAACTACTGGATAACGACCATCGACATGTGGCGCTACAAGGGTGTCAATTTCGACAAGGACTATGAGCAGCTGGTAAATGCCCAGACTCCTGAGAGCATCGCCGCCTTCGTTAAGGAACTGCTTAAGTCAGGCAACCGTGCAGAGGTTGTGATGATGCCAGAAGAGTAGTTTTTATCGCTAATTCATAAAAAACGGCCTACTCTCATGAAGTGTAGGCCGTTTTATTTTGCTATGTGGCAAAAAGTGTGTACCTTTGCAAAAAATTTTGGATATGAGTTATTTATTTTCATCAGAATCAGTATCGGAAGGCCATCCCGACAAAGTGGCCGACCAGATAAGCGACGCTATTCTTGACCAGTTTTTGGCTTATGACGAACATGCCCGTGTGGCCTGCGAGTCGTTTGTCACCACAGGTCAGGTGGTGCTGATGGGTGAGGTGCGCAGTGAGGTGTATATCGACCTGCAGACCATTGCCCGCAATACGATTAAGAAGATTGGCTATACGAAAGCAGAATATCAGTTCGACGGCAATTCGTGTGGTATTCTGACGGCTATTCATGAGCAGAGCGAAGACATCAATCGCGGTGTTGATAATGGCGATGAGGACGAACAGGGTGCCGGCGATCAGGGCATGATGTTCGGTTATGCCACCAACGAGACGGAGAATCTGATGCCGGTATCGCTCGATTTGGCGCATCTCATAATGCGCACTTTGGCAGAAATCCGCAAGGAAGGTCAGGTGATGACCTATCTGCGCCCAGATGCAAAGAGTCAGGTGACCGTACAGTATTCTGACGAGGGAATTCCCGAGCGAATCGATACCATTGTGGTCTCCACTCAGCACGACGAGTTCGACGAGGATGAGAAGATGCTGGCTAAGATTAAGGATGACGTCATCAACATTCTGATTCCCCGTGTCAAGCAGCAGATTCATTCTGAAAAGGTGTTGTCGTTGTTCGGTAACGACATTAAATACTACGTGAATCCCACAGGTAAGTTTGTAATTGGTGGTCCTCATGGCGACACGGGTCTGACGGGTCGTAAGATTATAGTAGACACCTATGGCGGCAAGGGAGCTCATGGAGGCGGGGCTTTCTCGGGCAAGGATTCGTCGAAGGTTGACCGCAGTGCAGCCTATGCCGCACGTCATATTGCGAAGAACATGGTAGCAGCAGGTGTTGCCGACGAGATGCTTGTCCAGGTGAGCTATGCCATTGGTGTGGCCAAACCCATGAACATCTATGTGAACACCTACGGTCGCTCTCGTGTGAAAATGTCCGATGGCGAGATTGCCAAGAAGATAGAACAGCTCTTCGATCTGCGTCCGAAGGCTATTGAGCGTACCTTGAAGTTGCGTCAGCCCATGTATCTCGAAACGGCAGCCTATGGTCATATGGGCCGTCAGTCGGAGATTGTCAAGAAAACATTCACCAGCCGATATCATGAGACCAAGACCATTGATGTGGAGCTGTTTACATGGGAGAAACTGGATAGGGTTGACGACATCAAACGGGCATTTGGCATTTAAGTCATCGGAAACTAATGGCATTGCAGCAGGAAAGCGTATTCGGGCAAGAGGGTGGAGGTGTGCAGGGGGATACCGTTGTTCACCATCCCATTGTGCTGACACCGAAAATGGTGCTCAGCTGGTTACCTCGAAGCGCAACACCTGCCCAGCAGGACTCGGCCATCCAGGCTCATTTTAAACCTTCAGAAATCCGTTGGAGCAATCGTCCGGACACGCTTCATCTGCCTGGTCACGACAAAGGGCACAATATGTTGGACGTGAACCTTCCCCAATATTATCGCGAGGGTTTCTTTTCTAAAGATTCGCTGTTCCACCCGGAACTGACGGGTGGGCGTTATGGTGTGGCAGGCGATCCTATCCCCTATACCGTACAACACGACGACGTCATTACGACGCTGTTATTGCTGTTGTTCGTTTTGGCGACAATAGCATTCTCTAATACACGTCATTTCGTCGTGCGCCAGACGAAGAACTTTTTCAGTACCAACCGAGAGGGCTTGACGGAAATCACAGAAACTGCTGTAGAGATTCGTTTCCAGACTTTTCTCGCCTTCTTGAACTGCCTGCTCTTGGCGATACTATTCTATTTCTATACGCTCAATTTTATTGGTGAGACCTTCCTTCTTGACTCACAATATCATTTAATTGCCATTTTCTTGGGACTGTCTGTGGCTTACTTCCTCATCAAGGCGTTGTTGTATACGATGGTTAACAACGTGTTCTTTGATAGTAAAAAGAACCGACAATGGATGAAGTCTTTCCTCTATATTACTTCCATTGAAGGAGCGTTGCTTTTCCCTTTGGTTGTTATATGGACATATTTCGACATTTCTATCCAAAATGCCGTCATTTATGTCATTGTTGTCTTTTCAATCGTTAAAATTCTGCAGCTTTTTAAGTGTTTTCTTATCTTTTTCCGACAAAATGTCGTTAAATTGCAGATTATTTTGTACTTTTGCACCCTCGAAATCATACCTATGCTCCTTTTCTGGGGTGTGTTGGTGTTTACGGCAAATAGTTTGAAAATAAATTTTTAGGACAAGAATGATAAAGAAGATTTTAGTTTCACAACCTAAACCGTCAAGCGAGAAATCGCCATATTTTGACATCGCTTCTAAATTCGGCGTAGAACTGGTGTTCCGTCCGTTCATCAAGGTTGAGGGAATCTCTGCCAAGGAATTCCGTACGCAGAAAGTGAATATTCTCGACTATACGGCTATCGTATTCACCTCGCGCCATGCTATCGACCATTTCTTTACGCTAGCCAAGGAGATGCGTCTGGCTATTCCTGAGGATATGAAGTATTTCTGTGTCACAGAGACTATTTCTTTGTATATTCAGAAGTATGTGCAGTATCGCAAGCGTAAGGTATTCTTTGGAACAACGGGTAAGATTGACGATCTCGTTCCCACGATGGCAAAACATAAAACAGAGAAGTACCTCGTTCCCATGAGCGATGTTCACAACGATGCCATCGCCCAAATGCTCGATGCCAAGAAGTTGAACCATTGTGAGTGCGTGATGTATCGTACCGTCAGCAATGACTTTACTCCTGAGGAAGTGAAGACCTTCGACTATGACATGCTTGTTTTCTTCAGTCCTGCCGGTATAGAGGCACTAACCAAGAACTTCCCCGATTTCAAACAGGGCGACATTGCTATTGCCACCTTCGGCCCGGCTACAGCAAAGGCTGCTCGTGACGCAGGCCTGCGCCTCGACTTAGAGGCCCCAACGGAGAAGTATCCTTCGATGACGGGAGCATTGCAGCACTATCTGCTCGAAACCCAAGATTAACCCAAGCTTTTACGCGACAATGATAGCTCCTTGTTTGAAGAAGCGGGAGCGCATGGTCAGCCAAAAGCTGATAGATACGCTCTTTGGAGGAGGATGTAGCCAGTCAATGGCTGCATTTCCGTTAAGAGCAGTATATATAAAAAAGGAACGCGCGCAAGGCGAGGCGCCTGTTCAGATGCTCGTCAGCGTCCCTAAGAAACGGTTTAAGCATGCCGTAGACAGAAATCGTGTTAAACGTCAGGTGCGTGAAGCCTTCCGTCAGCACAAGGAACTGCTATATGAGGCGCTGACAGAGCACGAACAACTGTTGCTGGCTTTTATTTGGTTGTCCGACGAGCATCGCTCCTCACGTGATGTTGAGTCGCGAGTGGTCGGTCTGATGCAACGAGTGGCAGAAAAGTTATGAAGACCTTGCTCCATTTCCTGTCGCGAACGCTGGTGTGGTTGTTGATTCTGCCCATCCGCTTCTACCAGATCTGCCTATCGCCACTGCTGGGCCCATCTTGCCGTTTCACGCCAACCTGTAGCGAATATGCTCGCCAGGCGCTGTTGAAGCATGGTCCAATAAAGGGACTCTATCTGGCCGTCAGGCGCATTTTACGGTGCCATCCATGGGGAGGCTCAGGTTACGATCCAGTGCCCTAGGACCTAGGACAACCTAGGACAACCTAGGAAAACCTAGAATAAAAATAAAAATGAAAGAAATATGAGAAAGAACTTTGTTGAAGAACTGAAATGGCGCGGTATGCTGGCACAGATGATGCCTGGCACGGAAGAGCTGCTCCAGAAAGAAATGGTAACAGCCTATTTGGGAACTGATCCTACGGCCGACTCTCTGCATATCGGCCACCTCTGTGGTATCATGATGCTGCGTCACCTGCAGCGTTGTGGTCATAAGCCCATCATCCTGGTGGGTGGTGCTACCGGTATGATTGGCGACCCGTCAGGTAAGAGTCAGGAGCGCAACCTGCTGAACGAAGAGACGCTTCGCCACAATCAGGAGTGCATAAAGGCACAGGTGTCGAAATTCCTCGACTTCGAAGCCGAAGGACCAAATGCCGCCGAGATGGTGAATAACTACGACTGGATGAAGAACTTTACCTTCCTGGACTTTGCCCGTGAGGTAGGTAAGCACATTACCGTCAACTACATGATGGCCAAGGACAGCGTACAGCAGCGCCTTAATGGTACTGCCCGTGACGGTCTTTCTTTTACTGAGTTCACCTATCAGTTGCTGCAGGGCTATGACTTCCTGTACCTTTATCAGCATAAGAACTGTAAGTTGCAGTTAGGTGGCAACGACCAGTGGGGTAACATCACTACGGGTACGGAGCTCATCCGCCGTACGCTGGGCTACGAGAATGAGGCTTTTGCACTGACTTGTCCGCTGATTACTAAGAGCGACGGTAAGAAGTTCGGTAAGACGGAGAGTGGCAATATCTGGCTCGATCCCAAGCGCACCACACCTTATAAGTTCTATCAGTTCTGGCTGAATGTCAGCGATGATGATGCCGAGAAGTATATCAAGATTTTTACTTCTTTGGAGAAGGATGTCATTGATGCCCTCGTTGAGGAGCACAAGGCAGACCCAGGTCGTCGCGTGCTGCAGAAGCGCCTGGCTGAGGAGGTCACTGTGATGGTACACTCGCAGGAAGCGCTCGATGCTGCTATCGAGGCTAGCAACCTGTTGTTTGGCAAGGCTACGAAGGAAGGACTTGAGAAGTTGGACGAACAGACGTTCCTCGACGTCTTCGACGGTGTTCCCCAGTTTGAGATTTCGAAGGACCAGTTAGGTCAGCCCGCTATCGAACTGTTTACTACCGTAGCTCCCGTATTCCCCTCGAAGGGTGAGATGCGTAAGATGGTGCAGGGTGGTGGCGTCTCGCTGAACAAGGAGAAGCTGACTGACCAGAATCGTCCTGTTACTGCCGATGACCTCATCGACGGTAAATACCTTCTTGCCCAGAAAGGAAAGAAGAATTATTATCTGCTGATAGTGAAATAATCGGTAAAAATTTTGCGGTGTGCGAAATTTTTGCTAATTTTGCACCCGCAAATGCGCGCAGTCTTCGACCTGAAGGTTAAAGTAAAGCGTTGCATTGTCCAATGGTGTAATGGTAGCACAACAGGTTTTGGTTCTGTTTGTGGTGGTTCGAATCCGCCTTGGACAACAAAAAACTATTCTCTAAAAACAAACTATTATGGCAAATCTATTTTCATTAGAAGGTAAGAACGCCTGGATTACCGGCGCGTCTTATGGTATTGGTTTTAACATCGCCAAGGCTTTCGTGGCTGCTGGCATCAAGACCATCATTTTCAACGACATCAATGAAGCTGCCCTGCAGCGCGGTCTCGACAACTACAAAGAGGCAGGTATTAGCAATGTGAAGGGTTATGTCTGTGACGTGACCGACGAGAATGCCGTGAAGGCTCTTGTTGAGAAGATTCACGCCGAGGTGGGCCAGATTGACATCCTTGTCAACAATGCAGGTATCATCAAGCGCATTCCTATGCACGAGATGAAGCGCGCCGAGTTCCAACAGGTCATCGATGTTGACTTGGTGGCTCCTTATATCTGCTCTGCTGCCGTTATCCCTGAGATGATGGAGCGCAAGGAGGGAAAGATTATCAATATCTGCTCGATGATGTCTGAATTGGGTCGTGAGACGGTTTCTGCCTACGCAGCTGCTAAGGGCGGTCTGAAGATGCTTACCCGCAACATCTGCTCGGAGTACGGTGAATACAACATCCAGTGTAATGGTATTGGCCCGGGCTACATCGCTACACCACAGACTGCACCTCTTCGCGAGCGTCAGCCGGACGGCAGTCGTCATCCGTTCGACTCGTTCATCTGTGCCAAGACTCCTGCAGGCCGTTGGCTTGATCCTTCTGAACTAGGAGGCCCCGCTGTGTTCCTGGCATCCCATGCTTCAGATGCCGTTAACGGTCACATACTCTATGTCGATGGCGGTATTTTGGCTTACATTGGCAAGCAGCCTTGATTTGTGACGAACTGCCATCTGCAAAAAAAAGAGGCTTCATCAGAAAGATGAGGCCTCTTAAATTTTTATTTACAAAGATTACTTGTTGATAGCGTCAGCAAACTCCTGACCAGCCTTGAACTTAGCAACCTTCTTAGCAGCGATCTTAATCTTCTGCTTGGTAGCGGGGTTGATACCCTCACGGGCGGGCTTCTGATTTACAGCGAAAGTACCGAAACCTACGAGCTGTACCTTGTCACCTGCTACGAGAGCTGCCTTAATAGCTTCTACACCAGCTTCGAGAGCCTTTTTTGCGTCAACTTTGGTCAGACCTGCACCTGCAGCAATCTTGTCAATTAATTCTGTCTTGTTCATAATTTTGTAGTTTTAAAAGTTAAATTAAAAATGTTTAAGTCAAATTCTGACGCAAATATATGACAAAGAATTCATAAAACAAACAAAAAAAGGAAAAAAATGATTTTTTTCATAAAAAAAAGTGTGTATTGTCCCATTTTTGCGTAAAAACACGGATATTTTTTGTAATTTTGCGCCCGAAACGGCATCATCGTTAAAACGTGAGCCAAATGATATAACCAATAGAAAAGTAGCAAGATGAATAATATTCCCACGATGACCAAGAATCTGCTCATTGTCAACTTCCTGACATTTGTGGCGACATGGGTTCTGCAGTTGCGAGGCATAGACCTGACGCAGCTGTTAGGACTTCATTTCTTCCTGGCCAGTGACTTCCATTTTTATCAGTTCTTTACTTACATGTTTCTTCACGGCGGTTTTACGCATATATTTTTCAATATGTTTGCCTTGTGGATGTTTGGTGCAGTAATCGAACGCGTGTGGGGTCCGAGAAAATTCATTTTTTATTACATTTGTTGTGGAGTCGGCGCTGGCGTCGCACAGGAGTTGGTGCAGTATGTCAACTACTCGATAGAGGGTCTTGCAGCCTACCAATACGTAAATGCCGGGGGTGTACAGATGACTACCGATGCCTATATCAACCTATGGACAACCATCGGTGCCTCAGGTGCCGTTTATGCCATTTTGTTGGCCTTTGGTATGATATTCCCTAACGAACGACTGTTTATCATTCCATTCCCGTTTCCCATCAAGGCCAAGTGGCTGGTTGCCGGATATATTGTCATTGAACTGTTCTCGGCCATGAGTGGGCCT
Organism: uncultured Prevotellaceae bacterium; assembly: GCA_902764705.1. GTDB lineage: Bacteria > Bacteroidota > Bacteroidia > Bacteroidales > Bacteroidaceae > Prevotella. The sequence continues at coordinate 4,302 of CACWWZ010000022.1, read as the reverse complement.
GGCGACGGAGTTGCCCACATGGCTCATTTGGGAGGTATGCTGTTTGGTTTCCTGCTCATTCGTTATTGGCAGAAACACCCTGACTCCAGCCAGCGTTTCGGTCGCAGTCGTGGTCAGGAGTTCTTCGAGAGCATGAAACGTCGCTATGACCAGCGCCAACGGAATCAGCATAATACCCGTATGCAAGCTGAAGAGATGCAACGTCGTCGTGAGACAGACCAGGAGTATAATGCCCGTCAGCGCCAGAATCAGGAAGAGGTAGACGCCATCTTGGACAAGATTCGCAAGAGTGGCTATGATAGCCTGACAAAAGAGGAAAAGAAGAAATTGTTTGACCAAAGCCACGAGTCGTGATTAAACAATTGAAGGAATTCACCGTTCATGTGATAGCGGGGGCGAATTTCGCCTCCGTCATTGTCATGTTACTGGTAGGCTATAGCGACCGTTTGGATCCTTCTGACCATCCTTTGCTTTCGACGTTGGGTATGACGCTGCCTGTCTTCTTGCTGATAAACCTCTTGTTCATCTTCTTTTGGTTGATTTTCAAGTGGCGTATGGTGTGGATTTCCGTGTGTGGTTTCCTGTTGGCATACGTTCCTATTAGTATTTATTTGCCCATTAATGCTCGTCAGGATATTCCTGAGGGGGCGCTGAAGGTTATATCCTATAATGTCTGTGCTTATGGAGGCAACTACAAATACGAATACGGCTTTGAGTATGTTCGCGACTATTTGTTTGCTGAGGACCCTGACATTGTCTGTGTACAGGAGGATGCTGATACTTGGCGCCGCTATGTGTTTCTTCACTATGAGAAAATATTTGCCTATAATGATACGATGGTCATCGCTAATACTACGAAGAGTTTCAATGCTTTGGGTATTCATTCGAAATATCCGATTATTCGACGGGAACGCATCCCTTACCAATCGGAGGCCAATGGCAGTGTGGCATGGTGGCTGAAGGCTGGAGACGATACACTGGTGGTTGTTAACAATCATTTTGAGAGTTGTCATCTGAGCAGCGACGATCGCAGGCAGTATCGGCAGATTATAAAGGGCGAGATGTCGCGCGACTCTGTACGTGAGGAATCGAAAATGCTGCTGATTAAGTTGGCTGAGGCTAATGCCAAGCGTGCCGGACAAATTCGTGCCGTCTGTCGCTATGCTAAGGAACATGACCAGTATCCCGTTATAGTCTGTGGCGATTTCAATGACAATCCCATTTCCTACTCCCGTCATGCTATGGCCGAGGTGTTGACCGACTGTTTTGTCAAGACAGGGAGGGGCATCGGTTTGTCATATAATCAGAAAGCTTTCTCGCTTCGCATTGACCACTTTTTTTGTAATGAAAAGCTAGAACCCTATTATTGCAAAATTGATGGTGAAATGGACGCAAGTGACCATAATCCGCTCATTTGTTGGCTTAAAATCAGGCCAAAGCATTAAAAAATGTATGAAAAGTGCCAAATTATTTCGGTAAGTGAAGAAAAAACCGTATATTTGCAGGCTAAAAAAGCAAAACAATAAATTATAATAATAAATAAACAACAATGCAAAACAAAGGAATTGTAAAATTTATCGCAATCGTTTTGATTCTCGTTTGCTGCTTCTACCTCTCCTTTTCGTTTGTGACCCGCTATCATGAGAACAAGGCAGCGGCCATGGGCGAGGAAGCCGGTCAGGAGTACCTCGATTCAATCATGAACGAAAAGGTGTACTGTGGAATTTATTCTTTCAAGCAGTGCCGTGAGATGGAAATTGGCCTGGGTCTTGACCTGAAGGGTGGTATGAACGTAATTCTTGAGGTGTCAGTACCTGACGTTGTCGATGTACTGGCTGACCACAAGAACGACGCAACCTACAAGAAGTCTATGGAGCAGGCAAAGAAGGAAGAGGAGACCAGTCAGGACGACTTTATCTCCCTGTTCATCAAGTATTGGAAACAGAATGCTAACGGACGTCCTTTGGCAGCAATCTTTGCTACTCAGCAGATGAAGGGCAAGGTAAGCACCAGCTCAACCGACTCTGAGGTGGAGAGTGCTCTGCGCGCTGAGGTACAGTCTGCTGTTGACAACTCGTTCAACGTCGTCCGTAATCGTATCGATAAGTTCGGTGTTGTTCAGCCCAACATCCAGAAGCTCGAGGGTCAGTCTGGCCGTATCATGGTCGAGATGCCTGGTGTGAAGGAGCCTGAGCGTGTTCGTAAGTTGCTGCAGGGTTCTGCCAACCTCGAATTCTGGGAGACCTATAACTCTCAGGAGATTTATCCTCTGCTGGCTCAGTTGAACCAGAAGTACGCTGTGTTGGGTGGTGATGCCGATGCCGCTGCTATCGATTCTACTGTCGTTGCTGCTGCTGATACCACCGCTGTTGCTGAGGCTGCTGCCGACACGACGCAGGCAGCTGCTGCCGATCTGGCCGCTAAGCTGGCTAAGAAGGACAGCAAGATCAGCGATGCCAAGGCTAAGGCTGACGCTCTGAAGCAGAATCCTCTCTTCGCTGTGTTCCAGCCCGTTCCCCAGGGTCTGGCTATCGTTGGTTATGCCAACGCTCGCGATACCGCTGATGTCAACAAGGTCATCTACTCTAACGTTGCCGCTTCTGTGCTTCCCGCAGAGTGTAAGCTTCGCTGGGGTGCCAAGCCCGAGGACTTCGGTGGCCAGAACACCAAGGGCGATGTCTTCGCTCTTTATGCCCTGAAGATTACTGAGCCTAATGGTCGTGCTCCGCTGGAGGGTGACGTGATTACCTCTTCTAAGGACGACTTCGACCAGATGGGTCATCCCTCTGTATCGATGCAGATGAACTCTGACGGTGCCCGCCGTTGGAGCCAGATTACTAAGCAGAACATTGGTCGTGGCGTAGCCATTGTGCTCGACGATGCTGTTTATTCTGCTCCCCGTATCCTGAGTCAGATTGATGGTGGTAACTCACAGATTACTGGTAACTTCACCATCGAGGATACCAAGGACTTGGCTAACACGCTGAACTCTGGTAAGATGCCGGCTCCGACCCGTATCGTTCAGGAAGAGGTTGTTGGTCCCTCACTTGGTGCTCAGTCTATCAAGCAGGGTGTCATCTCGTTCATCGTTGCCTTCGTGCTGTTGATGATCTATATGATTATGCTGTATGGCTTTATCCCTGGTATTCTCTCGGATATCGCCCTGTTGTTCAACTTGTTCTTCACACTGGGTATTCTGACATCGTTCCAGGCTGCTCTGACGATGCCTGGTATCGCCGGTATCGTGCTGACACTGGGTACCGCTGTGGATGCTAACGTGCTGATCTACGAGCGTATCAAGGAAGAGTTGAAACATGGCTTGGGCATGAAGGAGGCTGTGCAGAAGGGTTACTCTAATGCCTTTAGCGCCATCTTCGACTCGAACGTCACCTCTCTGATTACCGGTTTCATCCTGTTGTTCTTCGGTACAGGTCCTGTCAAGGGCTTCGCTACCACTTGGATCATTGGTATCTTCTGCTCGTTCTTCACCGCAGTGTTCCTGACCCGCCTGGTTTATGAGAACCGTCTGAAGAAGGACAAGTGGCTGAACCTCAGCTTCTCTACCGCTTATTCTAAGAACCTGATGCAGAACGCCCACTACAACTTCATGGGTATGTATAAGAAGAGCTTCCTCGTCTGGGGAATCGCATCTTTGATCTTCATCGTTTCGTTGTTCTTTGTTCGTGGCTTGAGCCAGAGCATCGATTTCACTGGTGGTCGTAACTATGTGGTAACTCTCGACAAGGAGACTCACGTGGAGGAGGTCCGTTCTGCTTTGGCTGGTGCTTTCGTCAACACCGTTGGTGAGAATGCCGGTAAGGAGGCTAATACCTCTGTGATTGCTCTGGGTACCGATGGCAAGACCATCCGCGTATCTACCAACTGGGATATCGAGTCGAACAATCCTGAAGTTGACGATCAGGCAGAGACTATTCTCTATAACGCTCTGAAGAAGGGTGGCTTCATCAGCCAGGCTAACGTTGAGTCGTTCAAGAATCCTGATGTTCGCGAGGGTGGTTCTATCATCAGTTCGGCCAAGGTAGGTCCCGCTGTTGCTAAGGACATCACTTACGGTGCTATCATCTCTGTGATCATCGCCCTGATTGCTATCTTCCTCTACATCCTGCTCCGCTTCCGCAACGTGGCTTACTCTACAGGTGCTACTATTGCGCTGGCTCTGGATGCATTGGTAGTTCTCGGTTTCTACAGTGTACTGTGGGGTTGGGTTCCCATGTCACTGGAAATCGATCAGGTGTTCATCGGTGCTATCCTGACGGTGATCGGTTACTCTATCAACGATAA
>CACWWZ010000021.1 GCA_902764705.1 uncultured Prevotellaceae bacterium | reverse complement strand
GATAGAGCCAGGCCGTCCGGAAGGTCAAATTGGCGCCCACTGCGTGAACCACAACGCCCACTCGATAGGCGTCTGCTACGAGGGCGGGCTCGACATCCGCGGTCAACCCGCCGACACGCGAACGGCTGAACAGAAGGCTGCCCTGCGACAGCTGCTGGAAGACCTCCACCAGCGTTACCCCCGCGCACTGATTGTCGGTCACCGCGACCTCAATCCTGGAAAGAAATGTCCCGGCTACAAGAACGTAGCACAGGAGTATGCCGACTTACAGCCAGATAAATGATGCACCGACAAATTACTCCCTCGCATTTTTGCGAGGGAGCTTGGTTTTTTCCTCGCTTAATCGTTCTCACGTTCTAAAAAACCTAAATAAATTTGGTTTTTTCCTCACTTAATCGTAACTTTCACCCTTGGTGAATGTAGGCTGCATCTCAAAAATGAAAATAAATCCTAATTTATTTTGCATTTTATTCGATTTGCACTACCTTTGCACATTGTATTATAAATGACGCAATGAGCATAACAAGTTTAGTAAGACATATATTCACCTCGCGCATGCGAGAATTGGAAAAGCACCAGACCTGCGGCGAGGAGTTGCAGCGGGCTGTGTTGCAGTATCTGATTGCCCGTGGCAAGGATACGGAATATGGTCGTGAGCATGGCTTTGCCACGACGAAGAGCTACGACGATTTCGTCAAGATGAATCCCGTGAACAGCTATGAGGAACTGAAGGGACAAATAGACCGTATGCGTCATGGTGAGCAGGATGTGCTGTGGCCGGGACGTGTGAAATGGTATGCCAAGTCGAGCGGCACGACGAACGACAAGTCGAAGTTTATTCCCGTCAGCAGCGAGGGCCTGCAAAGAATTCACTATGCTGGCGGACGCGACTCGGTGACTCTCTATCTGCGCAACAATCCCCAGTCGCGGATGTTCGACGGCAAGGGACTGATTCTTGGCGGTAGCCATGCGCCTAACTATAATGTGAAGGACTCGCTGGTGGGTGACCTCAGTGCTATTCTCATTGAGAATATCAATCCGCTGGTGAATTTCGTTCGTGTGCCCAAGAAGGAAACAGCGCTGCTCAGCGATTTCGAAGTGAAGCGCGAGCGCATTGCCCGCGAGGCCATGACGAAAAACGTCACAAATATCTCTGGCGTACCGTCATGGATGCTCTCCGTGCTGAACTGCATGATGGAGATGACGGGTAAGACGCACTTGGAGGAGGTCTGGCCGAATCTGGAGGTGTTCTTTCATGGCGGTGTGGCCTTTACGCCCTATCGCAAGCAGTATGAACAACTGATTACCACGCCCAATATGCACTATATGGAGACGTATAATGCCAGCGAAGGCTTCTTTGGCATTCAGGACGACCCGACGGATAAGTCGATGCTGCTGATGCTGGACTACGGGGTGTTCTATGAGTTTATGGAGACCCCCTCCAAACCTCCCCAAGGGGAGGCTTTAGGTCACTCCCCCATGGGGGAGACGGAGGGGGGTATCGTTCCTCTGTGGGGCGTGGAGAAGGACAAGAACTATGCCATGCTGATCAGTACGTCGTGTGGATTGTGGCGCTACATGATTGGCGATACCGTCCGTTTCACATCCACCAATCCCTACAAGTTCGTGATTAGCGGACGCACCAAGAGCTTTATCAATGCCTTTGGTGAGGAACTTATCGTCGACAATGCCGAACAGGGCCTGGCGTATGCCTGTGAGCAGACGGGAGCTGAGGTGCTGGAATATACCGCCGCTCCCGTCTTCATGGATGCCAATGCCAAGTGCCGTCACCAGTGGCTGATAGAATTCTCGAAGTCGCCTAGCGACTTGGCACAGTTCTCTGACCTGTTAGATCGGAAATTGCAGGAACTGAACAGCGATTACGAGGCCAAGCGATATAAGGACATCACCCTGCAGCATCTGGAAATCATCGAGGCCCGCCCAGGACTCTTTAACGACTGGTTGAAGTTGCGTGGTAAGTTGGGCGGCCAGCATAAGGTGCCCCGACTGAGTAATTCGCGTGAACACATGGAACAGCTGCTGCGTTTAAATGAAGAATGAAGAATGAAGAATGAAGAATTTGCTACCGCTGTAAAGAAGTGGTTTAGGAGAATGCAGAATCATGGAATGAAATTGCTGCCATTGTGCGCAGCATTCTTCATTCTTCATTCTTCATTCTTCATTTTAAGCTGTGCCCGAATGGGTTCACCTGACGGAGGATGGTATGACGATGACCCGCCTCGCGTCATAGGTGCTACGCCAGCAGAAGGAGCCACCAATGTGACAGCCCGAAAGATAACCATCCAGTTTGACGAGTACATCAAGCTGGCCGATGCCACGCAGAACGTCATTGTGTCGCCTCCACAGCTGGAGATGCCTGAGATTAAGGCGGCAGGCAAGAAAATCGTGGTGGAACTGAAGGACTCTTTGAAGCCCAACACAACCTATACGATTGACTTCAGCGATGCCATCAGCGATAATAACGAGGACAACCCGATGGGAAACTACACCTACACCTTCTCGACGGGTGAGCAGATTGATACCTTCGAAGTGGCGGGCTATGTGCTCGACGCATCGAATCTGGAACCTGTCAAGGGTATCAGCGTAGGACTCTATAACAGTATGGAAGATTCGGTGTTCCGCAAGGATCCTCTGATGCGTATTTCCCGTACCGACGGCACGGGACACTTCGTCATCAAGGGTGTTGCTCCGGGTGAATACCGTATCTATGCCTTGGAAGATGCCGACGGTGACTTTAAGTTCTCGCAGAAGAGTGAGATGATAGCTTTCTCGCACGAGACCCACAAGCCCTCGGCAAAACCAGATATCCGACAGGACACCATTTGGCGCGATACGTTGCATATCGATAATATCGTGCAGGTGCCTTATACCCATTTCTATCCTGACAACATCATGATGCTGGCATTCAAGGAAGAGCAGACGGAGCGTTATCTGCTGAAACAACCCGAACGACAGGATGCGAACCGCATCACGTTGTATTTCAGCTATGGTAATGAGCAGTTACCAGTCATCAAGGGTCTGAATTTTAATGCCGACTCTGCTTTCGTCGTGGAGACGAGTGAGAAGAAGGACACGCTGACCTATTGGTTGCGCGACACCACATTGATTAATAAAGATACGCTGGAAATTTCGTTGGAATATCTGATGACGGACAGTGCGGGAATACTAGTCAGTCAGACGGACACGATGGAGGTCATTGCCAAGACGCCGTATGCCAAGCGAATAAAGGCCCAGCAGAAAGAATATGAGGACTGGCAGAAAGAGCAGGAAAAGAAAAAGAAACGCGAGGAGCCCTATGACAGCATTTACCCGGTCAAACCATTGGAAGTGTCTGTCGGCATTCCATCGTCGTTGAATCCAACAAGCAAGGTATATATCACGATGCCCACACCATTGATAAAGGCTGACACGGCGGCAGTCCATCTCTACTCCCAGATAGACTCGCTGTGGTATCGTACACCCTTTGAAATCCGACAACAAGACAGTGTGATGCGGCGCTTTGAACTGGTGGCAGAATGGCATCCGGAGACGGAATATAGCCTGGAGATAGATTCGGCAGCCTTTGTAGATATCTATGGTCTGGCTTCTCAGGAAATAAAGAGTGGTCTCAAGGCCAAGTCACTCGATGAATTCAGTTCGTTGGTATTCCGGTTGAGTGGTGTGCGCGACACGGGAGTCGTGGTCGAGTTGTTGGGCAAGGACGACAAGTGTGTGCGCCAGGCCAGGGCAGATGCCGACGGCGAGGTGGAATTCTTCTATCTGGAACCCAACAAGTACTATGCACGTGCTTTTGTCGACCGTAATGGCAACAACATCTGGGATACGGGTGAATATGATGCCGACCGTCAGCCAGAGGATGTCTACTATTTCTCAGAGGAAATAGAGTGTAAGGCCAAGTGGGATATCACCAAGCAGTGGAACCTGACAGCGAAGCCGCGCAATCGTCAGAAACCGGGTGCTCTCATCAAAACGAAGGACGATAAGCAAAAGGCGAAACTGAGAAACCGTAATGCGGAACGTGCTCGTCAGTTGGGCATAGAATACGTCAAGAAGGAATTAGTGAAATAGTAAATCGACAGATATGAGAAATATAGTGAGAAAAATGATGGGAAAAAGTTTGGCAAAGGGTATTTTACTTTTTTACCTTTTTGCCTTTTTACCTTTAAATATCAGCGCTCAGTGTGGCATTGAAAATACGGCTTTCAAGTCGGGCGAATTTCTGAGTTATGACCTTTACTTCAACTGGAAATTCGTTTGGGTGAAGGTGGGAACGGCGTCGATGTCAACCGTACAGTCGAGATATAAGGGTCAGAAGGCTTTTCGCAGTAGTCTGATTACGCGAGGAAACAGCCAGTTGGATAATGTATTCATTATGCGCGATACGCTGTTGTGTTATACCGATATGGACATCTCGCCACTCTATTTCCGAAAAGGAGCCCGTGAAGGCGACCGCTACTATGTCGATGAGTTGTGGTATAGCTATCCTTCGACGAACTGTCACCTGAAGATGCACCGCATTGACCATGATGGTGAGGTGCACTGGAAAGAGGCAGAATATAAGGATTGCATCTACGACATGATGAGCATTTTTTTGCGTGCTCGTAATTTCGATGCTGCCAAGTTGAAGGTTGGTGAAAACATTCCTATGCCCATTAGCGATGCCAAGAGTCTGACGAACTCATGGCTGAAATATACAGGCAAGACCACGCTGAAGATGAAGAACAACAACGACAAGTATCGTTGTCTGGTCTTCTCGTTCATTGAGCGCGAGAATGGCCAGAACCATGAACTCATCCGTTTCTATATTACTGATGACAAGAACCACATGCCGGTACGTCTCGACATGTTCCTCTCGTTTGGTTCCGCCAAGGCCTATCTATCGGGCTACAAAGGATTGCGTAACCCCATGGAGTCGAAAGAGAATTAAGAGTTAAGAGTTAAGAATTAAGAGAAGAGTTAAGAATTAAGAGAAGAGTTTAGAGTTAAGAATGAAGAATTTGCTGCCGCCAAGATGATTTTCAGAACTGAAGCGATGACCCGGAAGATGGAGGCCTTCACTGATGCCGGCCTCTACGAGCAGGATGAATTTATCGACTTTCTGCCGGAGGGACATGTTTATCTTTATAGGGGGCAATATCAGTTGTTGCCGGTCAGCAACCTCGTAGGCTTTTTCTTTGAACCTTTCGATGGTCAGCGTGCTGCACTCCGTCGCCAGGAGCGATATGGTATTCCTGCCGAACAGACGCTTCGTGAATGGAAGCGTGTGGGGTGTATAGCCAGTGAGGTTGGAACCTTCCTGCACGAACAGACTGAGAACTATTTCCGTGACGGACGTTTCGAGACCCGTTATGTGTTCCGTTTTGAGGGCGAGAACGAGGAGATCAGCATAGAGCCTGAGCGTCAGCATTTCATGCGCTTTGTCACTGACTATCATATCCGTCCCTACCGCCAGGAATGGCCCGTCTATGATGTGAATTTGAATGTTGCTGGAACTATTGACATGATATGTCGTGAGGACGACGGCGAGTTTGTCATCTACGACTGGAAACGCAGCCGCAAGGTCGTCGACGACTATGGGCGCCCCATCGTTACCGCTTATGGCGGCAAGATGTCGCTGAATGGTATCAGTGTGCCCGATACGGCTTACTATCACTATTGCCTTCAGCAGAACCTGTATCGCTATATGCTCCAGCAGAACTATGGCATTCGTGTAAAGGCGTTGAATCTGGTGGTGCTTTGTGCCGATTACGACAACTACCGGTTGGTTCCCGTACCTCTGATGGACGATGTGGTGGCACGAATCGTAAGTATTTGTAAAGAACGAGACTTAGGACATATTTTAATTAAGAATTAAGAGTTAAGAATTAAGAGTTAAGAATTAAGAGAGAATTAAGAGTTGAGAGTTTAGAGTTTAGAGAGATGAATACCGTTATACTGAAGGATCTCAGCATCGGCTATACCGCCAAGGGCAATGAAAAGGTAGTTGCCTGTGGGTTGAATGCTGCCATCAACAGCGGTGAATTGACGTGTCTGTTAGGTCAGAACGGTATTGGTAAGTCTACATTGTTACGCACGCTTTCAGCCTTCCAGCCCCCATTAGCCGGCGATGTCCTGCTCAATATCGCCCCCCCTCTGTCTCCTCCAAGGGGGAGTGACCTGAAGCCTCCCCTTGGGGAGGTTTGGAAGGGGTTTCGTCCTTTGTCATCTCTCAATTCTCAACTCTTGAGTCGACTGATCGGCGTTGTGCTGACAGAGAAGCTGGCTATCAAGAATATGACGGCAGAGGAGTTGATCGCCATGGGGCGCGCACCCTATACGGGATTCTGGGGCCGGCTGACGGAGGAGGATTATCAGGTGGTTAGTGACGCAATCCGACTGGTGGGTATCGAGTCGTTGGCAGGGCGCATGATACAGACGCTAAGCGATGGCGAGCGCCAGAAGGTGATGATTGCCAAGGCGCTGGCACAGCAGACTCCGATTATTTACCTGGATGAACCTACTGCCTTTTTGGACTATCCTAGCAAGGTGGAGATGATGCAACTGTTGCGCCGTCTGGCCGTTCAGGAGCAGAAGACCATCTTCCTCTCTACGCACGATGTGGAACTGTCGTTGCAGGTGGCAGACTGTATTTGGTTGATGGAGGGGGGGCTTCATGTGGGCACGCCACGCCAGCTGGCCGAACAAGGTGCCTTAAGCCGTTTTATTGAACGCGAAGGCATCACTTTCGACCGCAGCAGTCTTACCATCCGCGTTAAGAGTGAAGAATGAAGAATTTGCTACCGCACTATGAACTGATTTGAAATTATGATTGAAGGCCACGGAGACGACATTTACCGCTATGACGACCTGGTGAAGATGAACTTCAGCAGCAACGTCTATCAGCACACCGACCTGACGGCACTGAAAGAGTACCTGAAGGACTCTTTTGACTTGATTTCCAACTATCCTGAGCCTCAGCCTCGTAGTTTGGAACGCCTTATCGCCCTGAAGGAAGGTATCTCGCCTGAAGCAGTCTTGGTAACGAATGGTGCTACAGAGGCCATTTATCTCATTGCCCAGCATTTTCATGGCAGTGCTTCAGTCATTCCCCAGCCTACGTTCAATGAGTATGCTGATGCCTGTCGTCAGTATCATCACATCATTTCCTACGAAAACAACGATGAAATGACGCAGTTGCCACGCGACCGCGTCTACTGGATATGTAATCCCAACAACCCTTCCGGCAATGTGCTCATGAAGGGATTCATGGATTATGTAGTGCGTCGTTCGCCACGTTATACCTTCGTTGTCGACCAGTCGTATGAGACGTATACGAAGGAGGCCCTGTTACAGACCCGTGAGATGATGGATGTCACCAACCTCATTATTCTCCATTCCCTCAGCAAGACCTATGGGGTTCCAGGTCTTCGTCTGGGGTATATGACGGGACACCCTAGCATCATTCAGTTGCTGCGTCAGCATCGTCACCCCTGGGCCATGAATGCCCTGAGTATCGAGGCGGGCAAATTCCTGCTGAAAAACGGAAAACCTGCCATCGGCAATCTGGATGAATATCTGGAGGAAACGGAACGTTTCCGTTCAAATCTGCGCGAGATTAAGGGTGTGCGCGTCTTTGAAACCAAGACCAACTACATGCTTTGTGAATTGGAATCTGTCAAGGCTTCCGCGCTGAAGTATTACCTCATTCACGAACATGGTATGCTGATTCGCGACTGTAGCAACTTCCACGGACTCTCTCCGTTCTTCTTCCGCGTTTCCACACAACGCCCAGACGAAAACGACGCCCTTGTCGCAGCTATCCGCGAATACCTACAGGAGGAGTGAAAGAATGAAATAATGAAATAATGAAAGAATGAACAACAACAAGCTTATACTGACATTACTGGCTTTTGCGCTGATGGTGGGCAGTGCAAAAGCGCAGACCTCGACATCTGAGGTGCTGCTTGAGACCACCGCGGGCAACATCCGCATTGCACTCTTCGACGAGACGCCCCAACATCGTGACAACTTCCTGAAGAACGTCCAGGAGCATGTCTACGATTCCCTGCTTTTCCACCGTGTCATCAAGGATTTCATGATACAAAGCGGTGACCTGCACAGCAAGCATGCCCAGCCCGGACAGCGCCTGGGTTCTGGCGACTACAACTACACCGTTGAGGCTGAATTCCGCCTGCCAAAGCTCTTCCACCGTCGTGGCATGGTCGCTATGGCCCGTGAGGGCGACAGGGTCAATCCCGAACGGCGCAGCTCTGCCTGTCAGTTCTATATTGTTTGGGGTAGGGTATACAACGACACCCGTCTTATGAAGCTTCAAGAACGTTTGGACACTACCGCCCATGTACAGCTGACGCCCGAAATGCAGGAGGTCTACAAGACCGTCGGCGGCATTCCCCATCTGGACGGCCAGTACACCGTCTTTGGCGAAGTCACGGAAGGCCTCGATGTGGTCGACCGCATCCAACAGTCAGCCACCGACCCCAACGACCGTCCCCTCGAGGATATCCGCATCCTCCGCGCCACCGTCATTAAAGGACACTGATATTTTTTAGTCCTTCCCGTTGGACTCATAAAAATCAGGCGGGCACCGATGAAGGTGTCCGCCTGAATGATGTTTAGAATAAATGCGTTAACAGTTACTTGAGAACAGTACGGGTCTTTTCCACCTTACGAGTCTTCTCGATAACCTCCTCGTAGGTCTCATACTTGGTGACCTTGAACTTGCCCTCACCGGTGATGATGACGCAACGGTTCTTATCGTTCTCTTCGAACGGCTGAACGGTGTCGCCCTTCCAAGTGGTGGTAATGTTGGCGGCATTGATGCCATGATCGTTAACAAGCTTAGCGGTAATGCCCTCAGCACGCTCCTTGGAGAGACGTTCGTTGATCTTGGCATTACCTGTGCCGCGGTCGGCATAGCCTGTGACAAAAATCTTGGCATCGGGGTCGGTCTTAATCAGGTCGGCAGCCTCCTTGACGGCGGCATCAATACCCTGTGCCTGTTCTACGTCGCTGATGTTAATATGATAGTAGACGACCTTCTCCATCTTCGACATCTCTATGTTCTCCACGGGGCGCTGTTTCTTCACCGTCTCAGTGTAGGGTTCATCGACGTAGTAAGTCTCAACAACCTCATGTTGTACCACCTTCTTTGGCTGGCCGAACTTAAAGGTTACACCCAGCAGGGCTGACAGCTGGAAGTCGGGGTTGTAGTTGCGCTTCAGGTTGAACTCGTCGTTCTTCATGTTGCCGTCGATTTCAAGACCGATGGCAACGGCGCGGCTGACATTGAAGTTGAACTGTGTGCCTAATCGCATATTGTAGCAGCTGTGCTTGTCATCGCAGGGATAGGGGTTGGGGTTGACGGTCAGCGCATCATTACGCTCGTTGAACTCGTCGAAATCCCAGCTGTAATTGACTCCGAAACCTAACAGCATTACCCAGTCGAAGAGGTTGCAGCTACGCTTGGGACTGATGATGTTGGTCATGTTCATCAGCAGGTCGATGTCACCCGTGATGGCCTTGAACTTGTAGTCGTCGGAAAGTTTGTTGTTTATGATGCTTATGCCTGGGATGGCGCTCTTGACCTCCCAGCCCTGTACATGAAGACGTGCACCCACCTTTGAGTTGAAGTAGCGACCAAAAGAGAGAGCCACCTGTGGGGTGATAAGCTTGTCGAATTTGTAGTTGGTGAACGTACCCTGCGCACCACCCTGAACGGTAATGAAGTTGTAGGGATAGTTATCCTCTACACTCTGTGCCTGCGCGGCGGTGGACACTCCGAAAAGGAGTGCCACTGCTGCGAGGATATTGATGATTCTTTTCATAACTTTTTATATTTGAAGTTTGAAATTTGAATTTTATGATCACTGCTTGGTAATCACAACCTTGTTATTGCCAGCATAGCTGATGTAGAGCTGGAACTTATAGGTTCCTGCTTCGATGCTCAGGTTTGATCCGTCCTGCACGAGGTCGTTCTCGGCACCACCCCAGTTGATGGCCCAGTCGTGGTTGGCGCGGAATTTGAATTCACCTGATACCTTATCGGTAGTAACTTCCCAGCAACCAGCATCTTTGTTGTACTCCATCTCCAGGTCTGAGCTCCACTCGTTGAAGCCGCCAATCATGCTGATGCTCTCAATCTTCAGCAGGTCGTAGTGCATGTTGGCAAAGTCGAGGTTAATCTGGTAGAAACCAGCACCCGGATCGGGACAGTTGGGACCGCCGCCGTCGGTGAGGGAGCCACTGATGGTGTTGCCGCTGACATACTCCAGGTCGTTGTCCCAGTTGTCCTTGTTGGGCTTGAACTTGAACTCACCGTCGAGCCAGTAGTAGCCTTGGTACTTTCCGTTACCGTCGCCCAGCAGCAAATGACTGGTGCTCCAGCCGCCTTCGTTACCAATCTCATAGAAGTTGTCGGGATAGCCGTTGTCTTCCTTAACGGTACAGCGGGCAGGAGTCTCGTCGCTGAGGAACAGTCGGATGACATAAGGACCGTCAGCAGCAAGCTGCAGGTTGGCGCCATCCTGAACGAGGTCGTCGAAGGTACCACCCCAGTTCACTGACCAGTCATGGTTCAGGCGGAACTTGAATTCACCGGCTTTAAGTGTCTCGCGGGCCTCCCAGCAATTCATGATCTCATTGTAGGTCATGTCGATGTCGGTGTCCCATGAGCCGCGAACGGAACCAATGATGCTGATCGAGGTGACTGGTGTGTTCTTATAAGTCATTTCCTTCAGATCAACCTGAACGTAGTAGAAACCAGCAGGGAGAGCATCGATGTTCGGACCGCCGTCGGCAGTGAGTGTTCCACTGTAAGCGTCGCCAGAGGCCTTCTCCCAGTCGCCTTCCCAGTTGTCCTTGTTGGGCTTGAACTTGAATTCGCCGTTGAGGTAGATGACTGCGCTGTACTGTCCCAGACCATTGCCATGTAAGGGATGAGGCTCGCTCCATCCGCTCTCGTTACCAATCTCATAGATGTAATCGTTGAAGCCAACGGGTGTAGCCGTCCATGTCTGGTCGAGCATGTGGAAGGTAAGGTCGTAGTAGAGGGCGTCCGGGTCACCTACGATAACGAGGTTGCCACCAGCATTCTTGTAGGCAAACTTACCATCTTCGTCACCGGCACTCAGACAGCCGCTCCAGTCACCGCCCAGACCAGACTCAGGCGTCATCTTGAACTCGATGTTGCCACCGTTTTCAGCGGCGGGAATGCGTACCTTGAAGACAGGGTTCACATACGGGTCTGTGCCGTCGTTGGTCATTTTGTAGGTCGTATCAGTGTTATCCCAGCCGTTGATGCTACCTGTCAGATAGTAAGCCATTTCAATGACAGGAGCCTGCGGAATGGCACTCAAGTGGAACATGTCGGAGATAACCTTCACCGTAGTGGTACCATTGTCGAGCCATGTGCTTACCGTAGCCTCGATGTCGCGCTGAATGGGATTACAGGTGTAGATCTTCTCGATGTAGGCCTGCAAGTCGGCAGTAGCCATCGTACCGTCGGCACCGATTTCAAACATCTCTTCGCCCAGCGTGAGCACGTACTCTGAGGAGAGCTTATAGCCGGCATCGGTCGATGTCGGAGGGGTGATGCTGCACACCTTCACCCGTTCGTCAGTAATGCTGTTCAGGTCGATGACGCCTACCGTAGTGACGCTGCCGTTACCAAACGACACCTGCTCGGGCTGTGGCACAACCTGTGGATTCAGCCAGTCTTTGTAGTCGTCGGTGCAAGCTGCTACCGACGCTACAAGTGCTATCAATGATAATATTTTCTTAATCATAATCGTAAACTCTTAATTCTTAATTCTTAACTCTTAATTAGAATTACTGTTTGATGAAACGGATGTAGCCCGTGATATCGTTAAAGAGAATCATATAGGAACCAGTCTCGGCAATAACGAGGTTAGGACCATTGCTGACACCATAGACGTACATGCCTGCAGAGTAGTCGACGAATATGCCGCCCTTGTTGAAGTCCCACGAACCGGCCTCCTTGATCTTCACCTCGTCGCCGGCAGCGAAATCGTGAACGATGTACCAGTCGTGGTTCTCCCAACCGGTAGAGCAAGGTGTCATCTCGGTATCACCCCAGCCGTTGAACGAGCCTGAGATGGCCATTCCGCTATAGACCTTTGCAGTGCCGTCGTAAGGCTCGACAGTCAGGGCTGTGGTTTCCTCCTTGTCGCCAGCCTTGGCCAATTCGGCAGTATTCAGCGTAATCTTGTAGAGACCAGCAGCAGGAACCTTGATGTCGCCAGAACCACCGTCGTTCTTCACAAATGTACCGAATGCAGCACCCTGTCCAATCTGTGCTGCCCAACCATCGTCGAGTGCACCGCGGAGCTTGAAGCCGCCACCGCCCAGATAGCCAATCCACTGGGTCTTACCCTGACCAGCCTTGCTGTCGTATTTCTCATCCTCAATGGTCTGCATCGGGATGACGCACTTGGCAATATCGCTACCCCAAGAGCCGTCGGCAATATCAGAACCGATGAGCCACCAGATTTCAGGATCTGCAGGCTTCAGTACCTTATAATAAGGAGCAGTCATCAGCGTAATGATGTTGGAATAGATGACGCCATACTCATTGAATGAGGCATCGCGTACAGCTGACTTGACGCGGATTGAGAGCGGCAGAGCAGCAGGAACAGTCTCCTCTGTCCAGCCAAACATCTGGAGCAAAGTGAGGTTTAGACTCTCTGGACTGAGCTGTACGTTCTTACCGCTGCTGAAGGTCTCGTTAAGTACAAAGTAGTCGGCACCGGTGTTGTCTTCGGCATTAGCGTCGAAGGCTTGGCTGAACTGGCCCGTCGGCGATATTTCCACCCAATAAGTGGGTACTACGGGAGCATTGAAGTTATTGTATGGAGTGGGTTGCGACCAAGTGAGCACGATGGGTGCGGTGGTCTTCTCCAAGTCAATGGTTCCGTTGATGCTCGGCTCGTTGAGCACGAACGTCGTTGGCTGGGTCAGTGTGGGGTTCGACTCGTTGTCGTCCTTACACGATGTAAAGAGCGACAGACCCGCAACGGCCAGCAGTATTGTTGATTTGAATATTGTCTTCATAATCTTAATTCTTAACTCTTAATTCTTAACTCTTTAGTAGCCCTCGTTCTGATGTCCCTGAAGGTTAGGATTAGCAGTGATGTCAGATGAAGGAATAGCAAACAGGTTGCGGTAAGCAGGCAGGCTGGCGCCATTCTGTGAGCCTCCCTTCCATTCCCAGAGATACTGGCCGCTGTTCGCTCCACCATAGTATCCGAAACGGATCAGGTCGGTGCGACGGAAGCCTTCGAAATAGAGCTCACGTGAACGCTCGTCAAGAATCTGCTGCAGGCTGCATTGGCCTACGATAGGCGTATGGGCACGCTGACGGAGCGCGTTGATATAACCGGTACCGGTCGTACTGGTGGTGCCGCCATTGATACGAGCATCAGCCTCGGCAGCAATCAGGTAAGCCTCAGCCGAACGCATCAGGAAATAGTCGGCATCAGGGAAGGCTGTGCTGCGAGGAGTTGCACCAGTAGAGTAGGTGTTGCGGAACTTACCCACGGAGTAACCTGAAGCAAATTCGCCAGGAGTCTCGACGGCAAGGGTGCGGTCGATGCCGAAGAACAGTGCGCGGTCGTCGCCGGCAGCTTTGGCCATATCCTGAATATTGGCAGCAGGAGCATCGCCATTGGGGAAGAATTTCTCCACCAGCTGGCGGCGTGCACGGTTTCCGGCCCAGAACTTACCTACCATTCCGAAGTCACCATTCACGTCCATATCGTCCTTCCATGCAGACGACATCAGGAACATGGAGGTACCATAGCTGGTGGTCAGCAGGCCATCGCCTAAGACTGGCAATATGGCTTCAACTGAAGCACCGTTCTCACCATTGTCGCCCATGAAGAGCATCTGGTAGGCGCTCCATCCGTTGGTGCCTTGGGTCCACAGCTTGTGAGGACCGTTGATGACCTTCTCAGCATATTCTTTAGCTTCGGCCCAACGGGCAGTGCCAGTATATACCTCGGCATTCAGGTACAGACGGGCCAGCAGCAGGTTGGCTGCATCCTGGTCAGCACGACCATAGCCGGCATCCTTACTGGTACGGGCTACAGGAGTTTGCATCTGACCAATGCACTCCTTCAACTCGCTCTCAATCCAAGTAAAGAGTTCAGCACGCTGAATCTGGGGAGGAGGAGTCGACATCAGACTCGTAGCAAACGGTACATTGCCAAAGGCATCCATCAAGTGATAGTAATACATGGCGCGGAGGAAACGAACCTCAGCCTCACGGGTAGCATCCTTACCAGTGCAGACTTCCAAATAGTGGTTGCAGAAGGCAATACTGGTATAGAGGCGATTGTAAAAACCTTCCAGCATAGGATGGCTGGAGCCCCATAAGTTGTAGTTAAACTCGGGGATACCAGGGTCGCCCCAAGCACAGATAGCTTCATCGGTAGTCAGCTCGTTGGAGTTCCACAACTGACGGACAAAACCGGTGGTGCCACCGTCCAGGCGGTCAATATCGCAGTCATTGCTATCACCACCATAGTTGCCTGAAAGAGCCATCGTGGCATAGCATTTCGTAAAGAGTTCCGGCTCGCTGGGAGTCATCGTAGAACTGGGATCGATAGGCGTGACATCCAGATCTTTGGTGCAAGAACTCAGTCCTGCCACAGCAAAAGCTACTGCTGCAACGGGAATTATATTTTTGAAATATCTTAAGTTCATAATCGTATCTTTTTTACTTTTTTACTTTTTTACCTTTACATCTTGATTAGAAGTTCAGGTTCAAACCACATTGGATGGTAAACGGACGAGGATAGATGTTGTTGTCGATACCACCGTACACTTCGGGATCAAGACCATCGTATTTGGTGATAGTAAACACATTGGTAGCAGCCAAGTAGATACGACCAGACAGTCCATTGTAGTTTCCGCCCTTGAAGAGGTCTTCGAACGAGTAGCCTAAGGTGATGTTGTCACACTTCAGGAACGAACCATTACGAACGAAATAGTCGGTCTTTACGTAATCGTAGGTCGTCCATCCATTTATGACGGCCTGAGGAATGACATTCTGCAGGTAGTTGAACGAAGCATCATAACGTGTGGCGATGTTCGAGAAACCTGCACCGCAATCCCAGTAGACATAATTGTCGAAGCTGGCGCGCAGTCCGAAGCCGAGATCCCAATTCTTTACCTGAATACGTGAACTCAGACCAGCAGTGTAAGGTGCTGAGGGGCTCTTGTAGAAATAACGGTCGGCATCGTTGATGACACCATCTGCGTTACGGTCTACATAAACGCCCTCAAGGGGTATACCATTCTCATCATAAACCTGCTGGAAGACATAGAATGAGTGGTGAGGATAGCCTACGGCGTGTGCCTGAATCTGGTTACCAGTACCGGCACTGATTCCGCCAGTCATAATGATATCACCATCACCTGTTAACTCTGTAATCTTGTTTTTGTTGTAAGTGAAGTTAGCAGTTACTTCCCACTGAACGTCTTCTGTCTGAACAGGACGGACAGTCAGAGCGGCTTCGACACCTCTGTTTTCCAAAGAACCGATGTTCGATACAACCTGGTTACGGAAGTTAGAACCTGCCGAAACGGTGGCTGTGTTAATCAAATCGGTGGTCTTGCGATAGTAGTAGTCAACGCTACCGCTGATGCGGTTGTGGAAGAAACTGAAGTCCAAACCAGCATTCCAGGTCGTTGTCGTCTCCCATTTCAATTCCGGGTTGTAAGCATCGGGGCGGTAGAGTATACCATCGTCGTTGACACCAACGATAGGATAACGGCCGTTGGTGCTGTTGGTGTTGACATTGTAGGTGGCAAAGTAGTTGTAGTTACCAATGCCGTCCTGCTGACCAGTCTTACCCCATCCGAGACGGAGCTTCAGTTCGTTCATCCATTTTACGTCCTTCAGGAAGAATTCATCGTTGATCTTCCAACCGAGAGCTACAGAGGGGAATGTTGCCCAGTGCTCCTTAAAGCGGCTGGAACCGTCGCGACGTACGGTAGCAGTTACCATGTAGCGGTCGAAGGCGATATAGTTGGCTCGACCGAAGAAGCTGACGAGATAACTCTCTTGCTTCCACTCGCTTTTGCTTGACGAGAAGGCTGTGCCACGCAGGGCAGCCAATGTCGGATCGTCGACAACCTTACCATCAACGAGCGAGGTACCGTAAGTCTGTGGGTAGAGGCTTTCGTAAGCGGAATCGCCCCAGTATTTGTTGTGGCTCCACTCGTAACCCACCATGATGTCGAAATGCTGGGTCTTGAGGAAGTCCTTATAGTACTGTGCGTATGCCGAGAAGGTCAGGTTGTATTTCTTCTCAAAAGAATAACCGCTGTTGCCATAGTAATAGCTCGATGAACCCCAAGGAGCCAGGTCGGTCTCCTCTTTACCGTTGGCCCAGTCACCGCTGGCATTGGCGTGGAGACGCAGATCCTCGAAACCGTGAATCTGGTAGTCAACCTCAACATTACCCATGTAGTCATACGAGTTGGCGCGTTGGTTACGCTCGTTGATCATGGCTACGGGGTTCTTGCCAGGACCGGTAGCAATGATGGCACGGTCGACGGTGTAGTCGTTGTATGCAGAACCATCGCCACCCCATTGGAAATATCCACGGAAGTCTTTATATGCAGGCCAGCTACTAGTGACGTGCTGTGTCGGATCAAAGCGGATAGCCTCACCGATAGCACCTGTGTTAGCGTAGCGGTTGTGAGAGTACATGAACTTACCATTGATGTTGAACTTCAAATGGTCATTCAACAACGAGGGGTTCAAAGTTACACTGGCTGTGGTACGCTGGAAATTAGAAGTTTTCAGAATACCATTCTGGTCAGTATAGCCAGCACTGATGCGGTAAGGCATATTCTTCAGACCACCCTGAACGGTGATGTTGTGGTCGCTGCTGATGGCAGAGTGGAAGATTTCCTCCTGCCAGTCCGTATTGCCATAGTTTAACAGCGAAGCGGCTGCAGAATTCTCGCCATAGTAGTCTGTGATAAATTTGCGATACTCATCTCCACTGAGCACGTCGAGTTTGTTGCGCTTCACAGAATAGGAAACGTTACCGTTGTAACTCACTTTTGGAGCCTGGCCCTGGCGGCCCTTCTTCGTGGTGATGATAATGACACCGTTAGAACCGCGGCTACCATAAATAGCTGTAGCTGAAGCATCCTTCAGCACGGTGAACGATTCGATATCGTTCGGGTTAACCATTGACAGTGCATTGGGCGAACCCTTCACGCCCTGGCGGTCCATAGCCAGACCATCGATCACAATCAATGGGTCGTTGGAGGCATTCAGTGACGAACCGCCACGAATACGGATAGTAGAGCTTCCACCAGGAGTACCACCGTCGCTGGTCACGTTCACACCGGCAATCTTACCCTGCATCATATCCTGAGCACTGGTAATCAAACCGTGGTTCTTCTCATCGGGCTTGATAGCCGTTACCGAACCGGTCAAGTCGTTCTTGCGGGCGACACCATAACCGATGACCACTACCTCGTTCAGCAGTGCAGCATCGTCTTGTAACACGACCACCACATTGGGGGCTGCCTTGACGGTTGCAGTCTGATAACCGATGTAGCTGACGGTGATGTCAGCGCCTTGATTGGCCTTGAGGGCGAAGTTACCGTCGAAATCCGTGACGGTAGCGACTTGCGTATTGGCTACACGTACCGTCGCACCGATAATCGGTTCACCCTGAGCATCTTTCACATGGCCTTTGACCTCAATTTGAGCAAAGGCACCTACCGAAAGGAAGAGCCCTAATAACAGGAGCAGCGTCCTAAACGGAATCTTAATGTTTACCTGCTTCATCTTTTAATTTTTAAAGTTAGTAACTATTTATATTCACAAAAATTTCGAAGAATTGATTTAAATCAAGGGCAAAGGTAAGAATTATTTTGATACGTTGATACTTTTTTTAATATAAATACGTTATGTAGTTAGTGCAAACGTTTGCACAACGGTTTGTAAATAAATAAATAAGGTAAAGAAACAACGTATAGGATTATTTCATAACTTTGCACTCAAACTTAAAAACCTGATGAAAGAGAAGACGCCATTGACAATGAAGGACATAGCCCGCGAATTCGGTGTGAGTGTGGCTACGGTTTCTCGTGCATTGAAGGATTCGCCCCGTATCTCGGCAGAACGGAGGGCTGCTATCCAACAGTTTGCGCGAGAACACAACTTCACGCCCAATTTGATTGCTGAGTCGTTGCGATTCTCTCGGGTACAGCCTATGAAAGTCATCGGGGTCATCATTCCAGAGTTTACCCATTTCTATTTTTCATCAGTGTTGATGGGTATTGAGGAAGAAGCATCGTCTCGGGGTTATCGTATTATGGTGGCTCAAAGTGGAGAACGATATGAGCGGGAGGTGAAGATTTGTCAGTCGTTCTATGAGAACAAGGTTTGTGGCATCATTGTCTCGCAAGCCAAGGATACGCATAAATACGACCATTTCCAGAAATTGATGGATTTGGGTGTTCCTCTGGTATTCTATGATAGAATATGTACGGGCGTGAATGCCAGCCGTGTGGTAGTCGACGACTATATGGGAGCTTTCAATGCGGTGACGCACCTGATAGAAACAGGTTGCAAGCGTATTGCATTCTATGGATCGGCTCCGACATTGGAGATTTCGAAGAATCGTTTTAACGGTTATAAGGATGCATTGTTGAAATTCGGTTTGGGGTTTGACGAACAGATTACCCGTATCTGTGACAATCGTGCCGATGCTGAGGCGATTACTCCTGACCTATTGCAACAAGACCAGCGTCCCGATGCTTTCTTTGCCGTTAACGACGATACGGCAATAGGTATTCTGTATACAGCTAAGCGTATGGGTCTGAGGGTGCCGCAGGACGTTTCTGTTTGTGGCTTCACCAATGGTCAGCGTGCGGTGGCTTGTGATCCGATGCTGACTACTGTAGAACAGCGTGGTGTGAAGGTGGGCGAAGAGGCTGCCGACATTCTGATTGGTCATGTGGAAGGTGTCATTCCGTTGGATAAAGCCGAACGGCGTGTCGTCCGTACGCGTTTAATCATCAGAGGAACAACGAGGTGAATTAAGAGTTAAGAATTAAGAGAGATATAAGAATTAAGAGATATGAAGCAAAAACCGAATTTACCCTTTTGGAGTCTCTGGAACTTGAGTTTCGGATTCTTTGGTGTGCAGATTGCCTATGCCTTACAGTCTGCCAACATTTCCCGTATTTTTGCCACGTTGGGCGCCGATCCGCACAACCTGAGCTATTTCTGGATACTGCCACCACTGATGGGTATCTTGGTACAGCCTATCGTGGGAACGCTGAGTGACAAGACCTGGACACGCTTCGGACGCCGTATACCTTATTTATTTATAGGGGCTACAGTGGCCGTTCTGGTGATGTGTCTGCTACCTAATGCCGGTTCGTTGGGATTGACGGTTGGTGCCGCCATGCTTTTTGGACTGATTGCACTAATGTTTCTGGATACCAGCATCAATATGGCTATGCAGCCGTTTAAGATGCTGGTGGGTGATATGGTGAACGAAGAGCAGAAGGCTAAGGCATACAGCATTCAGTCGTTCCTCTGTAATGCTGGCTCTGTCGCAGGATATCTGTTTCCATTTATCTTTACTTTCATCGGTATCAGTAACGTGGCCGAGAAAGGTGTGGTACCCGACTCCGTCATCTGGTCGTTCTATATCGGTGCGGCTATTCTGATTGGTTGTGTGGTATATACCACTTCCAAGGTGAAGGAGTGGAATCCAACGGAATATGCCGAGTATAATGGGAGCCTCACCCCCGACCCCTCTCCAACGGGCGAGGGGAGTGAAGATAAGTCCGACTGGATTTCACTGCTTCGAAAGGCTCCCTCAACGTTTTGGAAGGTAGGATTGGTGCAGTTCTTCTGTTGGGCAGCATTCCTGTATATGTGGAACTACACTACAGGAGCTATTGCCGAGACCGTATGGAACACAACAGATCCCGCCAGCGAGAACTTCCAGGCTGCAGGCAACTGGGTGGGTGTGTTATTTGCCGTCCAGGCCGTTGGCTCTGTTATTTGGGCTACCTTGCTGCCTCAGTTTAAGAACATTAAGATGGCTTATGCCGTCAGTCTTGTCTTGGGAGCTGTCGGTTTTGGTATGGTGCCATTCCTGCACGACCAATACATGCAGTTTATTCCTTTCTTGCTGATTGGTTGTGCATGGGCAGCCATGCTGGCTATGCCATTTACCTTTGTTACCAACGCCTTGCAGGGTTATGGCCATATGGGCGCTTACCTTGGTCTGTTCAATGGTACCATCTGTATTCCGCAGATCGTAGCTGCTCTCTGCGGAGGTATTGTCTTATCTCTGATAGGCAGTCACCAGTCGTCTATGATGTTGGTGGCAGCAGTCCTGTTGGTAGTGGGTGCCGCCTGCGTGACCGTGATTCGTGACAAGAAATAATGCAATCGGTTGCATAAAAAGATTCAACTAACAAAATTACATACGCTTATGAAACTCATTTTCAATCTCGATTATCACACCTCTTTTGGCGAAGACATGGTGTTGAATATCCTTCCCGAGGAGGCTGGTGCGAAAGTGTCACAGCATAAGATGACGACACTCGATGGTGAACACTGGTTTGTGGAACTGGCGAAGACAGTCAAGCCAGGTACCTTTATTGACTATTATTATTGTATGATGCGTGGTGACGAGGAGGCTCGCCACGAATGGCTGGTAGAGCCCCACCGTTTGGAGTTTGCAGCTACAAAGGCAGTCCGTTATACGATTTATGACCATTGGATTGATATTCCAGAAGACTCCTATATGTATAGTTCTGCCTTTACGGAATGTATCATGGCCCGTCAGCGCGAAAAGTCGACAAAGTCGGAATACCCATGTACTATCCGTCTGAAAGTGCGTGCTCCCCAACTGAGAATGGCCGAGCGTCTGGCTATCGTTGGTGAGCCGGCTTCGTTGGGAGCCTGGGATGCCCGAAAGGCTGTAGCGATGACGGAGCATAAGAGCCACGAATGGGTTGCCAGTCTTGATGTCTCGCAGTTGCCAATGGGTCGTTTCGAATTTAAATTTGTCATTATTGGCAACGACACAGAGTCACCGATGTGGGAACAGGGTGCAAATCGTTCTATTGAGATGCCGCAGATAGAGCAGGGCGAGGTTGTGGTCTATGAACTGTCACAGGCTTACTTCCCCATATACCCGTGGAAGGGTGCCGGTACGGTGGTTCCTATCTTCTCGCTGCGCAGCGAAGGCTCTTTCGGTGTGGGCGACTTCGGAGACCTGAAATTGATGATAGACTGGGTAGCAAAAACCCAGCAGCGCATCTTGCAGGTGTTGCCTATCAATGACACGAATATAACACACACATGGCAGGACAGCTATCCTTACAATTCGATAAGCATCTATGCCCTACATCCGCAATATACCGACCTGAGACAGTTACCTGAAATCAAAGATGAAAAACGAAAAGCACATTTTGAACTGTTGCGCCAGGAGTTGAATGCCTTGCCCCAGATTGACTATGAACGTATGTTCACCGCCAAGATGGACTATCTGCAGGAACTTTACCGGCAGGAGGGAACGGCCACAAAACGAACGGCAGCTTACAAGAAGTTCTACGAGGACAACGAGCAGTGGCTGAAACCCTATGCTGAGTTCTGCTACTACCGCGACCTCTATGGTACGGCAACCTTCTCGGAATGGCCTAAGCCGTTGGCTAAGCCCGACAAGAAGGTGACCGATTTCTGGTGTTATGTGCAGTACAATCTCGACCAGCAGATGCGTGCTGCCCACGACTATGCCCGTAAACATCGTGTCGTCCTGAAGGGTGACATTCCCATTGGCATCAGTCGTGATGGTGTGGAAGCCTGGGTTGAACCGAAGTATTTCAACCTGAATGGTCAGGCGGGAGCTCCGCCCGATCCGTTCTCGGCTGACGGACAAAACTGGGGCTTCCCCACCTACAACTGGGATGAGATGTTGAAGGACGGCTGTCAGTGGTGGGTACGTCGCTTCCGTAAGATGGCAGAGTATTTCGATGCCTATCGTATTGACCATGTGTTGGGCTTCTTCCGCATCTGGGAGATTCCCGTACCAGAGAAATCCGGACTGGAAGGCCAGTTCTCACCAGCATTGGGCCTGAGTCGTGAAGAGATAGAGGGTTATGGAATCTATGGTCACGATGATCTGTTCCTGGTAGACCACAAGCGTAACGACCGCTGGCATCCCCGTATCGCCGTACAGTATCAGGAGCCCTATCAGAAACTTGACGAAGGAGAGAAGTATAACTTCAACCGTCTCTACAATGACTATTTCTATCGTCGTAATAACCAGTTCTGGTATCAGGAGGCCATGAAGAAGTTGCCTCGTCTGACGCAGGCTACCCGCATGTTGGTATGTGCAGAAGACTTGGGAATGGTACCCGACTGCGTGCCCTGGGTCATGAATGAACTCCGCATTCTTTCGTTGGAGATACAGACTATGCCAAAGGATCCCACCATACGTTTTGGCAAACTAAAGCGCAATCCTTATCGGAGTGTATGTACCTTCTCGACCCACGATATGCCGACATTGCGTCAGTGGTGGGACGAGGACGAAGAGCAGACCCAGGCATACTACAACGAGTCGCTGCGCCGTGGCGGTGCTGCCCCACATCCGCTGCCAGGCTGGTTGGCCAAGGATATTGTGAGTCGTCAACTGACTTCACCGTCAATGTTGTGTCTGCTGTCGTTGCAGGACTGGCTGAGCATTGATGAACGTCTGCGCCTGCCGGATCAGAATGCAGAACGTATCAACATTCCGGCTAATCCCCGCCACTATTGGCGCTATCGCATGCATCTCACCATCGAACAGTTGATGAAGGAGGATGAATTCAATGAGAGCGTGAAGACATTAATCACTCAAAGCGGAAGAAAATAAAAGATGAAACACAAAAGCTTATTACTAGTATTATGTGCGTTGCCTCTAATGGCAACTGCTACCGAGGTAAAATCGCCGAACGGTAATGTGGTACTCAACTTCACGGTTGAAGAGGGACGTCCTACTTATACCTTATTTTATAAGGGACGTGACGTGGTGCGTCCATCACATTTGGGCTTGGAGTTGGCCAAGGATAAGCACGCCTCGATGGGCATGAACGAACGTGACCTGATGGAGGGCTTTACATTGATTGATGAAAAGACCAGTACCTTCGACGAGACGTGGCAGCCCGTATGGGGTGAGACCAAGAATATCCGGAACCACTATGTGGAATATGTGGCGACTTTGATGCAACAGTGGCGCACGGCTCCGCCAGCCAGTAAAAATGGTGCCCGTTTGCAACCCCGTCTCCACCATCGACAGATACTTATTCGTTTCCGTGTCTATGACGACGGCATCGGTTTCCGCTACGAGTTTCCGCAGCAGCCGGAGCTGAACTACTTCATTATCAAGGAAGAACATTCTGAGTTTGCGATGGCTGGTGACCATCTGGCTTGGTGGCTTCCTGGTGATTACGATACCCAGGAGCAGGAAACCCAGGAGACGCGTCTTTCCGAGATCCGCGGGCGCATGAAAGAAGCTGTCAATTGGGGTAATTCCTCTGTGGCAGTGTTCTCACCGACCGGTGTTCAGACCTCGCTGCAGATGAAGTCGCAGGATGGGCTGTACATCAATATCCACGAGGCTGCGTGTGCCGACTATGCTACCATGCATCTGGAACTGGTCGATGCAGAGACAGAAGCCTTGACCACTGAGTTGGGTGGTGGAAGCAATGCCTATACACCGAATCCACAACCATCGGATTATCCCCTACCGGCACCGTTTACTTTCGTCAGCCATCTGACGCCTGATGCTACGGGTCTGAAAGGGGCCATGCAGACACCCTGTGAAACTCCTTGGCGTACGGTGATGGTCTCTGACGATGCCCGTGACATGCTGTCTTCGAACCTGATACTCAATCTGAATGAACCTTGTAAATTAGAGGATACCAGCTGGATTCACCCCACCAAGTACTGTGGTGTATGGTGGGAGATGATTGTTGGCAAATCGTCGTGGAACTATACCGACGAGTTCCCCAGCATTAAGCTCGACAATATCGATTGGCAGAAGGTGAAGCCTAACGGACGTCATGCTGCCAACAACGAGAAGGTGAAGCGTTACATCGACTTTGCTGCGAAGAATGGTCTTGACGAGGTGCTCGTTGAGGGCTGGAACGTTGGTTGGGAAGACTGGGCGAACATGTGGAAACGCGATGTGTTTGACTTCCAGACACCTTACCCCGACTTCGATATCAAGATGCTTAACGACTATGCCCATTCCAAGGGTGTAAAGATTCTCATGCACCACGAGACCTCGTCAAGTACACAGAACTATGAGCGTCACATGGAAAAGGCCTTCCAACTGATGAACAAGTATGGCTATGATGCCGTGAAGACGGGTTATGTAGGTGACATCATCCCTCGTGGAGATCATCACTATTCGCAGTCCATGAATAACCACTATCTCTATGTGGTGAAAGAGGCTGCCAAGCACCATATCATGGTGAATGCCCACGAGGCCACGCGTCCTACCGGTCTCTGCCGTACCTATCCTAATCTCGTCGGCAACGAGAGTGCCCGTGGAACAGAGTATGAGGCCTTTGGCGGGTCGCGTCCCGATCATACCTGTATCCTGCCGTTTACTCGTCTGCAAGGTGGTCCAATGGATTACACCCCGGGAATCTTTGTCACCAAGCTCTCTGAGTGGAGCAACAATACCTCATGGGCCCGTATTACCATTGCAGGCTCACTGGCCCTCTATCTGACAATGTATTCGCCGTTGCAGATGGCTGCAGACCTGCCTGAGAACTACGAGAAGTTCGACGATGCCTTCCAGTTTATCCGCGACGTCGCCTGTGACTGGGATGAGAGCATTTATCTGGAGGCTGAGCCAGCTGACTATATTACTGTCGCACGCAAGGCCAAGGGTACAGACAACTGGTTCATTGGTGGTAAGTGCGATGAGAATGGTCACAAGAGTGTCATTAAACTCAACTTCCTGGAAAAGGGTAAGAAGTACGACTGCACCATCTATGCTGACGCCAAGGATGCCCACTATGAGACCAATCCACAGGCCTACACCATCACCAAGCGTGTGGTGAAGGCTGGAGATGTGCTGAAACTGACCGAGGCCCCTGGTGGCGGTTTTGCCGTATCGCTGTTTGCCAAATAGCAGATGCAGACTGCCAGCGTCATACAAGCGCTCCAGCAACAGCGTCTCTTACTACAATTAGAGTATCAGTCTGAGAAGGAGGCCTACCGCCAGCAAACCGAGACTATTGGTATAGGGCGGAAGGTAAAGCGAGGTGATGCCTGGTGGCCGCTCCGTGTGAGCAAGAGTTACTATAACTCGCTCAACCAACTGGCGGTGGAGGTATACCGTACGTCAGACACAGATATAGAGCATAATTTTGAATACGGGCGCTCTGTCGTTTTCTTTACGGAGACAGAAACATCAGGCATCTGTTATTTCCCCTTTACGGGTGTTGTCAGTTATGTCGATGGTGATCGTATGGTGGTGACTGTACCTGACAACACCCGCATTATTGATTTGCAGGGGACTGAGAAAGTGGGGATACAGCTGTCGTTCGATGAGACCAGCTATCGCCTCATGATGGAAGCGCTTGACCGTGCCATACGTGGAAAGGGACGATTAGGTTATCTGCGTGACCTGTTTTATACACCTCATCAGAAGCCAGAGACATTTTCCTTCCAGCCGTTGCACTTTCCTTATCTGAACAAGACGCAGGAAGAGGCCGTCAATGAGGTGCTTCGTGCCAAGGATGTCGCGGTTGTTCATGGACCTCCGGGAACGGGAAAGACGACGACACTGGTAGAGGCCATCCGTGAGACGTTAATGCGTGAGAATCAGGTGTTGGTTTGTGCACAGAGCAATATGGCCGTCGACTGGATATCCGAAAAACTTGTCGACCGCGGTATCAATGTTATTAGAATAGGTAACCCTACGCGTGTGAATGATAAGATGTTGTCGTTTACCTATGAACGTAGGTTTGAGGGACATCCAGATTATCCGCAGTTGTGGGCATTGCGTAAGGCCATCCGCGACCTGCGTAGCCATCGGAAACGCGGTGATGAGAAATACCACCAGCGCTTGGAAAGTCTGAAAAGCCGTGCTACAGAACTGGAAATCCGCATCAATAGTGAACTCTTTGGTGAGGCTCGTGTCATTGCCTCAACGTTGGTAGGAGCTGCCAACCGATTGCTGGATGGCCAAAAGTATGGTACGCTGTTCATTGATGAGGCTGCCCAGGCCTTGGAGGCGGCTTGTTGGATACCTCTGCGTCGTGTCAGCAGGGTGGTATTGGCCGGTGACCATTGTCAGTTGCCGCCTACGGTCAAGAGCATCGCAGCGCTGAAAGCCGGACTGGGAAAGACGCTGATGGAGCGTATCGTAGAGACCCATCCTGAGGCTGTCACCTTGCTAAGGATACAGTATCGTATGAACGACGATATTATGCGTTTCTCGTCAGACTTTTTTTATCATGGCCAGGTAGAGAGTGCCCCAGAGGTACGCTTCCGCGGCATACTCGACCTCGACACTCCTATGGAGTGGATTGATACCTCTAAATACCTGGATAATCCGGACAATTCGGAAGTTCCGGAACTCTCCTTCAAGGAAGAGTTTGTAGGCGAGTCGTATGGCCGCATTAATAAAGCTGAGGGAATGCTGACGATGCATGTCCTACAGCAGTATTTTGAGCGTATTGGCAAGCAACGCCTATTGGATGAACGTATTGATGTGGGTATCATTTCTCCTTATCGTGCCCAAGTGCAGTATTTGAGGCGACTACTTACAAAACGAGAGTATTTTAAGCCGTTTCGCCGCCAAATCAGTATCAATACGGTAGACGGATTCCAAGGACAGGAGCGCGATGTCATTGTCATCTCTCTTGTGCGTTCCAATGACGAGGGCCAGATTGGTTTTCTGCGGGACCTGCGCCGTATGAATGTGGCGATTACCCGTGCCCGCATGAAGGTTATCATTTTGGGCAATCGCCAAACGATGACCCGTCATCCATTCTATCGCCAGCTATGGCAGTATTGTAAGAAACAACTAGAAACTCAAAAGATATGAAAAAATTAGTATTATTCCTATTATTTATGACAGTGACGACCTTTGCAACAGCTCAGAACTTTCGTTTCGACGAGATGACGTATTCTCCAGAGAAGACGACATTCAAGTTGTTTGCCCCTGCTGATGCGAAGAGTGTTAAAGTTCGCATCTATCGGGGTGGTTTAGGGGGCAAAGCACTGAAAACCATCAAGATGCAATATGTCGACGGACTATGGACGGCAACAGTCAAGGGTGACTTGCTGGGACGTTTCTATACCTTTGACATGGGACACGGAGAATGTCCTGGTGTATTTGCCAAGGCGGTAGGCGTCAATGGTAAACGTGCTGCCATTATTGCTATGGCCCAGACCAATCCTGAAGGGTGGGAGAATGACCAGCGTCCCATTTGTAAGTCTCCTGCTGACCTAGTGGTTTACGAGATGCATCACCGTGACTTCTCCATTGCCCGTGAGGATGCTCAGTATAAGGGAAAGTTCCTGGCACTGACAGAACCGTGGGCCATTGATCATTTGAAGGCGTTAGGAGTTAATGCCATTCATATTCTGCCATCGTATGACTTTGGCTCCGTGGACGAAACGCGTATTGATCCCGATCTCTATTATGAGCATGCCTATGAGAATCTGCCAGAGGGCGTGATACCTGCTCGTGCCGACTTCTCGCCACAGTATAACTGGGGTTATGATCCTGTAAACTATAATGTTCCTGAAGGAAGTTATTCTACGGATCCATATGAGCCCGACGTTCGTATTCGTGAGTTCAAGCAAATGGTACAGGCTCTGCACAAAGCGGGTATCCGCGTGATTCTCGATGTGGTGTACAACCATACTTACGACATTGAGCACTCGAACTTCCAACGCACCTATCCCGACTATTATTACCGTAAAATAGCCGCCGTTCCCGATGGAGAACCATCGGGATATAGCAACGGTTCGGGTTGCGGCAATGAGACTGCCAGCGAAAAACCTATGATGAGGCAGTTTATGTTAGAGAGCGTAAGGTATTGGATGGATGAATACCATATCGATGGTTTCCGCTTCGACCTGATGGGCTGTCACGACATTGAGACGATGAACCAGATCCGCCAGATGGTGGATACCATTGATCCTTCAGTCTTTATCTATGGCGAGGGATGGAGTGCCGGCCAGTGTGCCTATCCCAGCGAAAAGTTGGGATTAAAGGCCAATATTCCGCAGATGCCGGGCATTGCTGCGTTCTCTGATGAGATTCGCGACGCCTTACGTGGCCCGTTCTCCGACGACACGAAGCCAGGCTGGCTGGGTGGTGTCAACGAGGAAGAGTCGTTGAAGTTTGGCATCGTTGGTGCTATCCGTCATCCGCAGGTGAAGATGAAGAAGGTCAACTACTCCCAAAAGCCTTGGGCTGTAGAACCTACGCAGATGATGAGCTATGTCAGTTGTCATGATGATATGTGTTTGGTGGACCGACTGAAAGCCAGTATTCCCGGATTAACCGGAAAATCCGGAGGTTCCGTCGATGATGAGCTTATCCGTCTCGACCTGTTAGCCCAGACGGCAGTATTCACGTCACAGGGTGTACCTTTTATACTCAGTGGTGAGGAACTACTTCGCACCAAAAAGGGTGTCCATAACAGCTTTGAGTCGCCCGATAGCATCAACCAGTTGGACTGGACAAACAAGGCGAAGTATCCGCAGGTCTTTGCGTATTATCAGAATCTGATAGCCCTGCGCAAGAATCACCCTGCTTTCCGCTTAGGTAATGCCGACTTGGTTCGCAAGCATCTTGAATTTCTTGAAACTCCCGATGGTGTCGTGGCATTCCGCCTGAAAAATTATGCGGGTCGTGACGATTGGCGTAACATCATTGTGATTCTTAATGCATCAAAGACAGCACAGCAAGTGAACATACCCAACGGTAGTTACATTGCTGTATGCTGTGATGGTGTAATCAACGAAAATGGTTTGTGCACACTCGAGGGCAATCAAGTAGAGATTAGTGCACAGTCAGCACTGATCATACACGACTGATAAAAGTCATGAAATGGGGAGTGAGGAATAAAGAAATGTTAAAAAACAACAAGGCAAGGCCATTTCCCGTTTCTAATTCCTCATTTCTCATTTAAAATCACTACCTTTGCACATCGATTAATGTAAGAAACGTTTCTTAGAAGATGATTACAGTGAAGGTTGTGAACCGCGGGCACCAGCAGTTGCCTGCCTATGCCACGTCCCAAAGTGCGGGTATGGACTTGCGGGCAAATCTGGAGGAACCTGTGACTTTGCATCCCTTAGAGCGCAGGCTGATTCCAACAGGTCTGCATATTGCATTGCCGGAGGGATATGAGGCTCAGGTGCGCCCGCGTAGCGGATTGGCTCTGAAGCATGGTATCACCGTACTGAATACCCCAGGTACAATAGACGCAGACTATCGGGGAGAAGTCGGTGTGGTCCTGATTAATCTGTCACAACAGGACTTTGTGGTGAACGACGGTGAGCGTATTGCCCAAATGGTTATTGCCCGTCACGAGCAAGGTGAACTGGTTGTGGTGGAAGAACTCGATGAAACTGAGCGTGGTGCAGGTGGCTATGGTCATACTGGTGTAAAGTGAAGAGGCAGAGATACATATTGTTTTTGTTGACGGCACTGGTCTGTTTGCCAATGATGGCTGACGATGCAGACGAGAGCCGTCGCTATAATGCTTTTTTCCTAGACGCCATCTGCCAGCGTGAGAAGGGCAACAATGATGCGGCATTTGATTTACTGTCTCATTGTGTGGAACTCGATTCCACCCGCTCTGAGGCTTACTATTATTTGGCACAGTATTATCGGGCACTGAAAGATAAGGATCGCCATCTCTATTGCATACAGAGAGCCTCTTCGCTGGAGCCAGAAAATGCTACTTATCTGGAAACCTTGGGTGAGACATATATCTCGCAGCGACAGTATGCGGAGGCGGCAGAGGTGTTGGAGCGTCTTTATGAAGTAAATCACAGCCGGACTGATGTTTTGGGAATACTCATTCAGCTTTACGAGCAACTGGAGGACTACGACCATGCCATTCAGGCTTTGGGCAGATTGGAAATCGCAGAAGGCAAGAGTGAGCGTCTGTCGTATGCCAAGAGTCAGCTGTATACACAGAAGGGCGACAAGAAGTCGGCAATCAGTGAGATGAAACAGTTGGCTGATCAGTATCCTAACGACTTGAACTACCACTGTCTCTATGCCAACACACTCTATCAGAATGGTCAACAAAAGCAGGCTGTTCAAATCTATGAGAAAATCCTTCGCCAGGAACCGGACAACCGTAGTGCACTGATGGGCTTGCTGGCCTACTATTATGACCAAAAGGATTCTGCACAAACGGAGGTTTACAGGGAGCGAGTGCTACTTAACAAGAATTCTACCCAGGAAGACCGCGTGACGCTTTTGCGTCAGTTGATAGGCGAGAGTGAGCAGTCGGGAGGAGATTCCACTCGGGTACTGCGATTATTCCACCGTATCCTTCAGATGCCACAGCAGGATGCTGATATGGCGCTGTTTTGTGCTACCTACATGAATCTGAAGAAGATGCCACGGGATAGCATCAAGGTCGTCTTGGAACAAGCTTTGGAGATTGCCCCAGATAATGCCGCTGCCCGTTTGCAGTTGGTGAGTTATGCCTGGCAGGCCGAGGATCGCGACCGCGTCATCGCCCTTTGCCGGGATGCCCGTCAGTATAATCCTGACGAAATGGCATTCTACTATTATCAGGGCATTGCCTACTATCAGAAGGACCAGTTAGACAATGCGCTGAACGCTTTCCAAAACGGTATTGATGTTATCACCGACCAAAGCGACCCTGCCATTGTCAGTGATTTTTATGCTGTCATGGGCGATATCATGCATCAAAAAGGCATGGATCGTGAGGCCTTTGCTGCCTACGACTCCTGTCTGGTATGGAAAGAAGACAATATCGGTTGCCTGAACAACTATGCCTACTATCTCAGCGAGTTGGGGCAAAACCTGTCCAAAGCTGAGCAGATGTCGTATCGCACCATCAAGGCTGAACCCAAGAACGCGACGTTTCTTGACACCTATGCATGGATTCTCTTCATGCAGCAGCGTTACAGCGAGGCCAAGATCTATATCGACCAGACCATGCAGTGCGACTCCGATACGTCGGCAGTCATGCTGGAACATGCTGGCGACATTTACTATCATTGTGGAGATAAGGAAAAAGCCGTCACCCTTTGGCAACAGGCCCTCGACAGGACTTCCGAGAAGTCAGAGATCAAGGGTGACCGCCGGCAAGTACTTATAAGAAAGATAAAACATAAAAAATACCTAAAAGAATGAAAACAGTACGCATTTTGAAGATTGCCGCACTGGCACTTCCGTTGACGCTCGCCGTAGCCTCCTGCGGCACACATCGTAAGGCTGTCAAGGAGACTCCCGCAGTGGTCAGTCCTGACACACTGCAGAAGCAAGCCTTCTTGCAGAAAGTGAATGACAATGCCCAGTATGCTCGCTTCATCACTTCAAAGGTGAAGTTCAGTGTTGAAGTGGGAGCCCGTGAGATGACGCTCACAGGTAATCTGAAGATGAAGCGTGATGACGTGATCCGTCTGCAGCTTATGGCCTTTGGCTTTGTAGAGGCAGGACGCCTGGAGTTCACCAAGGAGTATGTCCTCATCATGGATCGCATCAACAAACTCTATTTGAAGGCTTCTTATGCTCAGTTGGACTTCCTGCGTAACAATCAGATTGATTTCTATGTGCTGCAGTCCTTGTTCTGGAACGAACTCTTCCAGCCTGGTAAGATGAAAGTGACCGACGAGGGACTTAAGACTTTCAGCGCAGAGATTGGTCCTGAGGATGCCATTATCTCTATGGAGAACGGCAAGTTGTCGTACCGTTGGTTAGCTGAAAAAGCCAACCACCGCGTCAAGATGGCCAATATCATGTATAATGACAGGTTCCGCGGTAACTATCAGTTGAATTGGGATTACGAGGACTTCCAGCAGAATGGTCGTAAGTATTTCCCCATGGAGCACAAGATTTCCTTCACCACTCCCGAGAAGGAGGTGAAATTGGGAATGACGCTCAATTACATAGGAGCTGAAGAGAACTGGGAAACCCGTACGGAAGTATCGAGCAAGTATCGCCAGGTTTCCATCGAGGAAATTCTCCAGCGCTTTATGTCTCTCTAATTCTTTTGGATGAAGCGAATAGGTGTCATATTCCTGTTGCTAGTCTTTACACTGGCTCCTTATGCACAAAAAAAGAGTGCAACTAAGAAGCCAGCGGCGAAGAAGACTGCCGTGACCCAAACAAAAAAGTCTGGATCTTCCGGAAAGTCCGGAAAATCTGGTAAGTCTGGTAAATCTGGTAAGTCTGGTAAATCCGGAAAGTCCGGGAAAGCCGGCACGTCCTCTCAGCCTACTGTGAACTCCTTGCAGAACCAGCGACAGCAGATTCAGCAGGAGATCAAGAAACAGGAAACCCTTCTCCGTAACAACGAGAGGGATGTCAAGAAACGCCTTCAGAATCTGATGGTACTCAATACCGAGATTGAAGGCAAGCGTCGCACGATTGATACCATTCGTAAGGACATCTCTCATCTTGATGTGGAGATAGAGATGCTGATGACCCAGTTGGAACAGTTGCAGGACCAGTTGAACGAGCGCAAGGCCAATTATGTCAAGTCGATGCGTTATATGCACCGCAACCGTTCCGTACAGAGTCAAATGATGTTCATCTTTAGTGCCGACAACCTTGTCCAGATGTTCCGTCGTATGCGTTTTATGCGTGAGTATGCCAATTACCAACGGGCACAGGGTGAAGAGGTGAAGGAGAAACAGGAGGAGGTCAACCTGAAGTTCCTGTCGCTGAACATAGCTCAGGAGCATAAGCGTGAACTGTTGACCAAAGGAGAACAGGAACGTCGTTCACTGGAAGGCAAGCAGACGGAACAGCAGAATGTAGTTAATACGCTCAAGAAGGAGCAAAAGACCATTCAGAACATCATTGCTCAGCAGAAGAAGAAAGATGCAGCCTTGAATGCACAGATTGACCGTTTGATAGCCGAGGAGGTGGCGCGTCAAAAGGCTCGTGCCGCTGCTGAGGCCAAGCGTCGTGCCGAGGCTGAGGCAGCGAAAAAACGTGCTGCTGAACTGGCTCGGAAGAAAGCTGCTGCTGAGGCTGCTGCCCGCGAGAATGCCCGTCGTATTGCTGAAGCCAAGGCTAAGGAGGAAAAAGCCAAGCGTGAGGCTCAGGCTGCCAAGAACAAGCAAGAACGTGAAGCTGCTGAGCGCAGGGCCCGTGAGGCTGAAAAGCAGCGCCAGGAGACCGAGCGCAAAGCAGAGGCCGAGAATCGTGAACATGCCAAAGCCGTTGCCTCTGCCCGTAAGGAGGCTGACGAAGTTCTGAACATGCCTACTGAGGATATGCGTATCAGCGGAAATTTCGAGAGCAACCGCGGACGCCTGCCTATTCCTATTACAGGACCTTATCGTATCGTCAGTCACTATGGACAGTACAATGTGGAGGGTCTGCATGGAGTAACACTCGACAATAAGGGTGTCAATATCCGTGGTGAGGCTGGAGCCCAGGCCCGTAGCATCTTCGATGGCGAGGTTAGTGCAGTGTTCAGTTTCGGGGGATCAATGGTGGTGATGGTACGTCATGGTAGTTATATCTCTGTTTACTGTAACCTTGCCAGCGTCAACGTACATCGTGGTCAGAAGGTATCGACACGCCAGGCTTTAGGACGAGTAGGACAGGACAATATCCTACAGTTCCAGCTTCGCCGCGAGACGACCAAGCTGAATCCGGAATCCTGGCTGGGAAGATAATTCCTAATTTATCAATGTAACATAAGTTTCAATCGCCTTTTCTATCTCGCTGATACAGATAAACTCATTAGCGGTATGACTGCGGGCACTGTCGCCGGGCCCCAGTTTCATCGAGGGGAACGGCATCAGAGCCTGGTCGCTCAGCGTAGGCGATCCGAAGGGTACCAAACCCATCTTCATGCTTTTCTGCACGAGTGGGTGCCCGACGGGGATGTGCGAGGATGACAACCGGAACGAACGGGCCTTCAACTCACACTTCTTCATGTGCTTCTGTAGGAAGGCGAACAGGTATTCGTTCTGATAGTATTCATTGGTTCGTACGTCAATCACAAAATGACATTCGTCGGGTACGACATTATGCTGTGTACCGCTGTTCAATACCGTTACGGTCATCTTTGTATACCCTAACAGCATGCTCTTCTTCTTAAAACGGTAGTCACGGAGCCATACGAGATCGTCCAATGCTTCGTAGATGGCGTTGACGCCTTCCTCTCGGGCAGCATGACCGCTCTTGCCGTAGGCCACTCCATCGATGACCATCAGTCCTTTCTCGGCAATGGCGGGGTGCATACCTGTTGGCTCACCCACAATGGCTACGTCAATCTTGGGCAGTTCTGGCAGGGCCAACGAAAAACCGCCTGCACCGCTCACTTCCTCTTCGCACGACGCCAGATACACCAGATTGTATGGCGTGGTTTTGCCACGCAACAATCGGTACACCTGTAACAGGCTCACCAGTCCTCCTCCACAGTCATTGGCTCCCAAACCATACAACCGGTCACCCTCTACCGTAGGAGAAAATGGGTCGCGAGTCCAGGTGCTTACAGGTTTCACGGTGTCAATGTGGGCGTTCAATAGCAGTGTCGGCTTTTCTGGATCCAGTGTCTCGCAGACCAAAATGTTGTTACCGATGCGCTTTGCAGGAAGACCGCATTTCTCGATGAAATCGGCCAAAATATCTGCTGCGGCACTTTCTTCGCGGCTTATAGATGGTGTTGCAATCAGTCTCTTAAGCAACTCAACGGCTTCGGTAGTGTATTGATAAATTTCCATAATATTGTAATTTTGCCACAAAATTACGAATAATTTCTCATTTCTCATTTCTCATTTCTAATTTTTTTATTACCTTTGCAGGTAATTTAAAACATGAGATGTTTATGCAGACGAATTTTCACATGTCAGTGCTGGTGCACGAACAGGCAAAAAAGTATGGTGACCGCGAGATGTTGATTTATCAGGATTTCGGAGGCAAGGAGTGGAAGTCATTGTCCTGGAATCAGGTGTCACAGACCGTCAAGCAGGTGTCAAATGCCTTGCTGAACCTTGGTGTGAAGGTACAGGAGAACATCGGTATTTTCTCGCAGAATTCAGTTCAGTATATCGAGTGTGATTTCGGTGCATGGGGTATCCGTGCTGTCACTATCCCCTTCTATGCCACCAGTTCGGAGCAACAGATTCAGTTTATGGTCAACGACGCCAAGATTCGCTATCTCTTTGTCGGTGAACAGGACCAGTATGACAAGGCTCGTCGCATCTTCTCGCTGTGTCCTACCTTGGAGCGTATCATCGTCTTCGACCCCATGGTGCACATCTCTACCCACGATCCTAATGCCGTCTATTTCAGCGACTTCCTGAAATTGGGAGAGAATCTTCCTCGTCAGACGGAAGTGGATAAGCTTCAACAGGAAGCCTCCTTCGATGATATTGCCAACATTCTCTATACCAGTGGTACGACAGGCGATTCTAAGGGCGTTATCCTTACGCACGGACAGTTCAATGCCGCTATTGTGGCCAATGCCAAGTGCGTGCCGGTAAACGAGAATGACCGTATTATGAATTTCCTGCCCTACACGCATATCTTCGAACGTGGTTGGGCCATTCTGTGTCTGTATGCCGGAGCACGTATGATCGTTAATACCCATCCTCAGGATGTACAGCAGTCCATGCGTGATACGCACCCCACCTGTATGTCTGCCGTTCCCCGTTTCTGGGAGAAAGTTTATATGGGTGTTCAGGAACAGATTGACAAGGCCAACGTGGCCAAACGAAAGTTGTTTCTCCATGCACTGAGCGTAGGTCGTCGACATAACATCGAGTATCTCAGCAAGGGTAAGAAACCCCCTGTGGCACTCCATTTGGAATATGAGATGTTGAACCGTACCGTCTTCTCGTTGGTTCGTAAGGAACTGGGTCTGGAAAATGCCCATTTCTTCCCTACGGCAGGTGCTGCCGTATCGGCTTATGTCGAA
The DNA here is from genome assembly GCA_902764705.1 of uncultured Prevotellaceae bacterium. GTDB lineage: Bacteria > Bacteroidota > Bacteroidia > Bacteroidales > Bacteroidaceae > Prevotella. Next base: position 10,237 of record CACWWZ010000021.1, on the reverse strand, counting down.
GAATTCGTCCATTCCATCGGCATCAACATGGTGGTGGGCTATGGTCTGACAGAGTCGTTGGCTACTGTGTCGTGCAACCACTTGGGAGAGCCCTACACCGTCGGATCGGTAGGAATTCCCATCGAGGGTATCGACATTAAGGTCAGTGAGGAAGGCGAAATTCTGTTGAAGGGCCCGACGATTACCATTGGTTATTACAATCGTGAGGACCTGACAAAGCAGGCTTTTACTGAGGATGGCTATTTCCGTACGGGAGATGCTGGCTATCTGAAGGATGGTGAGCTGTTCCTGACCGAGCGCATCAAGGACCTTTTCAAGACTTCGAATGGTAAGTATATCGCACCCCAGATGATTGAGTCGAAGCTGTTGGTCGACAAATATATCGATCAGATTGCAGTCATTGCCGACGAACGCAAATTCGTCTCGGCACTTATCATCCCCGTTTACCCGCTACTCGAGGAGTATGCCCGCGACCATCATATCGCCTTTAGCACCCGTGAAGAGCTTTGTGCCAATCCGGAGATCATCCAGATGATGAAGGAGCGTATCGACACCCTCCAGCAGCAACTGGCACATTACGAACAGGTGAAGCGTTTCACCCTGCTGCCGCATCACCTCTCCATGGAAAAGGGAGAACTGACCAATACGCTCAAAATCCGCCGCCGCGTACTGAATGAAAACTATAAGGCGGAAATTGATGCAATGTATGCTGAATAAAGAACAAGTATGATTACACAAGATCAACTGAAAGATGTTTTGGACCGTGCTGAGAAGCTGAAGCACTACCTGAAGATAGACCAGAAGCAAATGGAGTACGAGGAGGAGGATCTACGTACGCAGGCTCCTGATTTCTGGGAAGACCAAAAGCGTGCTGAGGAACAGATGAAGAAAGTGAAAGCCATCAAGAAATGGCTCGACGGATATCAGGCGGTGCGTACCGCTGCCGACGAGCTCCAGCTGGCCTTCGACTTCTATAAGGAGGAAATGGTGACTGAAGCGGAGGTCGACCATAACTATCAAGCCGCTATCAGCTTGATAGAAGACTTGGAGTTGAAAAACATGCTCCGCCAGAAAGAGGACCCCATGGATGCCGTGTTGAAGATCAATTCTGGCGCCGGCGGTACTGAGGCTCAGGACTGGGCACAGATGCTGATGCGTATGTATCAGCGCTGGGCTGAGGCACACGACTATAAGGTGTCTATTGCCAACTTGCAGGACGGCGATGAGGCGGGCATCAAGAGTGTCACCATGCAGATTGAGGGCGGTGAGTTTGCCTACGGTTACCTGAAGAGCGAGAACGGTGTCCATCGCTTGGTGCGTGTGTCACCCTATAATGCCCAGGGTAAGCGTATGACGTCCTTTGCTTCTGTCTTTGTTTCTCCGCTGGTCGACGACACCATCGAGGTGTATGTTGATCCCGCCAAGCTGTCGTGGGACACCTTCCGCAGTTCTGGTGCCGGAGGCCAGAACGTCAACAAGGTGGAGTCGGGTGTTCGTCTGCGCTACTGGTATACCGACCCCGATACGGGAGAAGAAGAGGAAATCCTCATCGAGAATACCGAAACCCGTGACCAGCCCAAGAACAAGGAGCGTGCAATGGCTCTGTTGCGCTCCCAGCTCTACGACCGCGCCATGCAGAAACGCCTGGAAGCTCAAGCGAAGATTGAGGCTGGCAAGAAGAAGATCGAGTGGGGTAGTCAGATTCGTTCTTATGTCTTCGACGACCGTCGTGTCAAAGACCACCGCACCAACTACCAGACCTCCGATGTCGATGGTGTCATGGATGGCAAAATCGACGATTTCATCAAGGCTTACCTGATGGAATTCCCTGTTACTGATGAAGATTAAACAGTAAATTAAACGTTAAACATTAAATATTATATTGACTATGAGCAAGAAAGTAAATGCAAAGCGTGAAGCTTACGCTAAGAAACAGGAAGAACAAGGTAAGAAAGTCGTTACATGGATTTTTGGCGGACTCATCATCCTGGCCATTATCTATCTGATTTGGACCTTCACCATGATGGCGTAAAGCTTATGGCTCAAGAAATTGAACGTAAATTCCTCGTGCTTGATGATTCCTTCAAGCGCGAGGCTTTTTCAAGTTCCCACATCCGACAGGGCTACATCTGCAGCGAACGGGGACGCACGGTGCGTATTCGCATCCGCGACGAGAGGGCCTTTATCACTATTAAGGGTCCTAGTCTTGATGGTGGACTGTCGCGCTATGAATTCGAGCAGGAGATTCCCTTTGCCGATGCAGAACAGTTGATGACGCTCTGCGAACCGGGTATCATCGACAAAACCCGCTGGTTGGTCAAAAGCGGAGCACATACCTTCGAGGTCGATGAATTTCATGGCGACAACGCCCCGCTGGTGATGGCGGAAGTAGAGCTGGAAACGGCCTCCGACGAGCCAATAATCCCCCATTTTATCGGGAAAGAGGTAACGGGCGACCGCCGTTACTATAACTCCCAGCTTCGTAAGAGCCCCTATTCCCTTTGGGCAGAGTTTTAAGAAGCAGGCGGAGATATTCTTAGGACGGAGCGGAGACATTCTTAGAACGGAGCATAGAAATTCTCCGCACGGAGCATAAAATGATTCTGCTTCCCACTATTGTTTCTTTTGATTTTTCTTTACTAATTTTTTTTGTTCTTTTCTTCATCTTTCCACCATTTTTTTTATCTTTCTTCTCTTGATTTATATCAAGAAATCGGCCTATTTGGGTAATTAATGGGGGGGGGGTAATGTGCCATAGTGTAATGTTTTTTGTATATTTGCCAATTGAATACTATGCGCACGTATGATGAAGAGGCTTGAAATACGATACGGTTTGTTAATTATTTTGCTGCTGAGCACGGTAGCATTCCCTATTGTTGTGCAGGCGCGCCCTTCCGTTCAGTCGTTGATGGAACGTGCTGACTCGTGTCGACGGAATTGGCAATACAACAAAGCAATGACGTATTTCCAGCAGGCTTACGAAGATCCTTCCGTAGCCAGTAATCCTGAGCTGCAAATGCATTTATTGGCGCGTATTATGCGTACTCATTATGTGTTGCGACACTGGAAGGAACTGCCTGAGACCTCTTATCAGTTGTATAATCTTGCGAAGAAGCACAATGCTCCGGCTTATGTTTCAATGGCTTTGTTCATGCGTGGCAAACGCTTCCACATGGAAGGTGAGAAAGAAAAAGGCTATCAGACCTGTCTGGATGCTGTAGAACGTATGAAAAACACAGATTTTCCCGACAAGAATCATGAGTTGGCGGCTTATTATGCCATCCTCGCCAAAATGTATATTGAAGATGGGCGCTACGAGGATGCATTGCGCATGTCGGATGAGCAAGGCCATTATGCATATCTGGAACATGATGACCATTCTAATTGCCAACGTGGAAAGTACCGCTATTATGTTATCCGTCTTAATCTGATGGAAAAGTTGGGCCGTCATGCTGAGGCCGACAGTCTCTATAGGCTTTATGGTGACGCACCCATCACTGACCCGCTTTGTGGTGATGCGCTGCTAGAATATTTCCGTATGCGTGGCGATACGGATGCTTGCTTGCGCTTCGTTGACGCTGCCTTGCAAAATATTACCGAGGACGGCGACACGATAGGACGTAATATGCAACGGCTCATTCGCGACGAGGGTGACATCTATTTCCAGCTGGGACAGTACCAGCAGGCTGCCGAATCTTATGCTCACATGGGACGAATTGCCGATAGTATTAGTGTGAACACCCTGCGGATAGTAGCGGACGAAGTTTATAAGGCGATTGATAATGAACACACTATTGCCCGTCACCGCCAGATGTTGATTATTGCCATTTCCGGTGCCGTGTTGCTGTTGACCGTTCTTGCCCTGTTGGCACGCCAGGGATTTATAGCACGCCGGAAAAACCAATCTATGATGAATACCATTCAGCAGCTGATGCGTTATCGAGACCAGGTTATTCAGAATGGAGATCCCGTTGAAAAGGGAGAAAATGAAGAAAATGACGAGGAAAAAGCTTTGGAAGACGAATACCGGCTTTTCAAGGAAGTCGACAAGCGTATCATGAAAGAGCAGCTGTTTACGCAGCCCGATTTTGGTCGCGAAGAGTTGATGCGCCTGTTGGGAGTCGACAAGAACACGCTGCCTTCCCTCGTTCAGCGCTACGCTGGCACGAATGTGCCGGGATATGTGAGTAACAAGCGCATGGAGTATGCCGTACAGCTCATGAAGCAACATCCGGAGTATACTCTTGGAGCCATTTCTGAAGCTTGTGGCATCAAGAGTCCAGCTACGTTTATCCGCAATTTTAAGAATACCTTCGGTATGACACCTTCTGAATTTCAGAAGAATATGACGGAATTGCCCGCTCCAACGGATTTTTGACAAAACGAAAAGCGTTTTGGACAAATTGAAAACCAATTGACAGAAAAATATCGTAAAATTACTAATTTGTAAAAAGAAAAGCGTTAAAAAGTTTGTACTTTCCGTTTTTTTTTGTAATTTTGCAGCGTATTGAGTGAATTAGTCGATAAACTTTGATGAAAAAGACTATTTGCAGATCCATCTTTGCGCTGTTTCTTATGATGACACTTCAGACAGCCAGCGCTCAACAGGTTACTATCAGTAATAACCTGCTCTACGACGTGTGGCTGACCCCCAACCTTCGAGTGGGAGTCCGCACCAGTGAGCATTGGTCGTTGGGCCTGACTGCAGGTTATCGTCCTTGGCCCACCAGCGACGAGACGTCGCGTAAGTGGCGCCATCTGCTCCTTTCTCCGGAACTGCGCTACTGGAAGGACTCTGTGAATGTGCATCATTTCTTTGGTGCGAATGTCATCTATAGTCACTATAATGTGGCTGATGTCCGATTCCCCTTCGGTCTTTACCCGTCGGTGCGCGATGAGCGCCGGCAGGGTGACTTGATTGCCTTGGGTGCTTTCTATGGCTATTCCTGGCCACTTGGCAGATATTGGAATCTGGAGGCGCTGATTGGTGCTGCCGTCGGATATACCAAGTACGACCGTTATGCTTGTGGTCTGTGTGGCACTAAGATTGCCGACGAGTCAAAGCTGTTCCTGATGCCTCAGGCAGCTATTAACATTGTCTACAATATCCCGGGCCGTCCGCGTAAAGTCCAGGCGCCCGTTGCCGTTGAGCCGGTTGTTATTCCTGAGCCCGTAGTGGTTGAGCCGGAACCGTTTGTTTTTGTCCCTGCCATTCATTCCGTTCCCGACTTTACGGGTCGTGCCGGACAGTTGCAGCGCGACAATCCTGTGCTGGCTCACATTTCACAATACAAGCCCTATGACCGCACCCGTATCCTCAGGAAGGAGAAGGGTGCCCTCTATGTTCATTTCGACCAGGGCAAATCGGTGCTCCATGCCGACTATCGCGACAATGCTCCAACGTTGGAGCGCATTGTCGATATCGCTCGTCAGATTATGGCCGACACAACGAGTAGTGTGAAGAAGATACAGATTATTGGTCTCGCCTCCATTGAGGGTGGCATTGCTGCCAACGAGCTGCTTGCCCAGAACCGTGCTATGGCCCTACAGCGTTATCTGCAACAGCAGGTCAGCGCGCCCGATTCGCTGTTCGACAGCGTTGGCGGTGGTGAAGCGTGGGCAGAGTTCCGCGACCAATTGAATGATGAGGTGGCAACCGAATCGCAACAGTCAGCAGCGTTGCAGCAGGCCATCAGCATCATCGATACTGAGAGCGACCTGAACCAGCGTGAGCGCAAGCTTCGTCAGCTGAATGGTGGCCGAACCTGGAATTATTTGAAGGAGCACATTCTGAAAGACCAGCGTAACTCCGGTTATGTTCGTATCTATTATGACTATGTGCCCGACACAGCTGCCAAAACCATCAATCGCGCCAGCGAACTGATTGGTCAGGGCCAGTATGCTGAAGCCCTTACCCTCTTGGATGGTGTGCGCTCTGACGAGCGTGCCCAGAATGCCTTGGGAGTTGCCCTTTGGCAGACCGGCCAGCAGGAGGAAGCTCTCCGCTGCTTCCGTCGTGCCGCCAATGCAGGCAATGCCGATGCCCAGGAGAACCTCCGGCAGTTAGAAAGTGGCAATCAATAACGAGACAACGTAATATTTTATGTGAAATATAATAATTGCAATTATGAATATGATGAGAAAGTATTTATTAACGTTAGCAGCATTCGTTGCTACTGCAACGTCTTTCACTGCTTGTAGTAGTGAAGAAGACGCAGCTGAATCTGCCGAGTTGGAACAGGGTGCGGTGAAGGCACAGTTCAACATCTCTATTCCTCAAGCTTATAAGTCTGCTCGTACGCGTAGTACTGATTATGTGGTACAAGAAGGCGGGGATGGAACCCTCACCAATCTTACTAATTTCCGTGGCCTTAAGGACATCTACCTGTTTCCGTTTGTAAAACCGAACGACACTGACGGTGATAACGTTGTGGCAAGCCTTACCTCAAAAGGCCGCATCCGTCTGTCGCAAATTCTGAAGCCCACAGTGGCTACAGGCACATACAACAACGAGATTCCAAGCCAGAAGTTATTACAGGGAAACAATGCCGTTCTATTTGGTGACGTAGATGTAACCATCGGCACCAACCATTTCCTATTCTACGGACATGCCATTGATGTGACAAGTGAGAATCATGGTAATAAGTTTATGAATGGAAGTATCATTCCTTATGATATTTCGGATCCAAATAATCCAGTAGAGATTGCCAACACATCATATGCTAGTATTACGCCCAGCAATCTCTCTTTCCAGTTGGAAGGGATATTAGCCGACGAGACAAATGCCAATGCAAAAGAGACGGCTATCTTGGCTTTTTTAAATAATATCCTTCACGCATCTGCTACTGTAGGTAGTACGACTGTTACTTGGGCCAATACTAACAGTCTCGACTTGAAAATTCTCTATAATAATTTCAAGGGCATGCGTGCAGGTTCTTCTGCCAGCATTCAGTCAGCCATCGAAATGCTTTATTTCAAAGGCCTGCTTAGCAAGAAAAAAAATGCCAATCACGATTTGGATGAAGAAACGGTGGCATTGGCAACAGCTATTTGTAAAGTTATCGAAGACAACACAGATGTCACGAGGAACACAACTGATGAGACTCTTACTTTCAACTCTACCTCTAATCTCGCTGGCTATCCAGAAATGATGCCTGCCGGCTCTGCCGTCCTTGGCACTCAAACAGATACTAATGGAGTAGAAAGTTTCACTTATGTTTTGCCCAATACGACTGATAGTTATTTTGTAGATGCTACAGCTCTCAATGTCCCAGCTAAGGCTCGCTACGTCTATCCTGCCAACCTATATTATTTTGGTAATAGCGGCATTTTAGTATCAAATGCTTTGAAGACAGATTTATATGATGATGACAATACCACTAGTAGTACATCCAAAGATTTATGGGAACAGATTGCCAATAAAAAGAACTTCAGTGATGGTGCAAAAATAACCTCTGAAACAAAGTCTATTGCCATTAAGGATCAAGTTCAATATGCAGTAGGCCGTTTAGATGTGAAGGTAAGCACATATAAAGATGGTAGTGGCCAACCTACAACCTTGGAAGATGCTACTGAAAAAACAGATAATGCAGTCAGCATAAATGACCTGAAGCTAACAGGAGTCCTGATTGGTGGTCAGCGTGCTGTCAACTGGAAGTTCGACAGCGAAAACAGCTCAACAGGCGAGTTTATCATTTACGACAACATCATAAAGTCGTGCAATCTTGATGATAACGATCCAGCAACTAATGATGGTATTGCCGTAACCAATAGCGCTTTTGCAAACATTACAAATACTTCTACCGCTACAGGTTTCAATCATACGCTTGTACTCCAGACAAGGAAGTACACTGCAGGTAGTCCTGCTACTGGTGACCAAACCGTTAACGTCCTCTTGGAGTTCCAGAACAACGGCAAGGCTTTCGAAGGCAAGGATGGTACTATCGGCAAGGGCTGTAAGTTCTATCTGTTGGGTGTACTCGATATGTCAAAATTAGGTACTTCTGACGTAAAATCAGATTACATCTTCCAGCAGGACTATATTACTTGTGCTAATTTTACCATCGCCAGCTTGAAGAATGCGGTGAACGTCATTCCCGACCTGCGTGATCCTCAGATTGAGTTAGGTCTCTCCGTCGACCTCACGTGGAAGACAGGTAACACCTTTGACATAATTATTCAATAATAAGGAAATTACATAAAATACAAAAAGATATGAAAAAGATCAATCAATTCGCTCTGTGCTTCGCGATAGCGTTGACAGGTGCAGCAGGATTTACCGCATGCTCGTCAGAAGAGAACGTGGATGTTAATCCTTCTTACAACAAGCAGACCGGTGAGCTGAACGTTGATTTCGTGTTCAACGTTTCGACCTCGAACAGTCCGACAACTCGTATGACCTCGGCAAACACGCAGGCTACAACTGGTGATTATTTCCGTGGACTCACGAACGCTTATCTCGCCACATTTAAGTTGGATGCTGACGGTAAAGCTGTGCCGAACAGCACTACACCGATAGACAGGAGCTATTCTTTCGGTACTATTCTTTCTGCAGGTTCGCTCACCGAGAATCCTGACGACAATCTGCCCTCCTCGCGTCGCGTGGTTGAGCTCAGCCTCGAAACAGCTACCAACGCTATGATGTTCTGGGGTAAGGCCATCAAGACGGGCACTGACGATGAGCAGGGAAGGGTTGTCATGAATATTGATGAGAAGAACCTTGCCAACACATCTATTTCTATGTGTAAGATTGTGCCTGATGCTCCTTATTCTACGGAAACATCACACATCTATAAGGATGCATTGCTGCAGCACGAGAAACTCATGGCTGCTGCTCTGACACGCATCATCCGAAGTGGTATTACAAATAAAACGGTGACTTACGGTGATCTTTCCGTAAACGTTGATCAGCTGAACTGGAGTGATTACGTTCAAGTAAGTGGTGAAGCAGGAAGCTATGTCATCACTCCGAAAACTGTCTCACCCGTGAAAACAACAGGAGGCGAACAGTCTATTAGCGCATTAGGCGAAAAAATAGCGAAAGCTTTTGCAACCCTCAATACCATCCACACCAATGAGTTGCGTGCCGGTTACGGTGAGGCTGTGGCAAAGATGGTGGCTGACCTGATGACCGTCATTAATTCTGTGGTTGGTGCCGTGCCAGTATCACTGCATGAGTGTGTGACACAAGAAGTGGCCAAAGCTATTAAGACCAACGTGGAGTATTTCTTCGACGCAGATTTGGGTTATGAATGGAAGAGTGTTGACGACATTAAGTCTAAACTCAACGTCACGGGTGTTGATGCCGTTACGAGTGGCTGCAACCTCAATGAATTTCCGAAGACCTTCAACTTGCCCTACGGTTCAGTACTGCTGCAATTCGACATTGAAGCAGATGCTACAGCAAGCAGTGGCTATAAGTTCACCTATAATTATAAAGGTGCTGTAGAGACCTATGCCATGGGAGGTTCTACCACATCTACGGATGCCTTTGACCCCATGAACTATGTCTATCCTGCTGAGCTCTGCTACTTTGGCAACAGCCCCATCCGTACATCGAACGCCACCTTGGTGGCCAACGACTATCCCGATGGTGCCAAGAATTGGGAAACTGAGAGCAGCTGGGCCACAAACAGTTGGGAAAACAATAGCCGTGTGCTTTCGTCAACACGAAGTGTGGCTATGCGCGACAATATCCGATATGGTACAGCCTTGCTGAAGACACAAGTACGTTATGGCAGTGCTATCCTGGAAGACAATAATGCTATTCTCCAGAAGCGATGGAACAATGTCACTGAGGCTAACAACCAGATTAATGTGACTGGTAACGACACTCACTTCGTACTGACAGGTGTGCTGATTGGCGGTCAGGAGCCCGAAGTAGGCTGGAACTATATTGCTAAGTCTGCATCACCGGGATTCGGTCACATGGTTTACGATGATGTGAATTATAATGGTAAACCCTATATCTCCATCCCTGCCGCTACAACAGAAGATAACATGGGTGGTCTCTCTGTCCCCAACTACACTTTGGTATGGGATAACTGGGAGGCTAAGAACGTGGGTAAGAAGCAGCGCGATGTCTATGTAGCCTTGGAGTTCAAGAATCAGTCGAGAGACTTCTATGGCGAGAATAACCTCATCCGTAACGGTGCAACGTTCTACCTTGTCGGTAAGCTGGATCCTGACGCAGGCCACAGCACTACAGACTATAGCGACGGTATTACTTGGCCTTCGA
>CACWWZ010000020.1 GCA_902764705.1 uncultured Prevotellaceae bacterium | reverse complement strand
CTTGCCACCGAGGAATACCAACACCTCTTCGACTGGCAGCGTGTCCGTCGGGAAGTCCGTATTATTCAACCATTGTTCTATATCCGTAAGGGGAGCGATCTGAAGATACAGGCCGTATGGGCTAAGACCTGCCGGGGAGCTATGACACGATTCATCATCGAGAACCGAATCGATAAGCCAAAGGATCTTTGTGCCTTCAGCTATGAGGGCTTTGTATACGACCCGAAACTAGGTGCGCTCGGCCCTATGCGACGCTTGCCAGAGCAAGAACCCGATTATCCTCATTTTATCAAGCAATAATCTGGATCAGACAGTCCTGTCATCTTGTAGCATCAAAACTTCCTAAGGTAGTCCGACAAAAGTATTTATAATGTAGTTACTTCATTCTGATTTGCAAAGGCGTTAGGCCGAAGTGCTCCTTTACATATCTGCCAAAGAAGGATGTGTTGGGGAAACCGAGCAGGTCGCAGATTTGCTTGATGCTGTAATCGGTCTGTTTCAGGTAGTAGCGGATGTCCTCTAACACATGTTCTGTAATCCATTCGTTAGCAGTCTTGCCAGAGTTCTTTTTGCATAATGCAGAAAGATATTTTGGCGAGATGCAGAGTTCGTTGGCATACCACTCCACAGGGCGATGCTTTACATCTGTGGAGTGCAACAGGTCGAGAAAGTGCTGGAAATGGTTATTGTTAATATGCGTATCAATTGAAATGTCATCGTTAAGCATACGCTGTTTCAAGGCACCACAAAGACCGAGGACACCTCCGCGCAAAAGCGACTGGATAACATCGGTACGGAAGGGATGATTCATACTTTTGTCGAAGCACAGACGAAGCATTTCATAGAAATTGGTGTAGAACTGCAGGTCAACATCATCCATAGTGACAACGTGCATTCTGTGAACATAAACAACATCATTCCAGACATTCATTTTCTCGTGCAGGAAACTCTGCAGGATGCGGTTGGTAAAGAACATGGCCTTTAGATTAAAATCAGGACTAATCATCGGATTAGTAACAATGACGTTTTGGGGGATGACGGCTATCTGGTTCTTGTGCAGTTCTATCGTCTGCCCGTTCAGTGTACCCTGTACTTTTCCCTGCGTACAGATGACTATGGCGTTCATCGATACATAGGCGTTACTGATTTCGGCAAACTTCTGGATATTGTCAACAATGACGATGTCGTTGTCGGAATAGCCAACCTGAATGTCCTCATTGTCGGTTAGCGTCTGGAGCGAAATCTCTTCTTGATGTTTCATGGTGCAAAGGTACGTATTTTGGATAAAAAACAATGTCCTAATTGGAATTTTCTATTACCGATAATGCTTATAGAGGTGAAAACGATAATAAATTCAGTCGATTAGAACATGCACAGCAAGAGAATAATCAGTAATTTTGCACCCAAATCAAACATTTTGGGAATGAAAAAGGTAATTTTAGGACTGCTGACCATTCTGATGGTATGCAGTTGTAGTGAGAAAAAAGAAAATGGAGTAAAGGCTCCGACGCGTGTAAAAACAGAAGTGGTATCATCGGTCTGTGATATGGCTGGCCAGACTTTTGTGGGTATCGTTGAGGAGCGAGAGGGTACTGCCGTCAGTTTCACGAGTATGGGTATCGTGAAACGCGTGTTAGTGAATGAGGGGCAGGCCGTTAGTCGCGGACAACTTATCGCCGAGATAGACGACACACAGGCCCGCAATCTGCTCTCTGGTGCTGAAGCCCAGATGGCACAAGCCAACGATGCCTTGGAGCGCTATAAGATGCTGCACGACAACGGCTCGCTGCCCGAGGTACAGTGGGTGGAGATACAGAGCAAGGTGGCGCAGGCCAAGTCGCAATACGAGGTGGCCAAGAAGAACCTGGCCGACTGTAGGTTGACTGCTCCCGTCAGCGGCATTATCGGTAAGAAACTGGTGGGTGCTGGTGAAACTGCCATGCCATCGCAGGCTGTTGTAACCATCCTCGACATCACCAGTGTGAAGGTGAAGGTGTCTGTTCCTGAGGCTGAGATTAGTGGCATTACTGCATCGACCCCATCGACCATCAATGTAGAGGCTGCACAATCTACTGTCAGCGGTGGTAAAATAGAGAAAGGTATACAGGCGGACGCGCTCACGCATACGTATGAGATAAGGATCAACGTGCAGAACGCTAACAGAAAACTGTTGCCAGGCATGGTGGCGAGTGTTCAGTTTGCACATAAGGGGACAGTCCCTGATGTGCCGCAAGTAGCACACGAGGGACAGTCCCCGTGTGCGGTGCCCGTAATGGCGGTACAGAAGAGGGCCGGCGGCACGCTGTTTGTCTGGACGGTGGCTAGTGACAGCACGGTTCATCGCACCACCATAACCACAGGACAAACCGCAGGTAACCATATCGCAATTACCAGCGGTATTGAGAATGGCATGCGCATTGTGACTGAGGGTTATCAGAAACTGAGTGAAGGAAACAAGGTGGTGTATTGATTCATGGTAAAAGGTTAGTGGTTATATGAAGAATATGGACTGGCTGAAATGGCCATTGGAACACTACTCGATATCGCTGCTCATTGTAGTTATCCTGCTTGTGTTGGGTATCTACGGCATGTACGTGATGCCTAAGGATGAATTCCCACATGCCACCATCCGACAGGGTGTGGTGGTAGCCGTTTATCCTGGCGCTACCAGCGAGGAGGTGGAACAACAGGTGGCTCGCCCATTAGAACGCTATCTGTTTACCTATGGTGAGGTAAATCGCGTCAAGACAACCACCACATCGCAGAACGGCATGTGTATTGTGATGGTACGTCTGAATGATGAGGTGAATAATAAGGATGAGGTGTGGAGTAAGATCAAGCATGGTTTGAACACCTTCAAGATGCAGTTGCCCAGCGGTGTGCTTGCCCTCGTGGTCAACGACGACTTCGGCAACACCTCGGCCCTGCTGATTGCTATCGAGAGCGACCAGCGTAGTTATCGCGAGTTGAAACAGTACAGCGACGATCTGAGCGATCGTCTGCGCCGGATTCCGTCGGTGGCCAACGTCAAACTCTTCGGCGAACAGAATGAGCAGATATCACTCTACATAGACCGTCAGCGCCTGCAGGCCTACGGCATCGGTCAGCAGCTGCTCTTCACTCGTCTGCAAGCCCAGGGTATCACGACTATGAGTGGCAGCATCAGTGATGATGACCAGCAGATACCCATACATATCGAAGCGATGGAGGACAGCGAAGAGGAGATTGCCAATCAGATTATCTTCTCCGATCCCGTTAGTGGGAAGGTGGTACGTGTGAGGGACATTGCTCGTGTGGTGCGTGAGTATGAACCGATGGCAAGTCGCATCGAACAGAACGGTCATCCCTGTATGTTGCTGTCGCTGGAGATGACGCCAGGCAACAATGTGATACAATATGGCAAGGAAGTGGACCGTGTGCTCAATGAGTTCCGTGCCAACGAACTGCCCGATGATGTGAACGTGACCCGTATCGCCGACAAACCGAAGGTGGTGTCGTTGAGCATTACATCGTTCTTGCGCGACCTGCTTATCTCTATGGCCATCATTATCCTGGTAATGATGGTGCTCTTTCCCTTGCGCTCGGCTATCGTGGCTGCCATCACTATTCCGTTGAGCACTTTCGTATCGGTATCCATTATGTATATGATAGGCATCGAACTGAACATCGTGACGCTGGCGGCACTCATTGTGGTACTGGGAATGATTGTGGATAACTCGATTGTGGTCATTGATGGCTATTTGGAATACCTCGGCAAGGGTTATGAGCCGAAGATAGCTGCCATCGAGTCGGCCAAACAGTATTTCATGCCGATGATGTTGGCCACCATCTGTATCTGTGTCATTTTCTTCCCCTTTCTTCTCACGATGAAGGGTGTGTTCCACGACTGTTTAGAAGACTTCCCCATCACTATTACCATCAACCTCATGGTGTCGCTCATACTGGCTGTAACGGTAATACCATTCCTGGAAGTACACATCATCAAGCCTGATAAGGTGAGTACAGGAGGTAATATCATTACGAACTGGGTACAAAACACCTATAATCGCGTGTTAGCGTGGACTTTCCAGCACCCCTGGTTTACCATCGGCGGCGGCATAGGAATCATTTTGCTATCGACACTCATTCTTCCTACGCTGAAGATACGACTCTTCCCTTACGCCGATCGCGCCCAGTTTGCAGTGGAGATATTCCTGCCAGATGGAAAAGGATTGGCTGAGACGGAACAGATAGCAGATTCCGTACAGCATGCCTTGGAGAAAGATAAGCGTATCACTGGCATTACCGGTTTCATAGGCTGTTCATCACCTCGTTTCATGGATGCATACGCGCCCCAGATAGCAGGCAACAACTATGCCCAGTTTATCGTCAATACCAAGAGTGATAAGGCAACTGTAGATTTGTTGGCAGAGTATCAACCCCAATTGAGCGAGGCGTTCCCCAATGCCTACGTGAAATTCAAACGACTGGATTTCTTGGAGGTCAACGAACTGGAATACCGCTTTTATGGCGATAATCTCGATTCGCTGCATGTGGTAGCCGAACAATTGATGGAACGTATGCGCCAGATGCCTGAAGTGGAATGGGTACATACCGACTACCTGCAACCCTATCCGATTATCAATGTGGAACTTGATCCCGTCACATCGGCACAACTTGGCATCACCCGTACCACCGCCCAGTTGGCCCTGAGTGCCACATCGAGTGACCTGCGCGTAGGTCAGATATGGGAGGGAAACTATGAACTGCCTATCGTGGTGAAAGATGATACTGACATGACCTTCTCTGATGTTGAGAACTTGGGTATCTCGTCGCCAATAACGATGCTTTCGGGTGGATTCAATAGCACTAACAGCACCGTTCCGCTTCGCCAGATAGCTAAAGTAAAGCCCAAATGGAGCGAGAGTCGTATCTTGCATCGTGGCGGCGAGCGTTGCATCACCGTGACAGCCCAGTTTGCTCAGGGTGTATATACTGGCCCTGTAGAAAAAGAGATAGCCCGAATCATGCAGGAGGAGATACAAGTTCCACAAGGTGTACGCAGCGAGGTAGGAGGCGAAATCGAATATGGCGACGAAGCACTGCCTCAGATATTTGGCGGTATTTCCATCGCCTTGATTATCGTGTTTTTCTTCCTACTCTTCAATTTCAAGAAGTATGGTATTACATTTGTCTGCATGGTAGCTCTGGGCCTGATGACGCCTGGTGCACTTATCGGTTTAGGACTGATGGACCGTGCTCTAGGCCTGACCTCTATCTTTGGTCTTATCACGCTGATGGGAATGATTATGCGTAACGAGATTCTCATCTTCGAGCATGCCATCGACCTGATCAAAAAATATGTAGCGGAACATGGTGATTGGACCGTTGGCCGCGATGCCTATAACAAGGCAGTGAAGCAAGCTGCCTACGAAGCCGGCAAACGTCGTATGGTGCCTATCTTCCTGACTACGGCAACTACTGCCGTTGGTGTGGTGCCGATGATTATCGCTCAGAGTTCGTTCTGGATGCCTGTGGGTGTTACCATCTTCGCTGGTGGTATCGGTGCCCTCATCCTGGTAGTCACCATGCTACCTGTAATATATTGGAAGGTATCGACTAAGTGAAAAGTGAATAGTGAAAAGTGAAAAATTTGCTACCGCAATGAAACAGATATTATCTATTATTGTTTGTCTTTTATGCTGCCATTCTATCGCAGCTCAAACATATACATTACAGCAGTTAAAGGATTCTGCCCTGCAGAACAACATTGCCATTCGCCACGCCAAGCACACCGTGGATGCCGCCCGACAGCAGCGCAAGGAAGCCTTCACCAAGTTTTTTCCCAACATAAGCGGTACTGGTATGTGGTTTAATGCCAACAAGGGCATGGCTCAGACAGAGCTGAACCTCTCTGAGCAGATAACGCCCGAATTAGGCATGGCCCTTGCCCAGACACTACCAGCCGAGGCCCTTGCTGCCCTTGGAAACCCCATTAGTGTGTCGATGATGAAGAATGGCACCATCGCTGGCATCAACGCCGTGCAGCCCGTCTTCGCTGGTGGACAGATTATCAACGGCAACAAACTGGCCAAGGTGGGCGAGGATGTGAGCCGCTTGCAACTGCAACTCTCTGAAAACGAGGTCGAGAAGCAGACCGAGCAATACTACTGGCAGCTCGTCTCCCTGCAAGAGAAGATGAAGACCATCGAGGCCGTTCAGGCCCTGTTAGCCGATATTTATAAGGATGTGGATGTGGCCGTGCGTGCTGGTGTCGCCATGCGTAACGACCTGTTGCAAGTACAACTGCGCCAGAACGAGGTGGAGAGCCAGAAACTGAAGGTGCAGAACGGTATCAGCATCGTACGCTTACTCCTCGCCCAATACTGCGGCCTCAGCAACGACAACTTTGCCGTTAGTGTGTGCGACGGTTTTGCCGTCGCATCAATCCCTCAACCGCTCGGCTCTGCCGCTTCGCTTGTCGAAGAACAAGACCGCCAGCAGGCCCTTTTGCAGACTGCCGAATATCAGTTGCTAAACAAACAAGTCGAAGCTACCAAGTTGCAGCGCAAGATGGAGATTGGTAAGAACCTCCCCATGGTAGGTGTAGGTGCTGGCTATAACTACCACAACCTGCTCGATAATGACCGTACCTTCGGAATGGTGTTCGCCACCGTCAGCGTCCCAATTAGTGACTGGTGGGGCGGTTCGCACGCCATCAAACGCAAGAAGATAGCCCAGCAACAAGCCGAAGAACAGTTGGCAGACAATTCAGAACTCCTGAAGATCCGCATGCAGAACGCTTGGAACGGCGTACAGGAGTCCTACCAGCAATTACTATTGGCCCAGCGTGGCATCGAGCAGGCCGAAGAAAATCTCCGCCTGAACCGTGACTACTACAAGGCGGGCACCTCGAAGATGAGCGACCTGCTCGAAGCCCAACTGCTCTACCAGCAGTCGCTCGACCGTCGTACCGATGCCTTCGCCGACTACCAGAACAAACTCCTGGAATATCGTCAGGCCACAGGGCAGTAACGTCGTTAACGGGAATAATATCGCACACGACCTATTGTTAAACAAGCTTAAAGATTTCAATAAATCGCTTGCGATATAAAATATTATTCTTACCTTTGCATCGTGAACGATATAAACGAATGAAGATATGGCAAAGATTTATGATTTCAAGGCTCTGACGAGCAAAGGTAAGGAGATAGACTTCAAGCAGTTTGAAGGTAAGGTATTGCTGATTGTGAACACAGCCAGCAAGTGTGGTTTCACGCCTCAGTTTGCAGGACTGGAGGAAATGAACCAGAAGTATAAGGACAAGGGACTGGTCATCATCGGCTTCCCCTGCAATCAGTTCAAGGAGCAGGACCCAGGCTCTGACGGACAGATTGAAGAGTTCTGCCAGCTGAACTACGGCGTGACGTTCCAAATTATGAAAAAGACTGACGTGAATGGCCCTGCCGCAGAACCCATCTTCGAGTATCTGAAGACACAGGCTCCCACCGAGGAATATAACGGTCTAAAGGCAAAAGCAGCAAAGACGCTCTTCAAGGCTATCAGCAAGAGTGTGGAGAAAGACAGCGACATTAAGTGGAACTTCACCAAGTTCCTGATCTCGAAGGATGGTGAGACCATCAAGCGCTATGCGCCCACGACAGAGCCCAAGGATTTTGAAAAGGACGTGGAAGCCATGCTGGCTTAGTTAAGAGTTGAAAGTTGAAAATTGAAAGTTGAGAGTTATGCACGCAGAATTACAACTCGACAACCAGATTTGCTTCCGCCTTTATACGGCTGCACGATTGGTGACGCAGGCGTACACCCCGATGCTGACGGCACTGGGCATCACCTATCCGCAGTACCTCGTGCTGATGGTGCTCTGGGAAAAGGACAATCAGCCTGTTAATGACATTGCCCATCGCCTGTTGTTGGAGACGAACACCGTCACTCCCCTACTCCAGCGCATGGAAAAACTTGGCATCGTCACTCGCAAAAAAGGCGAGCAAGACAAACGCCAGCAGATTGTCAGTCTGACTGAGAAAGGAAAGGCGATGGAGGAACAGGCGTACAACTCGATTCCAAAAGGCATGGGCGAACAACTGTCAGCCTGTCCAATGGAGCTCGAGGACTACGAGCATCTGGCACAGGAATTAGATTCTATTATTAATACTTTAAAGAAATAAATTATGGCACATCAATGTGAAAATTGCAAGCTAAGGGCTAATTACGACAAGAAGCCGAACTCTCTTATGGGCCGTTTCTGGCGCTGGCACATCAACTTCTGCCCAGGTTGGAAAGCCTACTTCACATCTCTCCCTGCTGAAGAGCAGCAGGCACTACGTGAGAAGTATCAGTTTAAAAAATATCAATAACCCTCAGATACAATTCGAAGAGTTCATCATTCACCCCTTTCGATATTCCTTCGGACTCATGCCCTTCAGGCGCGAGAAGAACTTGCTGAAGGAGGGGGTATCAGCAAAGTGGAGGTGGTCGGCAATCTGAGTGATGCTCAGTTGGGAGGTTTGCAACAGGAAAGAGGCCTCCATCAGTAGCATCTGGTTGATGTAGTCAACAACGGTGCGGCCAGTGACCTGACGGACCACACGGGAGAGATAGACGGAAGATATATGGAGCCGGTCAGCATAGAAGGCAATGTCGTGGTGTTCTGCAAAGTGACTGGGCAGCAGACGGATGAAGTCAATAAAAATTTCCTCCACGCGCTGGGGTGTCTGGCGGTCTACGATGGCACGCTGCTGGGCATTTTGCAGGTCAAGCAGGAATATGGAATAGAGCATACGTAACACTTCACCTTTGTAGATGTGGTCTGAATGAATATAGCTGATTATTTCCTGCATTTTTGCTATCAGATGCTGTGCGGCATCGGGGGCCAGTGTCTGTTTAGGTTCATGTAGCTGCACAATGGGCAGGTAGGCCAGATGTACGAGGTCGTGGACGGATGGTGCCTCGATGGTGACATGCTCGTCGGCCATCAGGCAGTAGCCGTGAAAGTCGTCGGAAGTGGCGATGACGTCGACGGGGAGGCCCGGCGAATAGGTGTACAGGTCGTTGGGGTGAAACGTCAATTCACGGCCATTGTAGTAAATCGTCATCCAGCCTTTGTCAACTACCACAAAGGCGAAGCTGGACACGAATCCGCGCTGCAGGTTGCTACGAAGGATTTTCACCGCATCTGTTTCAAAGCAGTACATCCCGTCATCCCAGCCTTTTTCGGGCAAGTCATCGCCTATAAATATTGGTAAATATTTATTCAACGTGTACATATCGGGGACAAAGATACGAATATTATTTCAAAGTTGTATCGTTTCAGACAACTTTTGTATTGTTTCAGATTTGGATTGATAGGATTTTTATCGTAACTTTGCAGTGTGAAATATAAAATTATCGTATAACAACTAAAACGCATTATGGACAAGCAGAAATCAATTGAGTCATTACAGTTTTTCGTAACTCATCTGGCAGAAGGTGCCATCGTACACAAGCAGCAGGGTATGATTTTCAAGTCGCAGGGCTTCACCAAGCTCGGACAGAAGTACATCGACCACTTCAATGAGGAAATGGGCTGGGTAGAGAAGTTTACAGAGCGCATCCTCGACCTGGGTGGAGACGTTAAGTTCGAAGGCATGAAGAGCCGCGACCTTATCTGCGACCCCGTCGAGTATGTCAAGGCTGACCTCGCCATTCAGGAGCCAGGCGTTGAGTTGCTGATGAAGTGCATGGAGGGTGTGAAGGACGATCCCCTCACCTATGACCTTCTGAAGGACTACCTGAAGGACGAGGAGGAAGACCTCTTCTGGAGCCAGGGTGCAGTGGAACTCATTGAGAAGATTGGTACTCAGAACTGGCTGTTGCTGCAGCTATAAGTTGTTTCTCGCGGCATCATCGTCGACGCAAGTACAGTGCAAGTCAGATGAGCAGAGCCAAGCTTGCTTGAGCTATGCCATGACGCAGCCTGTATTCGCAACGAACGTTGCAAATAAATTTTTTCTTCACGGGACGGTGTTGCCGGAGTGACTGTTCTACGGATTCAGACACCACGCAAAGCCGTCCCTTCATTTTCAAATCACCTAAAACATTTACGATTATGGCAAAGATGAAATGCCCCTGTAAGTATACTTACGACCCAGAGAAGGGTGACCCCAAGCAGGGAATACCTCCTGGAACCCAGTTTGAAGACCTCCCCGATACGTGGCGTTGTCCCCGTTGTAAGCGCAAGAAGGAAAAATTCGTACCCGTAGAAGAATAATCAAATCAATATTGACAACAAAATGGAAATAAAAGCCGTAAAATTCAGACGTGACGGATTCTATACTCAGTCCTTCGTATTCGGTGGTGAAGAAGGCCCGGACAAATATGACAAGAACATCCGCTATCGTGGTAGTCTGCAGAACTACCTCATCGACACCGGCTCGGAAGTAATATTGGTAGATACAGGCATCCCTGCAGGTACACCGGAAGAAGCACCCGACGAGAATTCAAAAGTCTTCACCGGAAAGGACATCTGCACATACATGGATGCATTCGCTGCCCTTGGCTACAAGCCCGAGCAGGTGACAAAGATTCTGCTGACTCACCGCCACGCTGACCATTCGGGCGAACTGCGCTCGTTCCCCAATGCAAAGATTTATGTAGGAGCTGACGAGACGCAGGCTGAGGAGCTGAAGGGACTCACAAATGTGGTACCCGTAACCTACACAGACGGCCCCTATCATAACTTCCCCGAGACACAAAAGATTTGTGACGGCGTGTGGTTCATCAAGGCAAAGGGACATACCAACGGCAACAGCCTCGTGATTGCCGAGAGCGATGGACTCTACTATATGTTCGAGGCCGACATCACCTACGTGGACGAGGCCTTGTATGAGAACAAACTGTCGATGCTCTATGACGATCTGCCCGCAGCCCGTGAGACGCTGGACCGAGTGCGAGAATTCGTCCGTAACAACCCTACCGTCTATATGGGCACCCACACCCCGCAGGGCTTCGAAAACCTGGAGGCCAAACGCGTGATAGACCTTGACAATCCAGTTCCCACCATCTGGCCCGAAGTTGTTTTCGAAAAGAAAGAAGCCTCCGGAAAATACGTCTGCTCCGTCTGTGGCTACGTCTATGACCCGGCTGAGCACGACGGCGTGGCCTTCGAAGACCTGCCCAACGACTGGCGCTGTCCCCGTTGCAAACAGCCCAAGGAGAAATTCAATAAGGCATAATGACATTTCATCAGTTGGCACTTTCTGACCGCGAGGCGATGCAGGCAGTTACGCTACCCTCTGGGCGGCGTAACTGCAACTACACCTTTGCCAACCTTGTGGGATGGCAGTTTTGGTATTACACCGAGGTGTGCATACTTGAAAATACCGTGGTACTGCGTTACACCTTCGATGGTCAGCGAGCGTATATGGTTTGTACTTCCGAAGCGTTGTCGTTAGAACTGATTGAGGCTTTACTTGATGATAGCAATGGCGATTTGACATTGATTGGGCTTGAAGACTCACAAGTTGAGCAACTCTCAACTCTAAACTCTAAACTCTCAACTAATGTAGAGCCACTTCGTGACCAATACGATTACATCTATCGTCGCACTGATCTCGCAACGCTTCATGGCAGACATCTAGATGCCAAGCGCAATCACATCCATCGTTTCCGTGCGGAACATCCCGATTTTGAATATCGGCCTCTAACGACGGAATCCTTTGACGAATGTCGCCGACTGACGGAAATATGGCAGGAAGAGAAGAACCAAAACGATAACGAAAACGAAAACAGGAATGAGACTATCAATGCCGAGCTTCGCGTGATGGATACTATATTCTCGAATTGGGACGCTCTCGGCATGATAGGCGGAAGCATCTTCGTGGACGGTCGTATGGTGGCTTTTACATACGGTTCCGCTGTCACCACCGACACCTTCGACGTCTGTGTGGAGAAAGCCGACCGTCATGTTGAGGGTGCCTTCGCCATCATCAACCAGCAGTTCGCCGAGCACCTGCCGGAGCAATATGTCTATCTGAACCGCGAAGAAGATATGGGAATCCCAGGTCTTCGTCAGGCGAAATTGTCGTATCACCCTGAAATCTTGTTGACCTACAATGTCGTGCATATTACAAAGAATGACTGAAGATGATGCGCCGTTGACCGTCCGCTGGATGGTGCGACAGTACGGTTTCGATCGCGTTGAGGTGGAGTCGTGGGTGCAAGACCTGCATTTCAACTGGCCGTTGAGTGTCAAAGCCTTGGATGAAAACGGCAATGTCGTGGGGCTGCTCAATATGAGTGACTATCGCATTGAGGAAGAGACGCCGCAGATTTTGAAAGACGAGCCGGAGCTGATAAAAAGTCTGAACGCTCAGCGTTATATCGCTGTCTTTTCGTTCATCGTGGCTGAGAAATATCGTGGTACCCCGCTGAACTACGACATGCTGATGTCCATCATGCCCGAGTTGAAAGCAAACTACGATTTCATCTTCATTCCTGTGCTGCATCGCCTCAAGACCCATCAATACTGGCAACGCTGGGGTGCAAAGGAGTTTTACCACGATGCGGATTGTGTGTGTTACAAATTGGATATTTAGTATCTTTACGCCGTAAATATAATAAGAGATGACAACATTGATAATCGGATTATTGATTCCCTTACTGGGCACCATGCTCGGCTCTGCCTTCGTCTTTTTCATGAAGAAAGACATGTCGCCAAGGCTGCAGAAGTCGCTGCTTGGCTTTGCGTCGGGCGTGATGGTGGCGGCATCGGTGTGGTCGCTGCTGATTCCGTCGATGGAGATGGCGCCCCCCTCCCAACCTCCCCGAGGGGAGGCTTTTCTTTCGGTGGTGCCTGCTGCAGTAGGATTTCTGCTGGGTATGGGCTTTCTGTTAATGATTGATGAGCTGACGCCTCACCTGCATATCGGAACCGATAAACCAGAGGGCCCTCGCTCCCGACTTTCCAAGACTGCCATGCTGGCACTTGCTGTCACAATCCACAATCTGCCTGAAGGTATGGCGGTGGGTGTGGTCTTTGCTGGAGCAGAGAGTGGAATGTCGAGTATCTCGCTGGCCAGTGCCATTGCCGTTTCTTTAGGTATCGCCATTCAGAACGTACCAGAAGGTGCCATCATCTCCATGCCTATGCGAGCTGCAGGTAATTCCAAGTGGAAGTCATTCCTCATCGGCTCATTGAGCGGAGCAGTAGAACCCGTCGGAGCCGTCGCCGTATTGCTGTTGGCCTCGCTGCTGATGCCCGTCCTGCCCTACATGCTGGCCTTTGCTGCAGGAGCTATGTTCTATGTCGTTGTCGAGGAACTGATTCCAGAAGCCAACGAGGGAGAGCACTCCAATCTCAGCACCATCGGTTTTGCCATCGGCTTCGTACTGATGATGGTGCTCGATGTAGTACTTGGTTAAAAAAACACGAATAAAAGAATCAAAACTAAAATAGACAATTATGCAAAGAAGGATTATGAGCCTCATGGCAATGGTTTGTGTGCTGACGCTTTCGGCACAGAGTATTTATGATTTCAAGGTGAAGGACGATGTGGGACAGGACGTGTCGCTCTCTGACTACAAGGGTAAGGTGCTGCTAATCG
Source organism: uncultured Prevotellaceae bacterium (assembly GCA_902764705.1). Taxonomy (GTDB): domain Bacteria; phylum Bacteroidota; class Bacteroidia; order Bacteroidales; family Bacteroidaceae; genus Prevotella. The sequence goes on along the minus strand of CACWWZ010000020.1, from coordinate 43,695 downwards.
TGAACACCGCCACCCGCTGCGGATTCACGCCCCAGTACAAGGAACTGGAGGCGCTCTATGAGAAGTACCGCAGCGAGGGACTGGAGATTCTGGATTTCCCCTGCAACCAGTTTGGAGAGCAGGCTCCCGGAACGATTCAGGAGATTCACCAGTTCTGTTCGGCCAACTTCGACATCCAGTTCCCGCAGTTCGACAAAATCGAGGTGAACGGAGCGAATGAGCATCCGCTTTACACTTGGCTGAAGACACAGAAAGGCTTCAGCGGCTTTGATGTCAACGACCAACGGGGAAAGATGATGGATGGCATGCTCCGCAAGCAGGATGCCGACTACGACAAGGGAGGGACCCGCGATGTTGATAACATCGTGGGAGGGTACCAGAGCGACATCAAATGGAACTTCACCAAGTTCCTCGTATCACGCGACGGACGTGTATTGAAACGCTATGAACCGACGGATAAGATAAGCAATATTGAAGCCGACATCACCAGAGAGTTGAATCCCATACTAAGCAGCATCATGACACGCACCAGTATTCGCAAGTATACTGACCAGCCTATATCAAAGGCCGATATTGAGACACTCCTGCGGGCTGGTATGGCGGCTCCCACAGCTGTTAACAAACAACCTTGGCACTTTGTTGCTGTCACTGACAAGGCCAAGCTGAAGGAACTGTCGAGAGGTCGTGGCGGTATGCTGGAACAGTGTGCATTGGCCATTGTCGTTTGCGGTAATATGGACAAGGCTCTGTCGGGCAAAGGTCAGGCCTATTGGATTCAGGATTGCTCTGCCGCAACAGAGAATATCCTGCTTGCAGCCCATGCTCTCGGGCTTGGAGCCGTTTGGACTGGTGTCTATCCAATGGATGACCGTGTAACAGCCGTATCCAAGGCAGTCAAGCTTCCTGAGACCATCGTGCCGCTCTGTGTCATCGTTATAGGTCATCCCGCTGAAAGTCCTACACCAAAAGACAAGTGGAAGCCAGAGAACGTATCGTATAACGAGTTTGGCGGAAAGGCAGAATAATCATACCTCCGGCCACGGCTCGAACTCCAGTTCCAGCTCGACCCAAGGCTGCTGCTCCTGGGCGGTGGCACTCTTTTGATTTGACACACCCAACCCCAGCAAACGTATGGGGTGAGAGTGAAACTCCACACTCTGCATCAGTTGTTTCGCCAGAGGCAGAATCTCGTCCTTGGTTCGCAAGATGTGGTCAACGGTAATGCTGCGGGTAATCTGCTGAAAATCCAAAAATTTGACTTTCAGTGTCAGTGTGCGCCCCTCAAAGTCATTCTTCTCGATGCGCCTGACCAGCTCCAGCACCGTGTGATACAGATAGATGGTGACGGCTGAGTTCTCGCTGATGTCTGACTCAAACGTCTGCTCACAGCTGACGGACTTGCGCTCCCACTCGGAGATAACAGGCCGGTTATCGATCCCTCGCGAGAAGTCATAGAACACCTGCCCCATTTTACCAAACTCCTGCGTCAGCCGGGTGAGCGACATATTCCTCAGCTCCTGGCCTGTGAAAATACCCATCCGGTGCATCTTCTCTGCCGTCTTCTGCCCGACTCCCCAGATTTTCTCCACCTTCAGCTGGGCGATAAAGTCCAAAGCCCTGTCTGGATGAATCACCGTCAGGCCGTCGGGCTTTCTCCAGTCAGAGGCAATTTTTGCCAGGAACTTGCAATAACTGACACCTGCTGATGCCGTCAGTCCAGTTGTCTTGCGGATGCGCTGCTTGATTTCACGGGCTATGTCCATTGCATACTTGCCTTGACGATTGGTGCTCACCATCGTCTTATTCTCTGTTACATCGAGGAAAGCTTCATCAAGCGAAATAGGCTCAATCAAATCGGTATAGTCATGAAATATCTCATGTAGCTGAGCCGACACCTCCTTATACCGCTGGAAGTGTGGCTCCACGATAATCAGTTGCGGACACAGACGCTTGGCCACTTGAATGGACTGTGCCGAATGCACTCCGAACCGTCGGGCCTCGTAGCTGGCAGTCGATACCACGCCACGTTCGGCATCGTGGCCAACCGCTATCGGCTTGCCCTTCAGTTCCGGATTGTCTCGCTGCTCTACAGCGGCAAAGAACTGGTCCATGTCCACGTGGATAATTTTCACTGTATAGGACCTAACCTATCAATTTTTGTATTTGCTTATCCGTAGCATTGGGTAGAATCTTTCGGAAGTGTTCTGTCAGACGGCGATATGACGCTTCTGGTGTGTTGTCTGTCATGCAGGCCTCATGGCCGAAGAGCGTTTCCGGGGTGGTGAGCAGCGACCATCCCCAACCGTATTCCCTACCCTTCTTATCCGTCGGATAGACGAAATCTTCAGTGACGATATAGCAGCCCATCTGCAGACGGGTGGCATAGCCGTCGAACTTGCTTCGCATCTTCGGGCCGTCGAAGCCGCACGCAGCACGTAACTCGCGCGTAATCAGGCTGCCCTGTTCCTGTAGTGTCAGCAGGATGGTCTCTTCTATGGAACCTTCTGCTGGTATAGGATGCTTGCTGCGACGGTAGTTATAGAAGTCGGGCCACCACTCGCGACTGATAAAGCCAGCCTTCTTATCGAAAAACTTGCCATAGACGCAGTTACCCCCCGTCACGATAGTCCCTTTCCATTTCCACAACGGCCAGTCCCAACCGCCATCAGGTAATACCACATAGCGGCAATCGTCTGAGACCACCTCCTCGGCAGAGAATCCATACACGCCACTACTCAGAAGCGGCAGAAATCCTATTTCCTGAATATATGCCATCAGTCTGGCAGCAGAATAAATATCACCCTTGTTCATAGTGTCCTTACAATTTTAACCAATCAAAGCGCGTTACGACGGCATGTTATAGACGTGGACGCTGGAGCCTTGGGCTGCAGGCAGGTAATTGATGCCCCACCAACACATCTGCAAGAGCACAAACGAAATGAGCAAGGCCCACAGGGCTATACGAGGCCGGTGAGTAGGTATTTGCCGGTAATGCACATAGACGAGATAGGCAAACCAGGTGATGGCAGCCCACGTCTCCTTGGGGTCCCACGACCAGTAATCTCCCCATGCCTCCTTAGCCCATAGTGCGCCAAAGAGCATGCCGATGGTAATCAAGGATATGCCGACGAAAACTATAGTGGTGAGAGGAGAGAGGTGAGAGGTGAGAGAATTGTCTTTCCCCGCACCTTTGATTAATTGGAGTAACGCGATGACGGCGGCTGATGCCATCAGCGTATAGGCCAGCATGTAGGCGATGATGTGAGGCTTGAACCACGGACTTTGCAGGGCGGGCACCAAAGTCTTGGAATGAAGAATGGGCATGAAGTGGTGGACGCAGAAGAAACAGGCCGCAATGACCGCACACAGCAGAAGCGCCGTCTTAGGATGATTACGGGTCTGCTGCACTCCTTGTCTCCAAGGTATTGCACGAACAATCATCAGCAGGGCGCCGGCGAGCATCAAATAGATGCCTGTATAGACCAGCGGCAGCCACGGATCGCTTATCAATTCCAGTATCGAGTACTGGCTCATGGCACCCATCTGCGTGTCGTAGCCGTACTGGTAGATTTTCCAACCGTCATACTCTACGGGCTTGTTCACTTCTATGGTGGCCTCCATCTTAGAGGTGAGAGGTGAGGGATGAGCGGTGAGTGTACTATTGGGAGTAATGATGATGTCGGAGGCAAAGCGCTTAGGGGACCCGTTGTCGTAGGTCTCCATGATAAATTCCTTCAGTTCGATGGCAAAGGGCATCTTCACAATCTGCTGTTGTGAGGTCAGCGCACGCCACTCCGGCTCCCCCTTCACCGTAATCATCTTCAGCCGCTGCATGTCGGCATTGCCCAGCGTTGCCATTGTCATGGCGAGGAAAAGGCCGAGGTGAGAAAAAAGTGAAGAGTGAAGCGTGAAGAGAGAAAAAATTCCCTCTTTGAGAGTGTGGCGTTGCAATGCTGCCGTCCACGATTTAAGCTGACGAAGGACTGTCAGTCCCAGAATCACGGCAATATACACATAGATCAACACGAAAGGCCAGAAATTCAGCATGTAGTTGATCCACATAGTTCCCTCCCTCGGGAGGGTAAGGGAGGGGTCCTTCTGAGGCGTCACCCCCATAACGATGGTCAGCACGACGGCATAGACCAACGCTGGTATCGCGGCCTTATAAGTGCTGATGAACTGAAAAACATAAACCCGCTTCCGCAACAGGAAGAAGATGGCAATAAGAGCGAGGAATCCTGCAAGTACAATGCCATTAACAGGCCAGCGGAAGGCATTCCAATCGACTGGGCCGACACTCAGTTCCAGCATCAGTCCGGCAATGATAAGGCCTCCTCCAATGAGGAAGCCTGCCCGTAAGGTCATGGGCAAACCGCAGACAAATAAAGCTTTTTTCTTCATCTGAATGATCATTTTGTTTTTATTGGCCACAAAGATACCATTTTTTCCGTAATTATCACTATTTTTGCAGAATAAAATAGCGAAAACTGGGAGTTTCATGGGTGGCCGACGTGCTGGCCTGGCTGCTCTCTGGCAAGATGTATGGCATCTTCGCCATGCTCTTCGGACTGAGCTTTTTCATTATGAAAGAACGGAACAGCGAGAGCCATCGAACTTGTTCGGATGGCCGAGTCGCGACGTTCGAAGGCAAAGCCAACGACAACCAGCAGCAAAAAGGCAAATGCTTCTCTGGTCGCTTCGCCTGGCGCATGTGTCTGCTCTTCATGTTTGGCGTCATTAACGTGGCCTTTTACGATGGAGACATCCTAATGCTCTATGCCTGCTATGGTCTGTTGCTCATCCCCATCAGCTATCTGCCATCGAAGGCGGTGTGGTGCATCATCATCTTGCTGGCCATCCAGCCTGTGGAGCTCTATTGTCTGCTAACGGGCTATGAGATCGACTTTACCCGTTTCTACGAGCTATCTGGCATCATTGAAAATGCTCATGAACATGGGACATTCTGGGAGAATGCTCTCACCAACCTACGCTATGGCTTTGAGGTGAACTTCCGCTTCAACGTGTTTAGTGGACGCTTGACGCAACTGCTCTGCCTCTTTATCCTCGGCATGCAGCTAGGGCGCCAGCGAATGTTCTACAACGAAGGGCGCAACCTTCAGATCTGGCATAGAATCCTCATGCTGTCTGCCGCCATTGTCATTGCCCTGAGTTTTGTGGACTTTGGCGCTATCGAGATGTGGTTCAAGCCCATCTACAATTTTATTATTCTCCTGATGATTGTCTCGGCTGTGGTCTCTGCATGGTATGCTTTCAAGGGCGTGCGCCAAGTGCTCCGTCACCTGTGCATCTTCGGCCGCATGAGTCTCACCAATTATCTGTTGCAGTCCGTCATCGGCTGTGCCATCTTCTGCGGCTATGGTCTCGCCTGCTATTACAAGCTGGGCATCACCTATGCCGTGATGGTAGGCGTCGGAATGGTTATCGCGCAATACTGCTTCGCCCGCTTCTGGTTCGCCAGCCATCAGCGTGGTCCGTTAGAGGGCTTATGGAGAAAACTTACATGGATTGGATCGAATAAATAAAAATATCATTAGGTATGAAAACGAAAGAATTAACAAAGAAAGGTCTGGTCATGTTGACCATGATGTTTGCACTTGTGATGAGTGCCGAAGGTCAACCCAAGCAAGTGGTTGAGTTCCAGACGGTGACGACACAGCATGAAACCGCCTATAAGAGCTTCATCAGAGAGGGCAAATACAAAGAAGCAATTGCTCCGCTTACCACCCTTATCAATCTGATTGACACGACCACTATTTACAAGGTGGCGAATATCTCCGAAGCAGTCGTCAGACAGCTCAACGCTCCTTACTACTACGACTTGGCTTGCTGCTATGCCGTTTCAAAACAAAAGAAACAGGCACTAAAGGCGCTGGAACAGGCGGTGGCTCTTGGTTATAAAGATTACAACAATATGCTCTATGACAACGACCTCACGTCACTGCGTAAGGACAAAACGTACCAAGCTCTGTTGACAGCGGTCAAGGAGAAGACGCCGCTCCACGTACTCAGGAAGTCGGCTTCCTACGCTAAGGATTCTGTACGGTTGGATGTCAAATTCACTTATATGCCGAAAGATGACTATCGACTAAGTGTGGTGCGCGATTATTTGAAGCTCGACTCCGTTGCAGGTCAGGGCGACGAGTTGTCGAAGATCATCAACGACGGTGAGTGTCATGTCATCAATGCGGTGTGGTCAAGTCAGTTGCAAAAGTGGCTCTGGATAGACCCCACGAATGATGCCTGGGTGATGGACGAGAACGGCACGATGCTCAGCATTGCCGAAGTGCGCGAACGAATGATAAACGACCAGCCGCTGGTGCTCTGTGAGACAGCCAACTGGAATCACAGTGAGAAACAGACCAAGGAGGGCTATCTGTATGGTTATATGTCGAAGAACCTCTACTATTTTGTCTGCAAGAAATACAGTCGTTTCAACCCAGAGAGCGACTATCGTCCCAATCCTGCAGAGGAAGATATTCGTCTGATTCCTGTGGGATTTGTCAACGACAACTGGAAGTGCGACACCACCGACCCCGATTTCTTCTGGGCAAAGCCCGAATAAGACTTTCAGGTTGAAGAAAGTCATTTTATTCGTAGTAGATAGACCATTCGTCACAGAATCGTGCAGTTCGCAACGCCACACTTTGCACCTTTAGGTCAAAGAATATCCCAAAGATTTGACAAAGTCCGCAACTATTTGTAATTTTGCATCGTCTAACGAAAAAAATAAAATTAGAAATATGGAAAAAGATTTGAAATTTTGTCAGAGTTGCGGCATGCCACTAACTGACGAGGTTCTCGGCACCAATGCCGATGGAAGTAAGAACGAAGATTATTGCATGTACTGCTATAAGGACGGTAAGTTCTTGCAGGACTGCACGATGGAAGAAATGATTGAGCATTGTGCCCAGTTCGTAAGTGCTGTGAACGAGGGTTTGCCCAACCCGATTACAAAAGAGGAGTATATCGGCCAGATGAAGATGTACTTCCCCAACCTGAAACGTTGGCGTAAGGCACTTACTATAAACGATGATGAGGCCATGAAAGTCAATCCCGCTTTGGCAGGCGTTAAGGAGCTTATTGCCCAGATGGCCGATAAGCTCCCCATCGCCTTCATATCATCAGTAGATAACGAAGGCTATCCCTGTACCAAGGCCATGCTGGCACCACGTAAGCGAGAGGGCATCAAGACGTTCTACTTTACCACCAACACCTTTTCATTGCGTGTGGCTCACTACAAGGCGAATCCCAAGGCCTGCATCTATTTCTGCGATGTCGAAGGTTTCAAGGGTATGATGCTTCGTGGCACAATGGAGGTGCTGACGGATGCCGCTTCGAAAGAAATGATCTGGCATGAGGGTGACGAGCAATACTACCCAGGCGGTGTGACCGACCCCAACTATTGTGTTCTGAAGTTCACCGCCACCGATGGCCGCTTCTATAGCGATTTTTATCCACGCAGCTTTATTCTTTAAACAAAGAAAAGATTTCCCTGCCTTTATCGCATGGTGTTATTATCCTGGTCTTAAAAAACAATGAAGTAAAGTTGATCAATGAAACAAATAAAGAAAGTAGTATTATATTTATTCGCGCTGTTGCTGGCAAGCTGTGGAAGCCAGCCGCAGACACTCAGCGAACTAAAATCAGAGTACGTGACTATCGACGATAGTATTCGCGTACATTATAAGATAACAAATAGCCAAGCAGATGCAAAGACCATCTGTTTTGTTCACGGCTTTGGTTGTGACATGAACACATGGGAGAAGCAGTTCGAGGCTTTTCGTGATGAGAAAGACCTGCAACTCGTATTCATCGATTTGCCAGGATACGGACAGAGCGATAAGCCGCATGTGGACTACACGCTCGACTTCTTTGCACATGCCATTGATGAAGTGCTGAATTCGAATGGTATTAAGGATGCAGTCTTCGTAGGTCATAGTCTTGGGACGCCCGTATGTCGTCAGACACTTATGGCGACTGGTCACAAAGGCGCTTTGGTAGATGTAGATGGCGTTTATTGCTTCTATGATGGTACTGAGACACCTGAGTATGTTGAGGCTGTGAATCAGTTTGGCCATTCCTTCGATGGTCCAGAATGTCGCGATGTCATCACGGGCTTTGTGTCGTCGTTGGCTGGAAAGGATACACCTCAGGAGATCAACGACTATGCCATGTCTGTGATGCCCGAGACACCACAGTATGTCGCTTCAAGCACGATGCAACACCTTGTAGAAAAGAAGTGGTGGAATAATCGCCCGATTTCTCTGCCTGTGCTGGTTATCTGCACGCAGAACAGCGGTCTTGATCCTGACAACAAGCAGAAGATGGAACGTCTGTATCCCAACCTCAACTATACGGAATTGACTACATGCGGGCACTTCATACACATGGAACAACCTGCTATGTTCAACCACAAACTAAAGACTTTTATCAAATGAATAATTGATTTTATGCCCATAACCAAAGAAAGACTTAGACAAACATTCAGCGAGGGAGGTGCCCAAGAGATTTACCAAGAGGTGAAAGCTATGGGCAACTTCCTCGGTTTTGCTCATCAGTATGCATTCAGTCAGGACTACCGCGTGGCAAGGAGTGCTTTGTGGGGACTGACCAAAGCCAGCAGAGAAGAATTGTCGCAACTTCAGGTGATACTCGACAAATTCATTGACCAAGCCATGCAGGCAGAGAACTCATCCGTTAGACGTCTGTCACTAAACATCGTGGAACGATTGGAATTGAAGGAGGAAGACTTACGAACAGACTTCCTTGATTTCTGCTTTGAGCACATGATATTACAAACCTGCCGTGAAATGCGTCCGTAACAGGATTCTAAACGGTAAACTAAAGTGACAACCAAACAATAGATGGAAACAGAAAGTTATGAACATACTAATAATAAACGGAAGCCCACGAAAAAAGGGTTTGATTTCGCAGATGCTCGACATCATGCGTGAAGAAGCAGAACAGAGAGGCGACAAGGTGCAGATGGTTTATACCAATGACCTAAACATAAAGCCATGCATTGGCTGTATGGCCTGTCGCACGAAGTTGAAGTGTTCAATAGCTGAGGATGACTCTCAACGGGTATTGAAGATGATGCAGGAGGCCGATGCCATCATCATGGGAGCGCCCTGCTATTGGGGTAACATCCCAGGACAGATGAAACTGCTTTTTGACCGTATTGTCTATGGTATGATGCGCGACACGCCCCGTTTCCCAGAACCCTTGATGAAGGGCAAGAAGTGCATTCTCCTCAGCACTTGCACCACGCCTTGGCCTTGGAATTTCTGGTTCAGGCAGTCCCGTGGTGCCATCAGTGCCATGCGTGAAATCTGCCGCTATTCCGGTTTCAAGATTGTCGCCACCATCGAACGTGGCGGTACCGTCATGCATCCGCAATTGTCTGAGAAAGATAAACAGAAATGCCTCAAGGCAATTAGACAAATACCTTAATCCTTCGCTACCCACACCTTATGCGAATGGTTGCCACGAGTGGTGATTCCTGAGGTGGGGTCGGCGACGATTTGACGGAGGTCTTTGGAGGCAACGGAACGGCTCTGGTGGGTGGCGTTGGCATAGTCGTATAGTGTCATGAAGCCGTTCTTCGCTATAATGGCTTTGGCTCTTGCTATTCGTTCTTCGCGAGTGAGCGTTGTCTTCTGCGGCACCTGGACGTCAGACTCTCCACGCTCGAAAGTGGCCTCCTTATTCAACGCCTGCAACAGTTTCTGATCAAGCTTGAAGTTGATGCCCTTGATGCAGACGTGCCTGTATTTGGTTTTCGGATCATTATCGACGTTCTTCAATTCTGCCTTTTCCGACAGGCTCGATTCATCGAAACCCAATGTCAGCGAGAACACGCCCAACCCGTCTATTTTAATGTTGTGCCCCATTGGCATCCAGCTTTTCATGACAGACAGCAGCGCATCGAAGACGGCCCTGATCATGCCGTCACTAATGCTGCCGGCATAGTCGCGCATGTGTTCAATCACCGTTTCGTAGTCGTGCAGAGAGTAAGTCTGCATCTTTGGATATACGATTTTCTTTCCATCGGTCATCTCTCCTGGGAGTTCCTGTAAAATGTATTTTGGCATATTCCTTGTAGTTTTTGTTATTAATATCCTATATCAATTTTCTGCTCCTTCGAACTATTTTATATTTCTGCGCCGAAAACTTATGTTTCTAATCCGAAAACATATGTCTCTGCACCGGAAACTTATGTTTCTGCACTGGAAACATAAACTTTCACCCTGCAAAAATACATTATTTTCACGATTCCACAAAATTATTTTCATTGTTTTTCGTGCTATTTATCACAGAATAGTTCCCCAAGAAGGAAAAATCTATAAGGAAACTTTGGTATCAGACTGAGAAATAATCGAAGTCTGATATGGTATCCACGAATCGGCTCACATAGCCGCGGGCAGTGGGGGGCCACTGGAAACCAAAGCGATAGAGCACTTGTGTGGTGTATTCGTTGGTCGATTCTATCCAGCGCATTTCATACGTACTGCTGAGGTTATAGGCCATCAGCGGACGCAACAAAGTGACAAGGTCTGGATTCTCCATCATACGGTCAAGAGCCTGTTGGAACTCCTCTTTTTCCACCCTGCGAAGGTTGATGCCGGCAGTGGCTAAGCCGTTGAGGATATCGGCGATTTGGCATTCAGCCCGTGGTGGGCAATGGCGTCGAGCACCAGTTCCTCAGCCTTGAACTTCGAATACACATACTTGTTCTCGTCGATGTTCTGTCCCAGCCAGAGGGTTTGTTCCGAAAGCTTCACGTCGGGACCAGGCACACCGTCGACGCTCAGTCCTGCTATGCTGGTAGTGGAGATATGAATCAGGCGCGACCCTGTGCGCAGACAATAGGTAATCAGGTGGCGCACCGACTCGATGTTCACCATCTCGATGTCGTTGCCGGCAGAGAAGTGCTTCACATTGGCCACGCAGTTGACTACCATAAACTGTCCACTCAATCCGTCGAGGGCATCAGGTTGCGTCACCTCAGCAGCAAAGGCAGTGACACGGCTGTCAATGCGCTCAAAGGCTGGCGTCTTGCCAAAGTAATAGTAGAACATGGTCTTCAGGCGATGCATCGCGTCCTCACCAATTTTTGCGCGTAGCGGACAGAAGATTCGACCCTCATAGTTGGTCAGCAGTTCGTTTAGCATGTGCATACCCAAATAGCCCGTAGCACCCGTCAACAGCACATCACCAATGGCCTGGCGCTCACCGCAGTCGACCAATTCACCTCACTGTCATTCCCGAATATCGCCTATCGGGTAGAATTTTGATATTGCTAAAATTTGGCGATTTGAAAAACAATTCATAACTTTGCAACCAAACTAACATAAATGGATATGAATAGGGTTGTTTTAATTACAGGCGCAACAAGCGGAATTGGTCTGGCTTGTGCAAGGAAATTTGCCGGGAACGGTGACAGAGTGATTCTAACAGGAAGAAACGAAAGCCGTCTGGCAGACATCAGGAAGGAACTGACGAGAAAGGGTGCTGACGTGTTGACTTTGACCTTCGACGTGAGAGATCGCGAAATGGCTAAGAAATACATCGAGACGCTGCCTGCAGAGTGGCAGGAGACCGATGTGTTGGTGAACAATGCAGGGCTGGCTCTTGGACTGGAGCCGGAATACGAAGGCAGTCTCGACGATTGGGAGACCATGATTGATACCAACATCAAAGGTCTGTTGACGATGACGAGGCTCATTGTACCGGGTATGGTGCAGCGCAATCGCGGACACATTATCAATGTGGGTTCTGTTGCTGGCGATGCCGCATACGCAGGGGGCAATGTGTATTGTGCCACGAAGGCCGCAGTAAAGGCTCTTTCCGATGGATTGCGTATCGATGTGGCCAACACCGCCGTCCGTGTCACCAATCTGAAGCCGGGTCTTGTGGAGACAAACTTCAGCAATATCCGTTTCCATGGCGACCATGATCGTGCTGCCAATGTCTATAAAGGTATCAAGCCCCTTACTGGCGACGATATAGCTGACGTTGCCGTCTATGCCGCCAATGCGCCAGAACATGTGCAGATAGCAGAGGTGCTCATATTAGCTACTCATCAGGCCAGCGGTAGTGTGATTGTCAGAAAGTAACGTTTTCGTCATTCCCAACTGAGAACGAGTCAAAAACAACATAGAGTCCGGAAGGCCCACCCTATTAAATATGAATATTGAACAAGTACGTGAATACACGTTGTCACTCCCTGGTGTAACCGAAGACCAGCCATTTGGTGACGACAACATCACCTTCCGCTTGGAAGGAAAAATCTTCATGTGTCTTTGGTTAGGCAATGACAAGCAAAACATAAAGGATTCCGAGCCAAGACTTGCCCTGAAGCTGGCACCCGACAGAAATGAGGAACTTAGGGCACGGTTTTCTGCTGTGACACCGGCTTGGCATTGGAACAAAAAGCATTGGAACGATGTGTATTACGAGCAGTTGGAAGATTCGTCAGTCATGGAATGGATCAAAGAGTCGTATTATCTTGTTGCATCGAAACTGCCCAAGATAGTGCGACAAAAGTATATATAAAGACCCGATAATCATGAACAAGGTTAGAATTACAGCCATACGTCAGACGGTCTATCCTGACCTGATTGCAAAGTATGAGAATCCCATCGAGCACACATGTGATGTCAAAGAGGGACAACAATGGATTTCTGAAAATGGTGAATGCCCTGAAGGGATGTGTCCTTCTGCATGGTACTCCATGCGGGAGTTCGTGGAATCGTTGGCCAGAAGCGAAGGAAACTTTTACGATGGCTGGATGAAGAACCCCATGAGTGCGATGATCAGCTGCAACGACGGATTCCGTCCGTTCAGTTTCTATATTGAAGTGATTGAGTAATCAGAAATGTGTTTAAGTTTTACAAATATCCGCCAACGTATCGACACCATCTACAAGACCGTTGGCAAGTCAGTTTATGACAACCAGGGGAATGAGGTTAGCTACTTCAAATATCGTGATGGCGCAAAACGTAATCTATCTGACTATGCAGAATAAATAACTTCATTGCCGGCCTATGCCTTGTGATTATAATATCTGATAAACATTGCCACACCGAAGAATGTCAGCAGGAATTCCAAGGCGACGATAAAGATATAGTTCATAATGGGTAAAGAGTTTTATTGATTACAAGTTAGGTGATACGCTGCAAATCCAGTTGTCGGTGTTCCATCCAGACGTGCCGGCATAGAGCTGTTCGCCAACGATGTGTGCGCCGTTTTGCCTGAGTTCACTGAAAAATGACTCGGCATAGATACCGTTGTCCCGACTATTGCCCAAAGCCACCATAACGGCTACGTTCTTACCACTCAGACTGGCACCACGTAGCATCTGACAGGCATACTGCCAATGTGGTGAAAGCGGGCCGTCGTTCTGAAACTCTACGGCAAGTACAAGACTCTGGCAGTTTTCTATCTGCCTGTTGTTCAAACTCTGGACGCTGACTGTCTCAGCACCCAACTTGTCGGCTATCTCTTCAGCAATAGCCTGACAGCTGTCGTACACGACGACAATTGACTCATGTTTCATAATCCACAAAAATTAAATTGCGCCTACCGACACCATACATCGTGGTGCAGCGGCATTTTAACCGAAAAAGGCTGGTCTTCAGACTTTCCTCCACTCCCAAGCGCCTTCTCAGACAATAATCTAATGGCGTGATTTAGCGAGAGCAAAGCCGAATGCATTCGAGCTTTGCAGAGCGTGAACGTCATCAAGCGAAGCTTAATGGCGTTTATGCTTAGGAGCCATAACGGAGTTCACTGCTGCGGGACAGTCGGAGATTCTCACTCACATTCCCAATTAAGTGCAGTTAAGCACACCTTTACGGGAACTCTTTTCAGAATTCGTTTGCAAAGTTACGATTTTTCTTTGATATAACAAGCAATTAGAACGAAAAAAATGCAATTGTGTGCATTAATTATTCCATCACATCGTCGAGGGGCAGACCCACGAACTTGCCATCCACAACTGCCTCAGAGTCATCGAACGTGTAACCGTCGGTGCTGACAGCACCCACGAAGTTTGCACCACTCTCCTTAATACCATTATACAGTTCACCGATACCACCCACGAAAGTGTCACCATACGACTCGCAATCGCCACATCCAAAGAGGGCAATGGTCTTGTCAGCGAGATTGGCAGCCTGCAACACGCGCAGACCGTCGTACCAGTCATCCTGCAACTCACCAGCACCCCATGTCGAAGTGCCGAGAATCAGGTTCTGGTTGTTTTCGACCACTTCGGTTGTCAAGTCCTGCACGTTGATGACCTCACAACCCAACTTCTGGGCTATCTTCTCTGCGATAGCCTCACACGTTCCTGTAGAGGAACCAAATACTACATATCAATGCTAAAAACAGGAGGAATATCCCGACGATGGCGGCAGACGACGGACGAGAGGGCAGTTTGCTGCCGCCGAACTGGCACTGGTATTGTATCATGCGGTCGATGTAGGCATCCACCGTTTCCCAATCGCCAGTCTGCACTTCTGCTACAAGACGGGGAAACACTTCCTGGATGTATTTCTGGTGCTCAGAGCCAATAGAAGCAGGGAGTTTGTCGGTGGCACTATACCATGATACGACTCCATTCTCCTGATGTGGGAACAGACGCATGGTTTGCCAGCCATCGGCCAACAGGATATAGCCTGCAAATATCTGTTCTACGCTGAGGCTATCGTCAGACTGCATCATCTGATGGGCTCGACGCGACAACGTGGAAAGCGATGAGCCTTCGGAGACAAACAACCGGCAGAAATGCGCAGCTTGCTGTTGTGGAATAACGAGGGGAGATGCAGACAAAGATGCTGACCCTGCAATGAGGAGAATGATCACGGGGACGGTTCTGATGATCCAATTTTCAGAGAAAATGGTATCACGCAGAACCGTCCCCATGATCTTATATCGACTCAATAAACTTAACGATGGCATCGCGATCGGCTTTCGGCAGATTGTAGAATTTCTCAGTGGCACGATAGCCATCCGACTGCTTGGAGTAGCCATGCCACATGATGGCCTCGATGACGGTGCGGGCCCGGCAGTCGTGCAGACGATCGTCGGCACCGGTGAGACGACGGCTCAAACCGCGACCCCACAACGGTGTGGTGCGGCACCAGCCGGTACGGATGTCATTCGCCATAAACAGGCGGTGCTGAACCAAGTCGGTGTAAGGCCAGATGGTCTGGTGGGCGTACTTCGGCAGCATGCTGCTGGCGCTTTTGCCTATCTGCTGGGCGTATGCCTTCGTGCTGGCATCCACCCACATATCGTCAGAACCTGTAGTCCACGACGGACGGTGACACTGTGCACAACCAATCTCGCTGAACAACTGCTTGCCACGCTGGACTTGCGGCTCGTTCAGATTACGGGCAGCAGGCACGGCCAAGCCGCGGTGCCACACCATAAACTGATAGTATTGCTTGTCGCTCATCTCTTCAACGCCATTATAGGGCGCACCATTCAGCAGATACTTCACGAAGGTCTCCTTGTAGGCGACAGACGGGGTGTTGAGCACCTCGTAAACACGATTGGCAATGCCCTCGTCGGTGCCGTCGGCATAGTAAGGATAGAGGATGCTGGTGAGCGACGAACCGTGCTGTTTGATGTAGCTGATCACCTCGGGATCTTCACTCTGCGCCTTGGCCCACGCTGTGGTGGTGTAGAGCCAGTGGCGGTCGCTGCGGGTGACGTTGGTGATGTTCCAGATGGCATTGGCACCGGCGCCGTCCTGCAATGAGCCACGCGTCATGGCGTAGGTGAAGCGTTTCAGCGGACCGTGCCCGCCGCGATGCGAACCCGTATCGTTGTAAGGAGCCGAATAGTAGGCGCTGGCCTTGAAGGTGTTGGCCTCCTTGTCCCACATGGCGGGGTTCAGCTCCACATATTTGCCCTCGGCAGCCCACTGTTTCTCAATATCCTCATCGTCGATGGCATCGAGCAGCGCCGTACCGTAGATGCCGATGGTTGACTCGAGACGAACGTCGTAGTCGGTAGGCTTTGGATTGGTGTTGAAAGCCGACTGTGGGATACGTACCTCAGGATAGATGAGCGAGTAAGGCTCGCCATCGGGGAAGGTCATTGCGAGTCCGCTCTCCATAGCCGTCACCGTCTTCCAGTCTATCTGTATCTGATTCTCGTCGATAGGAGCCTTGAAAGGTGCCATCGCCTGCGTCTGCGGCATGCCCGTCACCTCAGAAATATAGGCATTGTTGCTGGGGTGATAGATGACCAGCAGATAGCCGTTGCCGATGGTGTTGGCACGATACTCCGTCTGGCGTTTGCCGTGGCCGTAGCTCGGATGACAGGCGATACAACTGTTGCGCACCCAGGCAGGACCCAGTCCGCGACGGGGCGCCTGCTCGAAGGTATAGAGGTGTTCGAAGAAGTCTTCGCCTGTATTGAAGTCCTCCTCCATTCCAGCAATGTTCTGAACAGCAGGTGTAGGAGCCGAATAACTGGCTTTCTCGGTAGTGCCCAACTCTCCACCAGGGAACCATTCCTCAGCCGTGAAGTTACCTGTAGCCTTGCCGAAGGCCTCATCCTCAGTCTCCAACGGCCCCAGTTCAGTCAGTTCATTGCTGTCCGAACAAGCGGTAAAGGCAGGAGCCGCCAAAAGCCCTGCCAGTACCAGTTTCATAATATTTTGATAACGCACCATATCTTATTCTTCTACGTCCCAATCCTCATCGTCTTCAAATGCGATATTCCAGATGGTGCAGCAGTACTTCACGAAGGGCGACGGCATATTACTGATACCCTCGATGGCATTCACATAAGCACCCTCTACCTTATTATTAATGGCGTCCTGCTTGACGCTGGCAAAGAAGGTGTGGAAGCTGTACTTGTTGGCCTTCTTGTCGGTAGAGCCGAGCCATACGTTGCGGATGGAACGGATGTTGTCGCGGAAGTCGGCGATGGAGTTGTAGCTGTAAGGCGACTCCACATACGACACGTCGCCTGCAGAGAACGGGTTGGCAATCTTGGAGGTTCCCACCTCGTTGGCAATTTTGACACAACTGCCCTCATCGTCAGAGAGTACCTGTGCAATGGCATCCTTCAGCGTGGGGAAACTGCTGTTGGAGCCGCTGATGCCAGCGTTGATGAGGTTGTCGCCGAAGGAGAGGCCCTTTTCGGTCTGATAGTCGAGGCCGGCAGCTTTTACGATTGCCATACGACTGGCATCCTTGCCGCCATCCCAGGCACACTGCAACTGGAAGGTGCGCTGCTTGAGCAGGGTACAAATGGTCTGTGCGTAAGCCAGCTCCTGAGCACCTGTTACGTTCTCAAAGTTCTTATAGGTGTCGTTGCCCTTCAGCTCGGACACCTTACGGGGCTGACCGTCGCGGAACAGGATGAACTCGAGGGCGTGGAAACCAAGGATGGTTGCATCGTCGAGCATCTCGTCGTTCATGCCATTGTTGAAGTAGCTCAGCAGCAGCGAGCGGTTCAGCGGCCATGAGTCGATGGTGGGGTCGATGTCGAAATCGGAAGCGGCACCACCCAGGAAAGCCTCGCTCTGCTCCCAATACATGCGGGCAACTTTGAAGTCACGGCAAGCCTCATCAATCTGGGCCTGGGTGATAGTGCTGGTGGTAAGTCCGTGCAGCGTCTTCTCAAGCGCCTCGGTGTTATCAGCCAACTTGGTGTAGGTGGGGACAATCACGTTGTTGACCAGATTCCTAAGCACCTCACGGAGATAAGTCTCCTGAGCCTCAGAGAGTTTCGCACTACCAATGACGGCATTAGCAGCCTCCAGTTGGCTGACAATATCAGCACAACCGTCAACAGCACTCTCGCCAAACGACTTCACCGAATAGTTGCCAGCCGTGGTGTTGGGGTTGTAGTTGTCGGCATCGACAATAGGTGTCGTTTCAGTCACACTGAACGTTGTTTCTTCGTTGTTCTTGTCGTCATCATTACTACATGCTGTAAATGTCATGGCACCCATCATCAGCGCCATTGCTAGAATAAATTTCGTTTTCATTTGCTTATTATTTTAATTCCTAATTCTTACTTCTTATTCGCCGGAGGCGACACCTCTTAATTCTTAATTCTTACCTCTTAATTATAAAAAGAATCCCTCATAAGCCACCCCGATGCTGATAGAAGGCTCGTTGTTGTACTGGCTCTTCAGCAAGCGGTTGGAATACTCGGCCTTGATGGCAATCTCAGGCACGGGATAATAGTTCACTCCAAAGGCCATGCGCTTCACCTCGGTATAGTCGTAGGCTGTGCCCTTGGTATTGCTGGCGTAGGGGTTATACTGTTCGTAGCGGCCGAAGAGATAGAGAAACCCCCTCTCGCTCCCCCCTAGGGGGGATGATGGCGACAAGAGTGACATAACATCGTAGCCGGCCTCGATACCCACGGCGTATGCATTCTTGCTGACAAAGGCAGAGTGGTGATAGGGCGACTTCTTATTAGTGCGGTTATATACATACTTCAACTGTTCGGCGTCGCCCAGATAGCCATAGTCGGCCTGTCCGCGGATAATCCAGTTGTGGGCGTTGTAGGTAAAGTCGAAAGCACCTATGAGCACCTGACCTTTATACTCTGCATCCACACCGTTGGCATTTCTGGGATAGCTGTTACCGATGCTCTCACCGTAATAGCCACTCAACCCCAGACGAAGACCTGGGATAGAATAGTTGTCCAAGCGAAGTGCGACACCATATTTATTCGCCACTTCGAATTCCAAGGGATTGGCTGCACCTTTTTTAATCCAGTTTGTGTTGGTAAAGTTGTCGGCATTAAGACCAGCCAGCAACTGAGCCTCGTAGCGGAACTTTCCGTAACGCCCAAAGAACGAAATGCCCGTCTGGTGCCACGTGCTTGGCATGATGGTGTTCTCGCCCTCAGGACGATAGACCGTGAAGAAGTTGAGTGGCTCATGATGGGCATTGTTCAAACCCACAGGCACCACAACATGGCCGAATCGGAGATTGGCTGCCCGCGAAAACGTCTTCTGAATCCAGAACTGCTCCAGCTCTACCTCCCCACCCTTCTCGGTCTCCTGTTCCCATTCGCCGCCTTCTTCGTCTTCTTTCTCATAGGCAAGTCCGGCGCCACCATGTTCGAACTCAATCTCGGTACCCAGCGACCAGCCCTTGCCAAAGTTATAACCCAGATAGATGACGGCATGGGGAATGTCGAAACGCCCGTGACTGGGGTCGTTTTTATGCTCCTCGGGCTGACTATATCTACTAACATGATCACTATAATAATTGCGTGAGTAAGCTACTTCGCCGTAGCCACCCACGCTTAGTCTGCTACCTTTAGCGTGCTGCATCACGCTGTCAGCAGCATTAACCTGTGCCATGACATTGGTTGCATTAACGGCAACCATACAACACATCGCTAACTTAGAAAATCTATTCATCACTAACTTTTTTTCTCAAATTCGGCTGCAAAAGTACAGCGTTTCTTTCGCATCCGCAATACCTAAAAACGATGATTCCAACTCACAATACCTACTAATGGGGATTGTATAATTGCGAAAAAATGTGTACCTTTGCACCCGATAATCAAATGTAGGTATGAAAAATCAGAAGATGTATGAGGCGGACGATAAGATGATCTCGCTCATCCGCGATAATTACGACCTGTTGCAGTCGCTGGGCAGTTTCGGCATCAGCCTGGGGTTTGGCGACAAGACCGTACAGGAAACCTGTGAGGATAACAATGTGGATACCTATACGTTCCTCGCTGTAGTAAACTATACAGCCAATGGCTATGGGGAGTTTGAATCCGACGAAAAGATCAGCGTCCCCACACTGCTTCACTATCTCGAAGCGTGTCATGCCTATTTCCTCGACTTCCAGTTGCCTTATATCCGTAGGGAACTGACGGAGTCGCTCAACGAAAGCGACCACTTGGCTCGTCTCATCCTCAGATTCTACGATGAGTATGCCCGCGAGATTCGCCATCACATGAAATACGAGCAGAAAACACTGTTCCCCTATGTGGAGTCACTCCTGGAGGGACATCCTGCCAACGACTATAATGTGGAGACCTTTTCGAAGCATCATGGGGCTACCGACAAAAAACTGCGTGAACTAAAGTTGCTCATCATCAAATACCTGCCGCAAGACGGCCTGCACAACAATCAGCTGACCGCCACCCTTCACGACATCTACGAGAACGAGGTATGGCTACGCCAGCACGCTGAGGTCGAGGATCATATCTTCGTGCCTGCCATCCGCCGTTTGGAGCAAAAGGTAAAACAAAGCGATGTCACCAAGAATATATCAGATATGGTGTTTAAAGGCTCTCTCGGACAAGACTCAGAAGCCCTCTCGGACCGCGAGAAGGACGTCATCATCTCTCTCGTTCAGGGCATGTCGAACAAGGAAATCGCCGACCACCTCTGCATCTCCACCAACACCGTCATAACCCATCGCCGCAATATTGCCCGCAAACTACAGATTCACAGTCCTGCAGGCCTTACCATCTACGCCATCGTCAATGGACTGGTGGACATTTCAGCGGTCAAGTTCTGATATTTTATTACCTCCCCCCCCTCTCTACTGGGGAACACGCCCCTGGATTGTATATTTGGTAATCCATTCGTCACATTTATAGGTAGAATATCCCAGATATTTGGTGATATTCGCAACTATTTGTATCTTTGCAGCGTCTAAACGTAAAATAACAGAATAAACAATGAGACGATGAAAATAGAGATAAACCCTCAAGAAAGTATTCGGTCAGAGGCATTCAGTATGTGGATGTCATCACCACAACCTATGGTAACATTAGTGAAAACTATTGATGTCAATCGTTTACGAAAAGTAAGTCGAAAGACGGGAATCAAATTTACCGTACTCTTGTGCTGGTGCATCTGTAAGGCTGCGAGTAGCATAGAAGAGATATACTTGCTGCCTGTTCCTGGCCATTTGTACCGTTATGACAAACTGGCTGTCAATGTCATCGTAGTGAATGAAAAAGGTGGCATCAACTTGTGTGATGTGCCCTATTCTGAAGATATCAATCAATTCAATGCAGACTATCTGGAAGTGACCCGTCTGGTAGCAAAGACCTGCAAAAGCACGTCGCTGGAAGATTCCATGATCATTGGAACTTCAGCATTACCACACACAGATTTGGACTGTATCATCAACCAGTATTCCGGTCGTTGGAACAACCCGTTTCTTGCGTGGGGGAAATATAGGAAAGGACTCTTTAAGACAACTCTGCCCATCTCCCTTCAGTTCCATCACGCCCAAATGGACGGCATGCAAGCCAGCCGTTTCCTGAATAACTTGCAACACGAGATAAACCAATTAATGAAATGAGAACGACTCTGTTATTATTAATCTGAACACCCTCCATAATTATTTCATTCCTGACAGGCTACTGAAGTTGATACGGACACCTTTGTCGTCAACCATCATGTCCATGCCTCCGCTGTTACCGTTGCTGGCAGTAGGCTTGCGCTTGCCGTCCAGTATCTCGCGGCACATGTTCTTGATATCGGTAACACGCTGTAGAGTCTCCAGATTGTCACCGCTGTAATGACCGGGAAAAAGGAAATGAATATCATTCTTCTTCATATAGTTCTCAATCCTCTCGGCTGTGTACATTTCGGTCGAAAGGTTCGTGAATACCAGCAGGTTGGTCGATCCGAAAGCATCGCCACTGAATCCATAATGTTTGGCCTTGTCGAAGAAGGTAGCGCTTCCAGCTGTATGACCAGGCGTAAAGATGACCTCTATCTCACGTCCGCCAAGATCAATCACTTCGCCGTCGTAAAGATACCTGATCTGCCCCTTGTAGTTACGCATAGTATTCGGGACCATCGGCATGTCGCCTGCATTCAGAATAACCTCAGGGAAAGGCCCTACTCCACCCGCATGATCGCCATGGGCATGGGTTAGCATCATGGTAACCGGCTGGGAAGTAATCTTTGCCACAATCTTGTCAAGCCCGGGAATGTATGTCCCTGCATCAATCAAAATGGCGCGGTCGTTACCCTCAACGAGGTAGAGCGACTCGTTATAACACCGATGTCCGTTACCTATCCATGTATGTTCGTCAAGTTGGCGGAACACCACTTCATCATCCTGATAAACCACTTCGCCGCGAAGGTCGCGACTATTGATGTCTGTTCCCTGTGCATCAGCCGTATAAGGCATCAGGCTAAGCAGCACTGCTGCAAGAAAAATGTTAGCTTTCATATTTATAAATGTTTGTTATTATCTTCTTATATTCCCTATCTTCATAAACAATCCTAAATTCTGGCCACAAATTTACCAAATATTCCGCAATAATCACTATCTTTGCAAATAAAAAATGTGAAGACGCGTATCTTAAATTGTAAAGTTACGAAAAAATAACGAATAATCCAAATAATTTCGTATCTTTGCACGCAAACCGCATTGATATCCGTGAGGGCCGTCCGCAGAAATATGGCACGCAGTCGGGGCCAGACGGACTATGTCCATTACTGGATGCCTCGCGTGTCAATGAGTGGCGAAAAGAGGTCGGACTTCCACCAATCGAGATAGAATAACGAAAAAACAATGAATAAGTAATAATGAAGATAATAGACGAACAGCTGATTAGTGGTGTAGTGGAACAAGCGAAGCAGTCACCCCGACTGCGAATGAACTACAACTTTCACCAAAGCCTGCAGGACAAGTGCCACCGTTTCCTCAATGCCTTGGAACCGGGTACATTTATTCCTGTACATCACCATCCTGACAAGGATGAGACATTCGTAATCCTAAAGGGTAAGGTCAGAGTAACGACTTATAAGGATAACGGTAAGATACTAGCATCCTGCGTCATCAGTCAGGAGAGCGGGACATACGGTGTTGACATTCCTAAGAACGTCTGGCATGGTTTGGAGTGCCTTGAAACCAGTGTTCTCTTGGAGTGCAAAGCAGGTCCGTTTGTTGAACATGAGGTGGACGGGATTCTTGAAATCAAGAGCGGTAAAGACATCTTTCTTGCTGGAGGCTGCTTTTGGGGAACGGAGCATTACTTCAAGCAGATTGAGGGTGTGGTGGAAACGGAAGTAGGATTTGCTAACGGACATACTGCCGACCCATCGTACAAGGAGGTCTATACAGACACGACGGGCTATGCAGAGACGGTACATGTAAAGTACAATCCCGATATAGTGAGCCTCGAATTCCTATTGCAGATGTTCTTCAAGGCCATCGACCCTACAAGTCTCAACAAGCAGGGGCATGACGAAGGAACCCGCTACCGCACGGGCATCTACTATACCAATGCCGAGGATTTACCTATCATCGAAAAGGTGTTTGCCGAAGAGCAGCAGAACAATCAGCTGCCTCTGGCCGTAGAAAAGCTACCTTTGCAGAATTTCTATTCAGCCGAGGAATATCATCAGGACTATCTTGATAAGAATCCAACGGGCTACTGTCATCTGCCAGAGTCACTATTCGAGTTTGCAAGACAGGCAACAGATAAGAATCAAAGATGAAAATAGTTGTCGCCATAGATTCATTCAAGGGGTGTCTGACTTCAAAAGAGGCCAATCAGGCAGCAGCAGAGGGTATCAGAAATAGTTTCCCTGATGCAGAAGTTGTACAAGTACCTGTCAGCGATGGAGGTGAAGGTTTTATGGAGGCTTTCCATGCGGCTATCGGTGGGGATTTGGTTGAGCTGACGGTACGCGATCCTTTGATGCGACCTGTCGCTGCCCAATATCTGTTGCATGATAAGCTGGCCGTGATTGAAATCGCACAAGCCAGCGGACTGACTTTGCTTGCTAAGGAAGAACGGAATCCGATGGTGGCTACGAGTTACGGTACGGGGCAGTTGGTGGCTGATGCAATCCGAAGAGGCGCAGAGCATATCATCGTGGGACTTGGCGGCAGCGCGACCAGTGACGCAGGGATTGGTATGCTCCATGCACTCATGGATGCCTTTTCTAAACACGGATCATGGGATGACATTGAGGAGTTGAAGCATGTTTGTTTCACCATTGCTTCCGATGTCAAGAATCCGCTCTGTGGCGAGAACGGAGCGGCACACGTCTTTGCTCCGCAAAAGGGAGCTTCGCCTGAAATGGTTTTTCAACTCGACAAAAAAGCCAGGAAATTCGCAGATGTTTCTGCCAAGCACTTCGGCTATGACCGCTCTGAACAGGAGGGTGCAGGAGCTGCTGGCGGTTTGGGCTATGCTTTCCTGCAGTATATGAATGCAGACTGCAAGCCAGGCATCGAACTATTGCTGGACACCATCCGGTTCCATGAAATAGTCAAGGATGCCGACCTCGTTATTACAGGTGAAGGCTCTGCTGACCGCCAGACGCTGATGGGCAAGCTTCCCATGGGAATCCTGAAGCAATCAGACCATGTGCCTGTATGTCTCATCGCAGGTAAAATCAGCGATAAACAGGAACTTTTGAATGCGGGTTTTGCACAAGTAGAGTGTATTAATCCAGAAGGTATCACCCTAGAAGAAGCGATGCGCAAGGAAGTGGCCACGCAAAATATCATCGATACAGTTAGGCGAATTTGCAGGCAGGAAATCATAGAAAAGAAGAAATGCTAAAATTGAAATTTATACTATATGCTGCGCTGTTGACGGCGTTTTGCCGGGTGAGTGCGCAGGGGCTGCCGACAGACGGCAAACTGACCATACGTCCGCAGTTGCAACAACTTGGTGAGCAGCTATTACAAGGGAAGACTGGTAGTATCGTCGCCATCAACCCTGCTAATGGCGAAATACTATGTCTGGCGACAAACACACCCAATGGCAGCGATGTACGCCAGGCCATCGGCAAACCACAGGCTCCGGGTTCCACCTTCAAGACTGCCCAGGCACTGACGCTTTTGTCAGAAGGTGTTATATCCCCTAAGACTACTGTCGAATGTGTAGATGGCGTGACTGACGGCAACATCAAGGTTCGCTGTCACAAGCATCGTTCACCACTGGCGCTGAAAGATGCGCTGGCGCAGTCGTGCAACACATGGTTTCTGATGACCTTTGCCTCGATGATCAACGACGATTTCATGTATGAGACAAAAGAGGAAGCCATCACCACTTGGCGCAGCTACATGCAGTCGATGGGGCTTGGCGGTCCGATGCACATCGACATCGGGGGAGAGCAAGGCGGACTGTTGGCAGGAGCAGACTATCTGAACCGCCGTTACAAGGACGGCTGGGACGGCAAGACCATCTGGTGGGCCGGCATGGGTCAGGGCGACGTTACCTGTACCCCACTCCAGTTGTGCAACCTGGCTGTCACCATCGCCAATCGCGGCTGGTATTATGTGCCGCACGTCCATCAGGACACCAAGAACGAACGTTATCTGAAGAAGCGTCAGACCAAGGTCAAGCCAGAGGCCTACGCTCCTGTGATTGAGGGTATGCGGCTGGCTGTAGAGAAAGGCACAGCCACCAGCATCAAGACCACGTATCCCATCTGCGGCAAGACGGGCACCATCGAAAACCCTGGTGAAGACCATTCCGCCTTTATCGCCTTTGCCCCAATGGACAACCCGAAGATAGCCATCAGCGTCTATGTGGAACATGGCGGATTTGGTGCTGATCTTGCCGCACCCATGGCAGGGCTAGTCATTGAACAATACCTGAAAGGCAAGCTCTCGGACGCATCCAAGGCAAAAGCAAAACGGATATCTAACAGAAGAATAGAAACCAACAGAAAACCATAGCTGATGATATCAAGGCAGCAAAAGAAGATACTAGAGACAATAAACTCTGTGAAGTGATAAAATAACTCAAGTTTCGCATGTTAAGTAGATATAAGAAGATAGAGGAAGATAGCCGCTTATCAGCGGCGGAAGATAGAGGACATTACTCTGTCTGTAGAGATTCTGAAGCAAAACAAATGGACGATTGGTACTCACCATTGTCTTTTATCTCCTTCTATTTTCTTCTAACTCCATCTATCTACAGAGCAAGCGGAGCTTGCGAAAGTTGAATAAAATAATATGTCTTGGAAACAGAAATATCGCTGCAAGGCCTGTGGCTATGAGGCTGAGGTGTATGAAGGACGTGGCTTGTTTCGCCAACAGATTACACCAATGTTCTGTCCTGACTGCAAAACCATTCAGAACATTGTGGTGGGTGGTATCATTGCCGACGTGGCTCCATCTTATAGAAGCGAGGTTGGACGTCTGTGTCTGCAGTGTGGCAGCGATAACATCCGTATTTGGGATGGTAAGACATGCCCTAAATGCCAGAGAGAAATGGAAAAAACGGGAGAAAAGGAATTTTGGACGTGACGCAAACATTCGAGGCAGCCACAGATTGAAGGTAATCGCGAAGTCGCTATGAACACTCGAAACAATCGCGGTGGTTCCGGACACTTCGGAGGTCGCAGGTAATTCCGTTTTGCTCTACTATAGGCCTCGAAACGAGGACTCCGGGGAATCTCAGAAATGGGGTTCCTTTTCTTCTGTTATAAGTAGAGTCTTTGACATATTTGCAAGACAGGCAAGGATGTAGTTATTTATATTCAAACCAATCAAAATCGGCGACTCCATTTGTGTTTTCGCCCTGTGTAAATACGCCGAGCATAACACCAGTAAATCCACCGATTACCTCTGTCGAGAGATAGCGGAAATCCATCTTTGCCAACGTCTCGAAGGTCTTGCCGTCGGCAGAGGCTTGCATGTAGTAATAGGCACCATCCGAACTGATGCGCAGGTATGCCTTGTTGCCTTTGAGCGTCATCTCCTTGGCTGAATGCGCCAGTTCTCCCAAGCGGATATTTGGTCGTACAACGAGATGGCCGTCTTTCTTTTCCACCAACACATCATAGTGGTTGAGTGGTGCTGCATAGGCGGTAATACCTGCCTGCATACCTTCACTCAGGCGAGAGGCATCTAAGAGCGTGGTGGACGAAAAACGCTTCTCTGTCTGACGGCGAGCGACAAATGTTGGAGAGGTGGCTTGGTCAAGAGTGGTAGTTGTTGGTTTCAGTCGAAGCCAGCTTTTGCGTTCTGTCAGTGAGTAGCGCGAGAAGTCGGGATTGCCGATACTATGCCATCCCATCGCGAGTCCCAGCGAGGCATAACTGTCGTCAGGCACATGGCGTTTCACGAAGTTGAACTCCTCGCGTATAGGGTCGGCAGGCATCTGCACCTGTGGCAGCGTCGGGCAATCCATGTCCACCTGAAGGGTACCGTTTCCGTTCACCACCGGCCATGCGTTTTTGTCCCAGCGCACAGGAGCGAGCATGGTCTCCCGGCCCATCACATGGAGCAGATAACCGCTAGTGCGATATCCCAGGCATATCATCCACCAGGTAGAATCAGGAGCTTGTACCAGGTCGGCATGACCAAGTCCCTGTATCTCACTTCCTTGCATCTCCATGTTAAAGTGCGAGAGGATGGGGTTGGCACGATTAGGCTCGTAGGGGCCGAAGAGGTTCTTGCTGCGGAGTATGTTGACGTGATGTCCCTGCTCCGTGCCGCCTTCTGCCAGCAACAAATAGTAATAGCCGTCCTTCTTGTAGATATGAGGGCCTTCAGGATATCTTCCCCCCAGGCCTGTGCCCAAATGGTGTATGTCGCCCAACTGCTTGCCTGATTCCACATCAATCTCACAGATCTTAATGTCGCCCTCCTTCCATAGGAAATAGCACTTGTCGCCTTCAAAGTAGAGTGTCGGATCACAACTGCCGATGGCGAAATCTATGACGACGGGGTCTGACCATTCGCCGGCAGGATTATCTGTCCAGACATAGAAATGACGACGCGACGGGAATACAGTGGTCACCATATACAGCCGTCCGTTATGCTCACGTATGGTAGTTGCGTAGACACCTGCATTTGTCCACCCAAGTTCAGGGTTTGCTTGGGTGTAAAGTCCTGACAGATCAAGTTGCGAAGGACGTGTCAGACAGTTGCCAACCTGTTGCCAATGTATTAGGTCTTTGCTATGGAATACAGGTACACCAGGGAAATACTGAAAAGTGCTGTTCACCAGATAGAAGTCATCGCCAACACGGCAGACGCTTGGATCAGCATGAAAGCCAGGCAATACAGGATTCTTATATCCTTGCGCAAATGCTCCGATAGAAAAGAGGAGCATGCAGAATATATTGACGATGCCCGTCTTTGGCAACTTGGGCAGTTGGCTCAGTATCTCACTGGTCACCAGATGGAATCCGCGAGACTTAGATTTTAGCGTTATTTCTACTTGCTGAATCATAACAACTTCATAAACAATCCTAATTTTAAGGTGCAAATTTACAAAAACTGCTGAAAAATCACTAACTTTGCAAGCAAAATTTGCGCTGTTATTACAAAAAAGTGGTGAGCACCAACTTTTAAGTGGTGAGTACCTCGTTCCCAAGGATATTGTGGTTCGTGGTTTTATCATCGACTCTGAGACGGGAGCATTAGAAGAAATACTATAAGCTAACATAAAAACAAATATTCTATGGACAGAAGAGATTTTATTAAGAAAGCCACTATGGCAGCTGCAGCAACTGCTGTCGTGTTGCCAGTATCAGCTATGATAAATACGGTGGCAGGCAAACAGTGCAAGGTACTACTGATCAACGGCAGCCCAAGAACCGACGGAAATACGTTCTGCTGCCTGCAGGAGATAGAGGCGACGTTGCAGAAGCACGGTATCGAAACAGAAATCGTTCAGATAGGCCGAAAGCCTGTCCGCATGTGCATCAACTGTGGTGGATGTCATCAGCCCGGAAGCAAGGGTTGCGTGTTCGACGATGATCTCTGCGCTGTCATCACTGAGAAGATGGCGACTGCGGATGCACTCATCGTGGGTACACCTGTTTACTATGGTCAGCCTAACGGTGGAATCCTCTCTCTGATGCAGCGCCTGTTTTTCTCGGCAGGCCATCTGGTACAGAACAAACCGGCTGCGGCTTTGGCAGTATGCCGCAGAGGCGGTGCTACGGCCACGCTTCAGACCATGAACATGATGTTCGAGATGATGAACATGCCCGTGGTCACTTCACAATACTGGAACATTGCATATGGTGCTGGCAAGGGCGAAGTGAAACTCGATACCGAGGGCATGCAGACCATGCGTACTCTGGCTACCAACATGGTTTTCCTGTTGGAGAAGATTCATGCCGACGGCGATTCTGCTCCTAAGCGCGACGAACGACCCCAATTCATGAACTTTATCAGGTAATGATGATGGGCAGGACTATCAGGGAGGCAAGACCAACAGACATCACCGATATTATGCAGGTGATGGAGGCCGCAAAGAAGATTATGCGGTCATCAGGCAACATGCACCAATGGGCAGACGGCTACCCGTCGGAGGCCGTCATCCTCAGCGATATGGAAAAGCATGGTGGCTTTGTCTTGGAAGAAGGCGATGGTGAGGACCAATCGACTAGTCGCATCGTCGGCTATTTCGCTTTCCTACCCTCCCCTGAGCCTACCTACTCGAAGATATATGATGGTCAGTGGACAGACGACACCCTGCCCTATCATGTCGTTCATCGTATAGCCAGTTACCCAGATGTTCACGGAATCTTTAGCTATGTCATGGACTTCTGTTTCTCGCATGATGCAAACATCCGCATCGATACTCATAAAGATAATCGTATCATGCAGCACAACATCGAGAAGCACGGATTCACCTATTGCGGCATCATCTATCTTGCTAACGGAGATGAGCGCATGGCTTATCAAAAACTAGAATGCTCGATGGCATTCCACATATTAGAATGACATTAAGATTATAACAATGAGAAAAGCTAGTAGAGAAATGAATGCCGCCTTCGCGTTGGAGGTATTGGATAAAGCACCATATATAACCGTTAGTTTCACCCGACCAGATGGTACGCCTTATGGTGTACCTTTGTCGCTTGCCCGTACAGACGAAAAAACATTCTACTTTCATTGTGCCTTGGAAGGTGACAAACTGGACTGCATAGCCGCCAATCCGACAGTGGCTTTGTCGGCAGTAACCAAGTGCGCTCCGACTGTTGGCCCTAAGGATGGCAGTTTCACACTCCAGTATAAATCAGCAATGGCGGTTGGCAAGGCAGAAATAGTCACAAATAAAGACCAAAAGATCGAGGCACTAAGAGCCATCTGCCAGCACTTCCTGCCCAAGCACATGGATGCTTTCGACGATGCCATCGCCCGTAGTCTCGAACGTACCGCTGTCGTGAAGATTACCTTGATGGAGCCCCCTACAGGCAAGCGTAAACAGTATGACAAAGAGGGTGAAGAGATGAAATATGGTCGAATGGAATAAAATATGAAGTGGACTGTACTATCAGATAATCGAAGGTGTGATGATTCGTTAGAGACGGAGCATGGCTTGTCGATTCTTTTTGAGACAAAGAAGCATCGCATTTTGCTGGATACAGGAGCCAGTGATTTGTTTATCCGTAATGCAACACACTTAGGCATAGACCTCAGTACGGTGGACTATGTATTTATCTCTCACGGACACAGCGACCATGCAGAAGGATTGAAGCATTTCATGGAGATTAATGACAAAGCCAAAGTCATTGTATCGCCCGATGCTATGAGTGGCAAGTTCTTTTCTAAACGAGGAAATCTCCATAGTATTACTGCGGAGTGGCCAAAGATTGACGATGACAGACTCGTCCTGATAGATCAGACCTGCGCGATAGCAGAGGACATCCATGTCATAGCTCATATCCCTCAGAACCATCCGATGCCCAAAGGAAATCAAAATCTCTATGTGCAGATTGCAACGCCACACTCTGACCAACGGTCAGAGAACACCGTTGGAAATTATATCCACGACGATTTCCGTCATGAACTGGCTCTCTATATCGATGGACTGCTGTTTACAGGCTGTGCCCATAGCGGTCTGGAAAATATCCTCTCAGCTTGTCCGTGGCCGGTTCATACCGTTGTCGGTGGCTTTCATCTTCTCGATGGTCTGCAAACGGAAGAAGAGCTGGCAGCTTTGGCTCAAAGGCTGAAAACCAAATATCCCGAAACACTGTTCTACACCAGCCATTGTACTGGTGATAAAGTCTTTGCTACTCACAAAACAATCATGGACGAGCATCTTCATGCTTTTAGCTGTGGTACGACGATAACAGTATAATAATACCGCTTACTGCGATATACGCATAGACAATGTAGCGGAAAATGCGGTTGGGAATGTGGTTGAACACATAGGCTCCCAAACTGGTGCCGATAATGACTCCGCCCAATCCGAAACAATAATCCGTCAGTACGGTTGTAGTCAGGAAACCATTGTAGGCTCTGACAATGGTCATCATCACATTGCCAATTAGGAAATAGGTCTGTGCCATTGCCATATAGTGCTCTTTGGTTGGCTCCGACTGGATGAAGTAAAGCACGGCTGGCGGGCCTTGCATACCAAAGAAACCTCCCATCAGTCCGCTGAGTGTTCCAGCTCCCACCTGTACGTGTTTGGTTGTGGGAAGCTTGATTCGTTGGCTAAATACAGCGAAATAGATGCTGATTAGAATGAGCGCAACACCAAGTATCTGTCTCAAGATGTGGTCTTCGATGCGAGTCAGCGCGAAAATGGATATTGTTGATATGATGATGAATGTCAGCAGTATTGGCCATAACCGCTTCCAAGTGATGAAACCACGCAGTTTCCAAACAATGACAGCCGAGGTGGTGATGGCCAACAAACCAGAAAGTGTCGTGGCTTCACCGTATGTCGGCAGGAAAAACGGCAGCATCGTCATAATAAAGATGCCAAAACCGAAGCCCGTGGTGCGCTGCACAAAACTGGCTCCGATGCTTAGCAGGAATATGAAAAGAACAATGCTACTCATCTTAATTATTCTCAAAATATCTTGCAAAGATAACAATAATTCGGCATTTCTTGCTACTTTTGTGGTCAGATTTAAGTGAATTTATGCCAAAAGAGCGAAACAAGGCAGACGATTACCGCGAAAAAGCGTATCAGGGTGATACCAAGGCAATGAATAACCTTGGTGTCTGCTATGAGCGTGGCACTGGCGTAAAAGTCTGCCATCGACTACTGCAAGGAACACGGATACAAATGGTATTGAGCGTATGACACAGACAATAGTATATACCCTCATTTGCATAAATGTCCTGACCTTCGTTGTCTATGGCATAGATAAGTGGAAGGCCAAACAAGGTAGTTGGCGCATATCAGAGGCTACTTTGCTATTACTTGCTGTTATCGGTGGAAGCATCGGTGCTTTGTTAGGCATGCAAGTCTGGCACCACAAGACGATGCACAAGAAATTCAAGTATGGTCTTCCTATGATTCTGTTGGCTCAAATAGCCCTCATATATTTCATAAACAAATAAGAGATATGCAAAAAGAGAAAGCACCCAATAATTGCATCCAACTTATCAGACTCTCTGAGGAGCATACCATAGCCTTCAAAGAGGAAATGCAGGAGGCCTTCCGACATGGTTTCGAGGCATACAACAAAGAAGCAGAAGAAACAAACCAGTGGCAGGTTTTGCCTGACAAGGACTTTTATCAGTCATTAGAGGCAGAAGGTGCCGAAGCATACGAAGCCGTCAGCGAGGATGGCCAGCGTGTGGGCGGTGCCATCATTACCGCTAACGGCACTCTGGGTGAACCGATGGAGCAGCGAGCGCAGAGCCAAGCTTGCTTGAGTTCTGCCGAGTCGCGACAGAGGAAGACCGTAGGTCAACTTGCATTCCTCTATGTGAAGGTGTGCGTTCAAAGCAAAGGTATCGGCCAGTCCATCTGGAAAGCCATAGAGGCCATGCATCCAGAGATTGAAGTGTGGGAAACCAGCACCCCGTATTTCGACCGCCGGAATATCCATTTTTATATCAACCGCTGCGGATTCCATGCCGTTGAGTTCTTCAATGAGCATCACCCTGATCCCAACATACCGGAGCAGTTTGACCAAGAGGACGGACTTTTTAAGTTTGAAAAGAAGATAAAATGACTATTGACACAACAAACATGTGCTCACACCTGCAGCGAAAGCTATTTGAAGAGGATGGCATCTATCATCTCCTTTGGCTTGCTATGCAGGATGATGCAGAACTCACAGCAGTAGTCCGCTCACGCCAGCTTCATATCTATCGAAATGGTAAGAAGGTCTTGGTACTGGCAGGCAAATCTGACCCAAAGATTATTAGAAATGATAAAATCTGTGAGATGATATGAAAACATGAAACAGTTAAGAGACATATTGGGTTATTCTTTAGGCTTTGTGCTATTTGTGGGACTGATACCCACATTGATGTGGCTGGTATCAGGAAGACCTGCGTTCTGGTCAGAAGTGGCAACTAAGGATGTGGTTGCTTGGGGGCTTATGCTCTGTGGACTGCTGCTGAGCATTTGGACGATTGTCTATATGAAACTTCGTGGTAAAGGAAACCCCATGGATGCCTTTGGCCATGAAGTGGCACCACGCACACAGCACTTGATGACGGACGGCCCTTACCGTCTGAATCGTAATCCCATGCTGACGGGTACGCTCGTTTATCTCATTGGCTTCGCCCTGTGGCTATTCACTTGGCAGGCTGTCATCGTCTGGCTCCTCTTCTTTGCCATCATGTTTATCCAGGTACTCAGCGAAGAGCGTCGCTTACATCGTGACTTTGGCAATGAGTATGATGATTACCGTCGTCATACTCGCAGGTTTTAATAATCACAGGGACTTATTATATTTGGCATGACACTAACGTATATATTTCATAGCGGTTTTGTCCTTGAAACTGAGAAGTCCATCCTGATATTCGATTAAAGTCTTGCAACTTTTTGCCTCTGGATTACGTCTAAAAGTCAGAAACTTTTAGAAAGAGATTAGAATGAAAACATTAGGAAATATCATCTGGATTATCTTTGGCGGGCTGCACATTGCCCTAGAGTATTTCATAGCTGGTCTGATTTTGATGATAACCATCATCGGAATACCTTTTGGCATACAGAGCATGAAGCTGGGTATGCTGGCCATCTGGCCGTTCGGCACGAAAGTGAAGTGGAAGCCATCACAACCAGGTTGTCTGAGCATATTCATGAATATGCTGTGGTTCTTCGTGGGCGGCATCTGGATCTGGATCACCCATCTTTTCTACGGCCTCATTTTCTGCATCACCATCATTGGCATCCCCTTCGGAAAGATGCACTTCCGTTTGGCAAAACTGGCCCTGTCACCATTCGGTAAAGAACTCGTATAGTCTAATATGAACGTTTTCATGCAGCCGAGAGCAGAGGCCCAATGTGTTTGGACTATGCCGAGGCAAAGAAAAGGTCGGATGAAATCCAACGAGGAAAAGAAACTGTCAGCATCGTTTAACCGAGTTTAAAATCGGTCCCATCTTGACTATATCCCTGGCTTAGGGCAGCCCCTTAGCAAGGGACTACAACCTAACCGTCACCATGCCGAAGATGGAGCCGAAGCAGAAGGTCACCAAGGCCAAGAGGTCTCGTAATGTAGGGCCTTATCGCGAGGCGTGGCAATCGAGTCGTGGTAGAGAAAGAGCCGATCTTCTAGTTCATGGACTTCTGCCAGATCAAGGAAGTCGCTGACTGTGATATGGTCTTTATACACAGCGTTCTCGATGTAGACGATGCTGTCCTCGCCTGTAATGCAGAGCGTCCACCACAAGCTGCCAGAATCGCGCTTGTAAAAAGGAATGCGGCAATCATCAAAATGGTTTTTCTCATAACAATTTGGCTCATAGTTTAAAGAAGAAGCCATGAAGAAGTTCGACTATTTCTAGACGTAATAAGTAAGAATAGAGTGAACAAACATAGTAATTAACATGAAAATAAGCATATATGTTGATTTTTTGGCCAAAACATTTGGAAAAATCAACTTTTATATTTATTTTTGCAGCGTGAAAACGAACAGAGTAATTGACGGGATAAGAAAAGACATATCCCCAGAGAGTAAGCAGCAAATCGAATTATCGGTGGCCATTGCCAACCGTATCTACGAAATCCTTGAAATCAAGGGAATGACACAGAAGGACCTGGCTCAGCGTCTAGGTAAGACCGAGACAGAGGTGAGCCGCTGGCTGTCGGGAACACATAACCTGACGCTATCAACTATCTGCAAGATATCCACTGCCTTGGGCGAGGATATCGTCACAGTACCCAAGAGTTAAAACTATCTGAAAAGTGCATCCAGAGGCGTTTTTCTGCGATTTTTTGAGTACCTTTGGCATCGCCGAAAGTACTTTCGCTCGACAATAAAAACAAAATCGTTTTTTGTTTTGTATTGTTCTCGCTTATTCGTACCTTTGCACCCCGATATGCAAAAGCAAAAGAAGATACTGTTCCTTCACGGATTCTATGCCAGCGGCAGTTGTGTGCCTGCGTTGGCATTGCATGAGGCTTTCGATGGGAAGGCCACCGTACTGACTCCCGACCTACCACTCCACCCTGCCGATGCCGTCAGGCTCATCCGCGACATCTGCGACCAGAAGAAGCCGGACGTGTTGGTTGGCAACAGCTGTGGTTCGTTCTATGCACAGATGATCTCTCCGATTATCGGAGTCCCTGCCCTACTCGGCAATCCGCACTTCAAGATGTCAGAATTCCTCCGCGAGCGTATCGGCAACCATCAGTACAAGTCACCAAGAGCAGACGGCAAGCAGGACTTTACCATCGATGAGCAGCTTATCAGCGAGTTCGAGGAGATGGAAGCCCATCAGTTTGACTGCTGTAATATATATAATAAGGTTCGCGTATGGGGGCTTTTCGGTGAAGAGGACACACTGGCACATTTCGAGCCATTGTTCATGGAGCATTATCACAGCACCTTCCATTTTCCCGGTGGCCATACCCCAACGGCAGAGCAATTCAAGACGTGGTATGTTCCCCTTATTGAGAAGCTGATGTTGGAATATCCCATTTCAGAAGACCGTTAGTCTATATACCAAGATAATCGAAGAACTTTTCTGGCCAATAGTTCATAACAAGCTCATCAGGAAATTCCGTCTCAGCCAGTAACGGATACAAGCGCTCATAGTCGGCAATCTGGAATGAGATATGCGCATCGCTGCCAAGGATTGTAGGCACCTCATACTTCTTGCAAAGGCGCAGAATCTCAAGATTGTTGTCACGGGCAACGGTCTTCTTCCGCTGAGGAGCCAGCGAATGGTTGTTAATCTCCAGTAAAGTGTGTGCCTCTTTTGCAGCCAGCACCAGCTTCTCAAAGTCAAGATCTGCAGAACCATCGCCAGGATGGCTTATCATGTGAACTTTCGGATTCCTGATGACCTTGATCATACCCTCTGTATTTTCATCCTTCGAGCCACCCTTATACCATGCTGCATGTATGCCGGCTATGACAATATCCAGATATCCGATGAAGTCATCAGGCATATCGATACTGCCATTGGTATCAAGGATATTCACCTCACACCCCATCAGCAGACGTATGCCGTACATCTGGCGAGGCACAACGAACATGTTTTTGAAATATAGAAGCGGACAAGTGCCAGGAACACTCGGCCCGTGTTCCGTGATGCCTAATACTTGCAATCCCTTTTCGGCAGCAGCCTTGGCCATCTCCTGCAAACTGCTGTAGGCATGGCCGGATGCCACCGTATGGGTATGTGCGTCTATCAGCGGTTTCACCATTTCTAATCCACCAATATCATTCTCATTTCAATATCATCAACAGGACGGTCGCCACGAGCGGTTGCAGTCTGTTGGATCATTTCCACGACATCAAGGCCCTCATCTACTTCTCCGAATACCGTGTACTGGCCATCGAGGTGAGGCGTACCGCCAATGGTAGAGTA
Source organism: uncultured Prevotellaceae bacterium (assembly GCA_902764705.1). Lineage (GTDB taxonomy): Bacteria > Bacteroidota > Bacteroidia > Bacteroidales > Bacteroidaceae > Prevotella. Next base: position 6,964 of record CACWWZ010000020.1, on the reverse strand, counting down.
AATCTTCAGCTGTTCGTCAGTCAGACCATTACCAGTTACTTGTGCTTCTGCTTCGGCAGCCAGTTTGTCCTGCAACTCCTGAAGACCGACACGATTACGCTCACGGCGCATCTGCATGATTTCGTCACGATGCTGAGCGGCCAGCTGATTGAAGGCCGACTGGATCTTCTGCATCTTCAGCTGCTTGGAGAACTGACGGAGCTGGCCTTCATTATAGACTTGTCCCCAGACGATATAGAACTGTGAACCGCTGCTTCTGCGCTCAGGATTCACCTCATCACCCTGACGTGCTGCAGCCAAGGCACCACGTTTATGGAACAGGCCGTCCTTGATCTCTGCCTCCAGCGTATAGTCAGGGCCACCGACACCCAGCATCTTGCCAGCAGGAGCACCCTTCGAGTCGGGATCACCGCCCTGAATCATAAAGTCCTTAATCACACGATGGAACAGTGTACCATCATAATAGCCATCCTTCACCAACTTTATGAAATTGTCACGGTGGATGGGAGTCTCGTCATACAGGCGAACCACGATGTCGCCCAGCATTGTCTGTATTTTTACCTTCATATCCTTTGTAATTTTGGGTGCAAAGATACGAATAAGTGAGAGAAATACCAAATAATATTTGAGTATTTCCGAGCGTGAGTATCTTCGAGCGAAGCTCAAAGGTACTGAATAATCCTCAGAATCTGTACTATATAGCCGTATTTCCAACAATCTTTAAGTATCTCACGGGGATTCCCCTAATGCGATTTAGGGAAAATACCCCATATTTATAGGAATAATCCAGGATTTGTCGTCCCCTCCTTGACGTCAAAGAGGTGAGAATAAGAAACAAATGTCTAACAATTTAAAGATAGGAGACTAAGTTATGAATAAAACGATTGTGCGCACTAAGCGTTTGATGATTATGGCAATGATGATGGCAATGACTATCACGGCCAACGCAATGAGCTATACAGCAGCAAAGAACGAGGCACTCTTCCTCTCGGACAAAATGGCCTATGAGTTGAATCTGACGGATGCCCAGTATGATGCCGTCTACGAGATCAATCTGGACTACCTGATGAGTGTGAACGGTCGCAACGATGCCTATGGCACCTGGTGGAACCGCCGTAACACCGACCTGAAGTACGTGCTGACTGCATGGCAGTATGAGAAGTTCATGGATATGAGCTACTTCTATCGCCCGCTGACTTGGAAGAACGGTAACTGGACTATCAACGTCTACAGCCACTATTCCAACAAGAGCCACTTCTACAAGGCTCGCCCCAAGGCTTATGTAAGCTACAAGGGTGGCAACAACAAGAAGTCAAGCGGAAATGGTTCTACTTGGAGAAATACAACAAGCAACAATCGCGACTTGTCTCACAATACGAACAAGCACAATAGTGGTTCCGGCCACTTCGGAGGTCGCCGCTAAGGTTGGATTTTATCCGACCTTTTCCTTGCCTCGGCATAGTCCAAGCAAGTTTGGCCTCTGCTCTCGGCTTAATGAAAACGTTGTTTACTTGCCTCTATTATATGCCTCGCAAGAGGACTCCCGGGAATCTCAGAGATGGGGTTCCCTATTTTTGTTACAGGTAGAATACAAACTTCGTACCCCTCAATCCTACCCCGTCATAGTCAGCCGGTATCGGGAACTGGCAGCACAAATCACTGACGGCATCTTCTTCAAGGGTAACAGTCAGTTCAAGAACGATGGCACTACGCCTTTCATCATAGGCCAGATTCCAGATACATTCACCCAGAACGGCATTCACAACCGTCCTTATCTCATCCTGATTGCGCCAAATGGAATCGAAGTCTGTCATCGTACTATCTTTGCTTTTTGTAGATTGTCGAAATCACTCCAGAAATCAGACTCCTCCGATTCACTGAAACCGTTGGAGGAAAGTTCATGGAGGATGGTATCCAATAGTTGGACTTTTGAGATTTTCAAATCAGGTTCAACGTCAATTGGGTATGTGAGAATATCGCCCAAAGAGCCGACATGGGCATTGGTGATAGCAATTTCCCCGTCGATTAACTTAACCTGAATATGTCTGCTGGAGCCATATTCCGGCTTAGTTTCACGGAGTTCCTGGTATAGCGCATTGTCGCTATACTGCTCAGAATCGACGAAGTTTATGAGTTCACGTAGTGTCATGTTGTTATCCTCGAATTGAAATGTTTGAAAGCGTCATGCCGCCCCAAACAGCCAGAATACCGATAATAACACTGGCGCCAACGTACAGGGCCGTCAGCAGAACGTCGCCCGCTTTCATCATGCTAAAGGATTCGTTGGCAAAGGTGCTGAAGGTAGTAAAACCGCCACAGAAACCTGTGACAAGCAACAACTTCATCTCTGGTGATAATACACCTTTGCTCATGAGGCCTACTAAAAGTCCTATAAGAAATGAACCAAGTACGTTAACTGCGAACGTACCCCAAGGGAACGAGGTGTTGATATTTGAAAGCAGGTATCGTAATACTGAGCCTCCTGCGCCACCAAGTGCTACCAATAAAAGATTTCGAATCATTTTTTTGTTAATTTGTAAACTGCGATTGTGGGTAAAATGACCAATAGCAATAGCGTTATCTCAACCAATGCATATGAACCGAAGTAATCAACCAAAGTCAGGAATTTCAGGACTCCATCAACCAGAATGACTAAGAAGGCAAACCAGCAGAGGCAAAATATTGCAGCATACTTGATTTTTCGTTTCTTTAGTTTCATTCGTTTATATAGTTTTTCGTCGACATATCGTAGTACAGTGCTTCGAGTTCCTGAAGGGTCAGATTCTCTACAGAATGCTCTATTACACGTATCAGTTCCTCACGACGGAAATCATCTGACTGTCCGAAACGTCCTGTGTATGCCATAATCTTATAGTCTTGACATAAATATTTCCTTATCCACGATGAATCTCAGATGTGTTCCTTCTCCAAGCAAAGTCTCGCCGGAATGAGCAGACACCTTGAATTCTATCTTCTTTCCATCTACCTTTGTTACCTCAGCAGTTGCTTTCACAACATCACCAATCTTTGAGGGCTTCAAATGAGAAGACTCAATATGACCGCCAACAGTCGTACAGCCTTCCGGCAGTTCATTCTTGACGGCAAGCATGGCAGCATTTTCCATCAGTGCCATCATCATCGGAGTGGCGAGAACGGGCATATCACCGGAACCGACTGCCATAGCGGTCACAGCATCAGTAACTGTCAATTCACTCGTGTATTTCAGTCCTATTTCTATCATTTCTTACTAAACTATCATAAATGTCGATGCAAATTTAGCGAAAATTCCATGATTTTCACTATCTTTGCAAATAAATTAAGTGTATTTAGGTATTACGCGTGTTTGCATATGAAACATATCGCCCTTTCACTCATATTGACAGCCCTGATATTCTGCTCATGTGGAGCCAATTCCACAAAGAGTAAAATAACAGCAGAAATGGCCTATGAAGGAGTCAGCAACTATTGCCATAGCGCATATGACTGGAGCATAGCTAAGGAGAATCCTTCCATCATGTATGTTCAGATGGGAGAAGAGACCGATTCTGCCTATCAGGTGGTTTTCCGCAGTTATACAGGGGCATTCGTCAATTTCTACGTCGATAAAGCCACTGGCACTACAAGAATGGAAGAGTATGTTCCTACTCTTGATGTCAGAAACGACGCAGGAACAATTGAATTATTCGATTATTTGAAAAAGAACCAATAATATGAAGTACGTAAAACTAATCTTCCGCCTGCTGTTAGGAGCATTTATGACCTATGCAGGTTTTAGTCATCTGACGTTCAACCGTCAGGAGTTTGTAGCACAAGTGCCTACATGGCTACAGTTCAGTCCTGGCTTTACTGACTTTGTCGTACTTGCATCCGGCGTAGTAGAAATAGCCTTTGGCCTTGGCATCATCTTCCTTGTAGCGAAGAAAAGGGCAATCGCAGGTGCTCTGCTGGCATTTTTTTATGTAGCCATCTTCCCTGGCAATATCAACCAGTATGTGAACCACATTGACGCATTCGGCCTCAATACCGACAATCTGCGTCTTATCCGACTGTTCTTCCAGCCAGTTCTTATCTTCTTAGCCTTATGGACTACTGGTGGCTGGAAATACTGGAGACTTTGGGCAAAAGGTAAATTTAAAGAATGAATGCATATGATTGATCAGATTATTGCCTACAATAAAGAGTTCGTGGCGCAGAAAGGCTACGAGAAGTATCTGACCGATAAATACCCCGATAAGAAGTTGGCGGTGCTGTCGTGTATGGACACCAGACTGACCGAACTGCTCCCTGCAGCTCTAGGGTTGAAGAACGGTGATGCTAAGATCATCAAGAACGCAGGTGGTCTGGTGATTTCAGCCTTCGACTCAGCTATGCGAAGCCTCATAGTGGCTATCTATGAGCTGGGCGTGAAGGAAATCATGGTGGTGGCTCACTCGCATTGCGGAGCATGCCACATGAGTTATGACCACTTCCATCATGAAATGATTGCCCGTGGCGTGACGGATGAGACACTTGACACCATCCGCAAGTGCGGCATCAACCTGGATCATTGGCTGGAGGGCTTTAAGGATACCCCCGAATCCGTCCGCAAGACAGTTGAGACCATCAAGACCCACCCTCTTGTGCCAAATGATATCGTAGTTCGTGGGTTTATCATCGACTCCGAAACAGGTGAATTGGAAGAAATTAAATAAGATACACATGAAAAGAATAATAGTTATTTCGACGAGCCTTCGTCATGGTTCAAACAGCGACATGCTCGCTGACAAGTTCGTGGAAGGAGCCAAGGCTGCTGGAAACGAAGTTGAGAAGATTTCACTCTCAGACATGAATATCCAGTTCTGCAAGGGTTGCCTGGGCTGCCATAAGCTGGGTAAATGTGTCTTAAAGGATGATGTGAACGACATCATGGCCAAGGTGATGGAAGCTGAAGTGGTGGTATGGGCTACTCCCATCTACTATTACGAGATGTGCGGACAGATGAAGACCCTCATAGACCGTATGAATGCCATGTATGGAAGGGATTACAAGTTCCGCGATGTCTATCTACTGACTACAGCAGCTGATAATGATCCAGAAACTCCAAAGCGTGCCGAGACTGGTCTTGGCGGTTGGATTGCCTGCTATCCCAAGAGCCGTTTGGCTGGCACTCTATTCTGCGGAGGTGTCAATGAACCAAAAGCCATCGAGGGACATGCCAAGCTGCAGGAAGCATTTGAAATGGGCAAAAGCATATAAAACGATGGATTTCCTGCCAAAAGACCCTGCCATATTGGTTTCGAGCGTAAATATGCTCCTTCGTGACGAGGAGTTTGACACGCTGGAATCACTATGCTATGCCTTTAATAAGGAACCAAAAGATATCAAGGACTACCTCTACAAGAGAGGGTTCGTCTGGAGTGAACAACAGAAACAATTCCGTCCCATCGGCTACGACCAATGATTACGAAGGACAGCATAGAGACCGCATATAGCTTCCTGCATCAGAAACGGAACGTCTATATCCATTCTACCCTCGACTGGCAGAAGGATGACATCGAGCTGGCCATTGGCAGTTATGTGGACGATATGAGCCAGGAACTCTATGAAGCCATATCCGACGGCAGGACTGATTTCCTGAGAGATCACAAGCGGTTTGGAGAGGATATTACTCAGGCTGTTGAGAGATTAGAGCAAAAGTTATAGATGATATATGGAGAATTTTGAAGAGATAATGAGAAAAGACCTTCACCAGTTCCTGCTGTCGATGAAGGAAGTGGACGAGCGTTTGCCGGAATGTCCCGATGTAGAAGATAAATGGGAAGAGATAGCCAAGGCTTACATCCCCGATGGCATCAGGGAGTTCCAGGACTACCCATCGGCATCCCTCGGCTGGATGATGTATATCGGTATGGCAGTTGCCAAGATGTGGGATACGGAATGGGAGATCTACTCAAAGATAGAAGACCTCTATGCCTATATGCGCGACAAGCGGGGCTATGACAGCATGGATGAATACATCCGTGAGGAAGTGCTTTTGCTGCAGGGCATAGACTATACTGTTCTGGAGAAAGTTACTGGCGAGTGTGCCTCCCGTGTCTATAATGCCCTGATGCACCAGCGTCTGGAGCCTGGCACAAAAGAGGCCTTCAACGGCTACGTCGTCTGTCTGCACCAGCTCTACCTAATGGGAGCTGCCATGCAGCTGAAGCGTATGGGCTATCACATGACAAAGATGAAATAATTATGTTTGAACATATTGCAGATTTTACGGCTTGGCCAATACTGACAGGCATTCTTGTTGGCTATGTTGCCAACCGCATTATGAGCGGTGAAGGCAAAGGATGCTGCATGAATCTTATCATTGGCATCATAGGCAGTTATGCTGGTACATTCATCAGCCATCTGTTGAACATTGAACTTCTTGGCAAAGGTTATCTCACTAACTTTGTCTTTTGCGTGGTCGGTGCCGTAACTGTGTTGTGGCTTTGGAAGAAACTGTTTTGATTGAGCATAAATAAAAAATGAGCTTTATTAAGTACATAGCAGACGAGAGCCACTACAAGGAAGTCCTGTCTTTGGTGGGTAAGGCCAAGCAGACGGTGCATTTTTTGCCCTTTGGCTTACGCCGCATCCCCGTTTGGCGGGGAAGCTCAAATGTTCAGACCCGATAAAATAGCGCCATATGCAGATAATACTCGCTTCCGCAAAAATCATGAATGTTTCGATTAAGCGAGAACAAAGTGAACTTGTTCGCTTTGTCGAGCGTGAGAAACATGGGACGAAGTCCAATGACAAACTAAAGTCTATAACAGACATTTGCCTATCAACACCTCGTTTCTTGAATGAGGCAGAGGCTTTTGCCAGGGACATGGCTCAGTATTCCGCTGAGACGATAGCCGAAATGCTGGGCTGTAGTCAGCAGATTGCCGTACAGAACAGGCTCAGGTTCATGCAGTTCTTCGATGAAAAGCCAAAGCTTCCAGCT